>JBHEOV010000028.1:0-20999 GCA_046260625.1 Halanaerobium sp. | reverse complement strand
CTACAGGACAGCACTGGCATTATTTGCAGTATTAATTGTGTATTCGGTGATCTGGATAAAGAAAGTAATGAAAAAAGATCTTTTTGAAACTATTACAATTGAGAAAGTAATTGAAAATGAAGCAGCTAGTTATAATGAGAATAATGGTTTAGAAACTGATGTATATGATAATGAGGCAGAAAAGAAACTGGCCTGATTAATATTAAAAAATAAACTTAATTTAAGAGAGGGGTTTTATTATGTTAGATGAAAAAATTGATTTTTTGTTTTTAAATGAAGAGGATATGATTAAAGCCGGTGTAAAAGATATGAAAAATTGTGTTGAAGCAATGGAAGATGTGTTTCGTCTTTTGAAAACAGGTGATTATCGGATGGGAGGACCAAACGGGAATTCTCATGGAGTAATGATGGAGTTTCCTGAGGAGTCAGAATTTCCTAATATGCCGGTTCATGGTCCTGATCGAAGATTTATGGCAATGCCGGCTTATCTCGGTGGTCAATATGATATGGTAGGTATGAAGTGGTATGGTTCTAATGTGGAGAATAAAGAAAAGGGGCTGCCGCGCTCTATACTTATGCTTACCTTAAATGACAAAGATACAGGTGCTCCAATGGCTTATATGTCAGCTAATATTCTCAGTGCTTATCGAACTGGTGCAGTTCCAGGGGTTGGAGTAAAGTATTTTGCTAAGGAAAATGCTGAAGTTGTAGGAGTTGTGGGTCCGGGGGTAATGGCAAAGACTTCTCTTGCAGCAGCTCTAGCAGTGAGAGAAAAAATAAATACAGTTAAAATAAAAGGTAGAAGTCAGGGTTCTTTAAATCGTTTTATTGAATATGTTAAAAAAGAACATCCCCAGATTAAGAAGATTGAAGTTGTTGATGAGATTAAAGGTGCTGTTAAAGGTTCGGATATTGTAATTATAGCAACATCAACATCAACTGGTGATATCAGCAAATATCCATATGTAAAAGAAGAATGGATAGATCCTGGAACAGTTTTCTGCTGTCCTGCTTCTGCAAGATTTGATGAAGATTTTGTTATTAATAGAGCTAGAAATGTAGCAGATAATTTACACCTTTATGAAGCCTGGGCAGACGAAATGCCCTATCCTGCTTATGAGACTATTCCTATTCCAGCTGTAAACTGTATGGACCTGGTAAATGATGGAAAGATGAAAAAAAGCCAGTTAGATGATCTGGGAGATATAATTATAGGTAAGACTCCTAAAAAAAGAAAAGAAGAAGAAATAGTAATATTATCTGTTGGTGGAATGCCGATTGAAGATGTAGCCTGGGGAACCACTGTTTATCGAAAAGCTGTAGAAAAAGGAATTGGAAAGAAATTAAATTTATGGGACAGCCCATTTTTAGCATAAATTATCAAGTTTTTGTTTTAAGATAAAAAACTATTAGATTTGATCTGATGTTAAAAAGTAATGGAGGAATTGAAGATGAGAATTAAAAAACATCCTGTTTTAGGAGATTTCAAAAAAGGCAAAGAAGTTACTTTTACAGTAGATGGTAAAGAAATTAAAGGATATGAGGATGAACCTATCGCTGCCGCTTTAAGAGCTGCCGGGATTATGGTTCATCGTCAGACAAAAAAGGGTTCGAGCAGAGGTGTTTTTTGTGCTATCGGAAGATGTACTGATTGTGTGATGATAGTTGATGGTAAACCAAATGTAAGAACCTGTATTACTCCCCTCACCAAAGGAATGAAAGTTAAAACTCAATATGGAGTTACTGATAAACCCTAAGATTTTTTAGCAGCAGAAAGGAATGATAAGTAGTGAAAAGATATGATTTAATTGTGATAGGTGCAGGTCCTGCAGGTTTATCAGCAGCTATTGAGGCAGCCAGTAGGGGACTTGATGTAGTTGTTTTTGATGAAAATGATAAACCCGGAGGACAGCTTTTTAAACAGATTCATAAATTTTTTGGTTCAAAAGAACACAGAGCAAAAATCAGAGGTTTTAAAATAGGGGAAGAGCTATTAGAAAGTGCAGACAGCCTTGGTGTAGAAATAATTTTAAAGGCTGAGGTTATAGGTTTATATCCTTTTAAAGAGGTTGTTATTAATAAAGGAAATGAGGTAATTCATTATAAGGCAGATGCAGTTGTTGTTGCAGTAGGGGCAGCAGAAAAGATGATCAGCTTTCCAGGCTGGACTTTGCCAGGTGTAATTGGTGCTGGAGCTGCTCAAACAATGATGAATATTCACGGTATAAAACCAGGCGAAAAAGTACTGATGCTGGGCAGCGGTAATGTAGGTCTTGTTGTAAGTTATCAATTACTGCAGGCTGGAATTGAAGTTGCTGCGGTTGTTGATGCTGCACCTAAAATCAGCGGCTATGGGGTACATGCTGCAAAAGTTGCTAGAACGAAAGTTCCTTTTTATACTTCTCATACCATAGTCAAAGCCGAAGGAAATGATTGTGTAACTGCTGCTGTGATAGCTGAAGTTGATGAAAACTGGAATATAATAGAAGGTACAGAGCAAAGATTTGAGGTAGATACTATCTGTCTTTCTGTTGGCTTATCTCCGATGTCTAAGATTCTTGATATGGCTGGCTGTGAGCTTAAAGATGATCCCCAAAAAGGGGGAAAAGTTCCAGTCTGTGACAGGTATGGAGAGACAACTGTCACAGGAATTTATGCAGCCGGAGATGTTTCAGGAATAGAAGAGGCCAGTTCGGCAATGATTGAAGGACGAATTGCTGGTACAGCAGTCTCATATGATCTGGGCTATATTAATCAAGAAGACTTTCTAAAAGAAATTAAAGTGCAGGAAAAATCACTTGCAAGCCTGCGCCAGGGAATGTTTGCTCCAGAGAATAAAGGTAAAAATTTCTCAGAAACTGAGGAAGGTTATCAAATATCAAAAAATCTTTTGACTAAAGGTTATGTAGATAGTGAAGAAATAGAAAAATATCCCGGTGTTAAAGAAAAGAAAGGTGTTCATCCAGTAATTGAATGCACTCAGAATATACCATGTAACCCCTGCCAGGACTCCTGTCCCAATGGATGTATTCTGGTTGAAGATATCATATCTCTACCAGAATTGCTTGAGTCAGAAGAATGTACAGGTTGTGGAATGTGTATTGCTTCCTGTCCAGGCCAGGCAGTTTTTCTGATCAATAATGAAGCAGAAAGTGGATACAGCTATATTACAGTACCTTATGAATTTTCTCCTATCCCTGCTCTGGGTGAGCTGGGATTTGCTCTTGATAGGAGTGGAGAAGAGATCTGTCAGGCAGAGATAGTTGAAATTAAATCATTTGCTGCTCTAGATAAAACCAATTTATTGACGATGAAAGTTCCGCTAAAATATGAGAAAAAAGCCAGAGCTTTTAAAGAAAAAAAGGGAGGGACTTAAAGTGAGTAAAATTAATGATAGATCAAAAGAGCTTAAATCCTTTACTAAAAGAGATGATGATCAAATAATAATCTGCAGATGTGAAGAAATTACAAAAGGTGAAATAAGAGAAGCAGTACAGGCAGGGATGTTTACTTTTCAGGAGGTAAAAAAATTTATACGGACAGGAATGGGGCTCTGTCAGGGTCAGACCTGTGAAAAACTGGTGAAAAATATAATTGCAAGAGAATTGGATATTTCCTCTCTGCAGATAGGTTCTGCAAAAGGACGGGCACCAATGCGTCCTATTGCGATGGAAGTACTTGCAAATGATAAAGAGAGGAGTTAATTTATGGTTAAGATAAAAAATGAAAAAGGTATTGAAGATAAAGCAGATATTGTAATAATCGGTAGTGGTGTAATTGGAAATGCTGCTGCTTATTATCTTTCTCAGGCCGGAAAAAGTGTGATTGTACTGGAAAAAGAAGAAAATATCGGTGATGGTGGCTCAACTAGAAACGGTGGTGGTGTCAGACAGTCAGGAAGACATCCTGCAGAATTAGTCCTGGCAAAGTATGCTGTTCAAAATCTCTGGCCAACACTGTCAGCAGAACTCGGGGTTGATGTTGAATATTATCAAGAAGGTAACCTGCGTTTAGGAAAAACTAAAGAACATCTTAAGATTTTAAATGAGTTAGTAGAAAACGGGAAAAAAGAGGGTCTGGATTTAAAAATGATCTCCGGTGAGCGGGCAAGAGAAATAAACCCTTATCTTTCTGAAGAAGTAATAGGAGCCAGCTGGTGTCCAACAGATGGACATGCAAATCCATTAAAAGTGACATTAGGATTTTATAAAAAAGCAAGAGAATTAGGAGCGCGTTTTATTTCGGGTGAAGAAGTTACCGAAATAAGAAAGGTTGCTGGAAAAGCAAGCAGAGTAGTAACCAAAAATGACTCAATATATGAGGGGGATAAAATTATTCTTGCTGCCGGTTATGAGAGCCGCAGTATTGCTCAGACAGTTGGTATTGATATTCCAATGAAACAGGTCTTACTTGAAGTACTGGTTACTGAGCCGAGACCGCCTATGTTTTATCAGATGCTGGGGACTGCTGCAGCTGATTTTTACGGTCATCAGTCAAAACATGGATCTTTTGTTTTTGGAGGTACTTCGGGAATGGATGCCTATGCAATTGAAGATGAAAACAATCCAACCTTAAGCAAAACTGCTCCCAGTATCTGTCGGGGGATAATTAAATATTTTCCTGTACTAAAAGAACTTAATATTATACGCAGCTGGGGTGGATATATTGACGACTGCACTGATCACATCCCTGTGATAAGTCGGGTAGAAGAAGTTCCAGGCTTAATTCTTGCCTGTGCTTTTTCTGGACATGGATTTGGTATCTCACCTGCTGTAGGAAAATTATTAAGTGAGATGGCACTGGAAAAAGAAACTACTCTAGATACAGAGCCCTTTCGTTATGATCGTTTTAAAACTAAAATTTAGTTAAAATCCCGAATCTTAAGGTTCGGGATTTTTTTTGCGACGGGCAGTGTAAATACAGCAGATAGATGAAGTGAAAGTAATTATTCTTAACCAAGGACGGTCTGACAGTAAATTATGGTGATAAATTTCTAAGCAATAAACTCTGCATTAATCAGGAATTTCAGACTGGAATTTTGGTATTTTGTTTTGAGTTTCAGCTAATTTTATAATACGACAAATTGCTGGAGAACTGCTAAGTATTATGCTATAATTAAGCCAAATAATTCGTTTAAATTTTACATATAATTTAATCAGCTTAAGAGGAGGCTGAGTTATGTCACAGCAGAATTTAAAAGATTTTTTCTCAACTTTAACTAAAAAGGAACTAACTGAAATTAGACAGTACTGGCAGTTTGAAGGAATCAGTCAGTTAAATAAAGCTGAATTAATTGAGGCACTGGATAAAAAAATCAAAGGGGAATTAAAAAGCTGGCTGAGTTACCAGCTTTCGAAAAATATTGAATTTTTAGAAATGGTAATTACAAAGCAGAAAGAAAATGATCGAGTTGAAGTAAACTTTAAAGATATTCTACCACCTGCTTTATATAATTTTTATTACCGGGGAATTCTCGATTTAATAGATAATGAGCAAGAAACTTCTGTAAGAATCCCGGTTGATCTGGCAGAAGAGATTGAAGAGATTATCTCTGAGCCTGAATTTAATAATCAAATTAAGCAAAATGAAAAACATAAAAGCTTTGCCCGCGGTTTATTGGTTTATTATGGAGCCTTAAAAGCAAATCAACTTATCGAATTTTACGATCAGTATTTTGAAGCTGGGGAAGATCCAGAAGAATTTTTTCGATTTTTAATGGTAGTTGAGGAAACATATCTTTCAACTTATGATCTTGAACGCCACAACCATTACTATCTTGATCCTGGAGTTTTAAATCCAGAGGCCATAATTGATGAAATTCAAATGAGAGCAAATGTCGATTATTATCTACCCCGCAAAAAAGAAATACTCTATGCAGGAACTAATGAGCAGCAAAAATTAAATTCTGTGCAGCGTAAATTCAAAAAAATGCTGATTAATGACTTTCCGATTGCTAAAGCTGAGGCTGAAGCTATACTCTGGGAAATAATGCTTGATATAAAAAATGATTTAAGTTCAATCAAGGTTCTGCAGGACTTTACTGGTAAATATGAGTTTGAAAGCGAGGAGCAGACTGATGAATTTATAAGGCAGTTAAATGAGCTGCACAATAATACCCGGATGTGGATCTTAAAAGGTCATACTCCAAATGAGCTGTTTGAAGAAGAGAAAAAACACCTGCAGCCACTGCCAAAAGAGGATAGAGATGGTTCAGTCGGTGAACAGACAGTTGTTAAAGGAGAAAAAGTAGGCAGAAATGCTCCCTGTCCCTGCGGCAGTGGTAAAAAATATAAGAAATGCTGTCTGGGTAAGGAAAATTGATAAATTTGATAACTTTCTCTGGAATTTAAATTCTGGTGGGAGTTTTTCATAGCTAACTTTGTCGAATCGATTGAATTAAATCAGAAATTACATTATAATAGAAATAGCTATTTACAGGGAGAAATTAATATTTTGGGAGTTGAGATTTAATGATTGAATTTTTATTAAAACTATATAAGAAACCCCGGTTGATAATCATTGATTTATTATTGATTAATCTGGCAGTACTATTTTCTTTTCTTTTGCGCTTTGATGAGGCCTGGCTGCAGTATTTTGAGCTTAATTATTTAGCCGCAATTACAGTTATTTCATTTTCAGTTCTTTATTTTTCTTCACTTTATAACAAAATGTGGCAGTATGCCAGCATGTCAGAGCTTTATTCTATTTTTAAAGCAACAATTTTCATTAATACTTTATTTGTAATTTATTTATATTTTTTTAGAGTTGCTTTTCCCCGCAGTATCGTGGCCATCAATTTAATGACAGACATCTTTCTTTTAGGAGGGATGCGTTTTGGGCTCAGGCTTTTAAAGGACTTTTTAAACCGCAATCAGAGTAAAAAAGCCCAGAGCCGAGTTTTAATCATTGGTGCCGGTGATGCAGCCGAAATGATTATTAGAGAAATGCAGAAACATCCCGAAATCGGAAAAAGAGTAGTCGGCTTAGTTGATGATGATCCGGATAAACAGTCACTGGAAATTCACGGACATCAGGTACTTGGTAAAAGCGAAAAAATCCCGCAGTTAATTGAAGAATATTCAGTTGATGAAGTGATTATTGCTATTCCTTCTGCTGAAGGTAAAACGATCAAAAGATTTTATGAACTGAGCAATAGAAAAGATGTTGAAGTTGAAATTGTCCCTGGAGTTTATGAGATTCTAAAAGGAGATGTTTCCTTAAATCAGATTCGTCAGGTGAAAGTAGAAGACCTCCTGCGCCGGGATCAGGTTGATTTAATTTCTGATGAAATCTCTGAATATCTGACAGCTAAAACTATTTTAGTCAGCGGTGGAGGTGGCTCAATCGGTTCTGAAATCTGCCGGCAGGTGGCTAAATTTGAGCCAAAAAAAATTATTGTGCTGGATATGAATGAAAATACCACATATTTTCTAGAGAGAGACTTAAAAGATGAGTATCCAGACTTAGATTTAATCTCTATCATTGGTAGTATCAGAGATAAGGCTAAACTGGAAAAAGTTTTTAGAGAACATTCTCCAGATGTTGTGTTTCATGCAGCTGCCCACAAACATGTGCCCTTAATGGAGACCAGTCCTGAAGAAGCTATTAAAAATAATATTTTAGGAACCAGGAATTTAGCTCAAACTGCTGCTGAATTTGAAATTGATCGCTTTGTTTTAATTTCAACTGATAAGGCAGTTAATCCGACAAATGTAATGGGAGCTTCCAAAAGAGCAGCCGAGATGGTTGCGCAGACTATTAATAATAAGTCTAAAACTAAATTTATGGCAGTCCGCTTTGGTAATGTGTTGGGTAGTCAGGGAAGTGTAATTCCTTTATTTAAAAAACAGATTGCAAATGGTGGTCCTGTAACAGTAACCCACAAGGATATAACCCGCTACTTTATGACTATTCCGGAGGCCTCACAGCTTGTGATTCAGGCCGGAGCTCTTGGAAAAGGTGGAGAAGTTTTTGTGCTTGATATGGGAGAGCCGGTTAAGATTATGGAGCTGGCTGAAGATTTAATTTCACTCTCTGGCTTTACTCCTTATGAAGATATTGATATTGATGTAATTGGACTGCGGCCGGGAGAAAAACTCTACGAAGAGCTTTTATGTGATACCGAAGATAATATTCCGACAGAACACGAGCGGATTTTTATCAATAACCTGGGAGCTGTGGATCAACAGTTTTTAGATAAGCATCTTGCTAAACTGGAGGAACTGGCAGAAAAGGCTGCTGGACCTGAGATTATTTCGGCTCTGGTTGATCTGGTAGATACCTATCAGCCCCGGCGTGATAATGTAAAAAAGGTGGATTTTAAAAAGAATAAAAAGTCTTCTTAAAATCCTTAGCTACTGCAGATTAAGCTTTGTTTCAATTTATCATTTTCTCTTTGATTTCCTTGCTAAAGAATCTCTAAAGTAATATAATAAACTTAGCAAATAATAAATTAAAATAGATTTTAAAGATTTATGGAGAAAACGAAGGAAGGAGGGCGAAAATGAGGTGGCTGAAGATAAGGCTTTAAAATTAATCCTTTCTAAAATTGAAGATTTGGACTCGAAGTTTGATAGACTGGATTCAAAAGTGGACACTCTGGATTCCAAGTTTGATAAATTAGATGCCAAGGTAACTGACTTAGATATTAAAGTAACTGAGTTAGATACTAAAGTAACTGAGTTAGATACTAAAGTGACTGAGTTAGATTCTAAGGTTGCTAAGTTAGATTCTAAAGTTGTGAGTTTAGATTCGAGAGTTGATGCTCTGGAAGTTAATCTTTCTAAGTTCAGAGGAGAATTTAATAAGTTCAGAAATGAAACAAATGAAACACTGGCCCGGATAGAAAAAAGAGCTGATGCAACATTTGATCAGGTTGGAGGTTTAAGTGAATATCGAACAGAAACTAAATTTCAACTTGATAACATCGAATCTGATATGTCCTATTACGCTCACAAACAGATTGAGAATGAAAAAGAAATATATAAATTAGAAAGAAAAATGGCAAAATAGCTATTTTAAAACCTCTCCTGGGAGCGAAAAGGGAGGGGTTTTTAACTTTTTAATAAGTGGTAGTTTTTTGGTGCCAGGTACAGAATAAATAATTCGTAAAGATAGATATAAAGGAATGGTTTTATGTTAAAGTACTTTAAAGAAATAATTAAATATATCGGAATAATATTTTTTGTAATTTTATTAGTAATGCCAACAATGACCGGTTTAAATCCGGCCGGACAGAGAGCACTGGCAGTTTTTGTGCTGGTTTTAAGTTTCTGGGTAACTCATGTACTGCCGCTTTCGGTGACTTCACTGCTTGGAATTGCCCTGCTGCCGCTGCTTAATGTAATGAGTATCGAATATACTTTTTCACTTTTTGGCTCTAAGGCAATCTTTTTTATTCTGGGAGCTTTAATTTTAGCTTCCGGTCTCTATCAGACAGGGCTTGGTTCCCGGCTGGCTTTTAAGATAATTTCTTTCAGCGGCAGCAGTCCACTTAAACTATTATATGGAATTTTATTTACAGCTGCCTTTTTATCTTTAATTATGCCCGAACACGCGGTTGCCGCTCTGCTTTTTCCAATAGTTTTAGAGATTGCAGTTAGCCTCGATTTAAAACCCCTGGAGAGCAATTATGGTAAACTATTATTTTTAACAATGGCCTGGGGAACAGTAATCGGTGGTATCACAACCTATCTTGGTGGTGCCCGCAACCTGCTGGCAGTTGGCCTTTTAGAAAAACATTATGGGATTTCTATTGGCTTTTTTGAATGGATTAAATACAGCTGGCCGCTGCCATTTCTGTTGTTGATTGTTTTTGCGGTGATTATTGCTAAATTTGCTGATATTGATATTGATGATACCTCTCATTCTCTGAGAAAATTGAAGGCTAAGTCAGAAGCAAAGGGGAGTCTATCCGGAGCAGAACAGAGATTAATTGTAATTTTAGGAGCGGTAGTTTTTAGCTGGCTCTTTTTATCAAATCTGATCAACATTGCTGTTACTGCTCTGCTTGGTGGAGTTTTAATTGTGGCCTTTAAAGTAGTGGGCTGGAAGGAAGTAGAAGAATATGTTAACTGGGGAGTAATTTTAATGTATGGAGGAGCGGTAGTTGTTGCTTCTTCCCTGGTAGAAACCGGAGTTACTGACTGGATGGCCGCGAGATTTTTCTCTCAACTGGATATTGCTCCATTCTTATTTATTGTGATGCTGGCAATCTTCACCTCAGTTTTAACTGAGGGAGTAAGTAATGTGGCCTCAGTTGCTGTAATTTTACCCTTAGCCTTTAGTGCTGCTGAAGCCTACAGCTTAAACCCGGTACTTCTGACTTTATCAGTTGCCCTCTCAGGTGGACTTGCCTTTTTAATGCCGATGGGAACACCACCAAATGCAATTGCCTTTTCTTCCGGTTATTATGAGATCAGAGATGCCCTAAAATGGGGACTTTTGCTGAAAGTTATTGGCTGGCTTATTTATATTTTAGTTGCCAGATTCTACTGGCCGCTGATTGGACTGGAAATTTTTGTTTAAAATTATTTTCAAATTAATTAATAGCTAGATAATCTTTGAGACTTAGAAGAAAGCAGTGGTTTAGAAAAGAATTACAAGAAGAAAAATTAACTTCAAATAAAGTTTAAACTTGTGGGGGATAAATAAATGAAA
The DNA here is from genome assembly GCA_046260625.1 of Halanaerobium sp. Lineage (GTDB taxonomy): Bacteria > Bacillota > Halanaerobiia > Halanaerobiales > Halanaerobiaceae > Halanaerobium. The sequence continues at coordinate 10,340 of JBHEOV010000028.1, read as the reverse complement.
AAATATATGCTGATTTTATTCAGTTATGGTGGTTTAAAGAAAATTAATAAACATCTAAAAAAGAAGCTTAAAGCAAATGATAAACTCTATGTGAGAGCTGTAATGCTGGAGAAAGTGCCCAAACTTTTTGATCATTTGATTTCTGATGTTGGTTTTTTAGGGGAAAAAGTCGTTAGTGATGTTGAAGATTCAGTTGTTGATATCTGTCAGGATAATGCCAAAGATTATTTAAAGGAAGCAAATGAATTAGCAGGATCAATGAATTTTGAGCTGGATCAAAGTCTGATTAAAGAACATAATTTAGAAGATTTAAAGCAGGAAGTTAAAAAATTTGATCTGGATGGAATTTTTATTAATTTTTCTCAGAATGAGTTTGTCTCCAATCAGGTTAAAGAAGAAGAGATTAAAAATTGGCTGCAGAAGATTAAGCTGCCGCAGACCATCTTTTATGATGGGAAATTAGAGAAATAAATAAAGTCAACTCCTGGTGTAAATTAGTTTTTTATTGCCAGGAGTTTTTATAATGATACTTAAAAATAAGTTTCAAGATATTCCTTCACCTGCTGATAAATCCTTTCAGCCTTCTGACTCTGATCCATAGAATTATAGATTGTCTCAATATATTCCCGTTCCTTTATAATCGCCAGAGTTTCTTTAAAATTAATATCATAGATCCAGCCGAGCTGCATTATTTTTAAATCATTAATTGTTTCCAGCTTATCATAATTAATTGATTCCTGATTTAAGACCTTATTATAAATCTGATCACTGATTTCTGGCTCAGTCGAAAGTTTGATTATATAGTCTTTTTGACTTTTTCTTTTATATCTCTCCACAAAAATATTGAAAATATCCATTTTATCAGCATCACGGATCAGTTTAGCAAAAAATATTTCTTCTTCGTTATTGAAATGTTTTTCTTTGAGATCAGCCTTGTTGTGATTTTCAATTGCTTTAAAAATTATACTCTGTTGATTTTTACTTAAATCATCGATCAATTTATTTTGATTAATTACCTTTACCCCGAGCTGACCGTGATCTTCAGACTTATAATCAGAAAAAGTTTGATAATCCTTATACTGCTTAAAGCGGCCGATATCATGGTAGAGAGCGATTATTTTAGCCAGATTTTTTTCGGTTTCAGTCAGTGACATGGTGCTAATTATTGCTTCCATATCGGCGGTTACTCTCTGGCTGTGGTCAATTTTAAGCTGAATATTTTTTTGATCCTTTTTATTTTCCATTTCAAACTCTGCTGTATATGAATCGAAATATTCTTTTAACTTTTTAAATTTTTCTTTTAGCATCACCAAGACCTCCTTATAACTCTGCTTTCTATTATAATTTAATTTATTTGATTTGTAAATTAAAGAACTACAACTGAGAAATTTTTTTGAAGACTGACTGTTTTTAAAAGATTGAAGAGGGTAATTAAAAGTAAATTTTCTAAATAAGCAGGATCTAACGATTTTATAGCGAATTATATTATATAAAGTTTATTTATTAAGTATTGTAAATTTTCATAATATTTAAATAAATTGACCAAAATCATGAGGAGGAGTAACAATGTTAAAAAAGGTTTTATTGATGGTCTTGCTGATTGCTGTTTTCTTTAGCGCTTCTGTTTTAGCTGACGGCCACGAAGCTGAGTATGGAGGAACCTTGATTTATGCCCAGGGAGCAGATGCTGATGCTTTAGATCCGCATATGACAACTCTTGGCAACTCGGCAGATGTTATTGTTAATGTTTTTGACGGACTCGTTCGTTTTAAATCAGGGACTACAGAGGTAGAGGCAGCTTTAGCGACTGACTGGGAAATTTCTGAAGACGGCCTGGAATATACTTTCAACTTAAGAGAAGGGGTAGAATTTCATGATGGAACTCCTTTCAATGCTGAGGCTGTAGTTTTTGATATTCAGCGGCAGCTTGATTCAGACCATCCTTATTATATGGAAGGTTCCTATCCTTATGCTGGTTTCTCACTGGGAATGATTGAAGAAGTTAGGGCAGTTGATGAGTATACTGTTCAATTTACTCTGGAAAATCCATATGCACCTTTTATTAAGAATTTAGCAATGTTTGCAACTATGATTGTCAGTCCGGAAGCAGTTAAAGAATACGGAGAGGATATCTTTAAAAATCCTGTCGGTACCGGAGCTTTCAAATTTGTAGAATGGGTAAGAGATGATCAGATTACTCTGGTAGCAAATGAAGATTACTGGGACGGCAGACCATATTTAGATGAATTAATTTTTACTGTGATTCCAAATAATCAGACTCGACTGCTGGAATTGGAAGAAGGTAATATTCACGTTATGGAAGGTTTAAACCCAACTGATATTCAGAGGGTAAGAGATAATGAAGAGCTGGAATTATTAGAGGCTCCCGGCCTAAATGTTGGTTATATTGCTCTGCATAATGAAAAAGAGCCATTTGATAATAAGCTGGTCAGACAGGCAATGAACTATGCGATCAATAAAGAAGAAATTGCTGAATATTTAATGGGCGGGCAGGCAACAGTTGCTAAAGGAGCTTTACCTCCAACAATCTGGTCTTATGATGAGAGTCTGGAAGGATATCCTTATAATCCAGCTAAAGCAAGAGAACTGCTGGCAGAAGCAGGTTATGAAGATGGTTTTGAATTTACTCTTCGCACCTATTCTGCTCCAAGATCATATAATCCGGTTGGCGCAAGACTGGCAACAGCTGTTCAGCAGTATCTAAGTCAGGTAGGAATAGATGCCGAGATAGAACAACTAGAATGGGGTACCTATATTGAAGAGGGTAAAGCCGGCAGACATACAGCTGCTTTCTTTGGCTGGATTGCTGACAATGGTGACCCTGATAACTTCTTAAATGTTTTCTTTAATTCTGCTAACCGCGGCTCAACTAACCGTGCTTTTTATGTTAATCAAAGAGTAGATCAGCTATTAGCAGATGCTCAGCAGATTACAGATGAAGCAGCAAGAGAAGAAATTTATAAAGAAGTGCAGCAGATTATTGTTGAAGATGCACCATTTGTCTTCTTAAACCACATGAAGATGCAGATTCCGGTTAGAACTAATGTAGAAAATTATGTACTTTATCCAACTAGTAATAAGTATTTCCATAAAGTCTGGTTGGATCAATAAAATTCTAATCTTATTGGGGGGCAGTGAAAGTCTAATGCTGTCCCCTTAAATGAGCGGGGGTGAAAAAAATGTTTAGTTATATTTTAAGAAGAATATTAATTTTGATTCCGCTTTTACTGGCAATCTCAATTGTAGTTTTTTTTATGATTCATTTAATTCCCGGTGATCCGGTGCAGATCATGCTTGGTGATAAGGGGAGTGAAGAAGATGTGGCCCGCTTGAGGTCAGAACTTGGTTTTGATCAGCCGCTGCATATTCAGTATTTAAAGTTTTTAGGTAATTTACTGCAGGGAGATCTGGGCCGCTCGATTCGAAATAGGAATCCTGTGATTTATGAGATTAGAGCTTCTTTTCCAGCCACAATTGAGCTGACTGTTTTAAGTATGATCTTTGCCAGTTTTATTGGGATTGCGGCAGGGATTGTATCTGCAATTAAACAGTATTCTCTGGTTGATAATTTAACTATGGTTGGAGCTTTACTGGGGATTTCAATGCCGGTTTTCTGGGTGGGAATGATGTTAATGCTGATCTTTGGTTCCAGACTCGGCTGGCTGCCGATTTCAGGAAGGATTTCTCGAGTGACAGATCTTGAAGTGCTGACCAATTTTTATATTCTTGACAGTATAATTACCCAAAACTGGGCTGCTTTAAGGAGTACAATTTCGCATCTAATTTTACCGGCAATTACTCTGGCGACAATTCCGGTGGCGATGATTGCCCGTATGACCAGGTCAACTACCTTAGAAGTTTTAAATCAGGATTATATTAGAACAGCCAGAGCCAAGGGTTTATCCGAAAAAGTTGTTATTTTAAAACACGTACTCAAAAATGCTTTGATTCCCGTAGTCACAATCATTGGACTCCAGTTTGGAAGTTTTCTTGGTGGGGCAGTTCTAACAGAAACTGTTTTTGCCAGAGCCGGAGTGGGGAGATTATTGATCAACGGTATTTTAGGCAGAGATTTCCCTGTAATTCAGGGAGCTGTTATTGTTATTGCTTCATTTTTTGTTTTTATTAATTTAATTGTGGATATTCTCTACTCATATCTTGATCCCCGTATCCATTATTCTTAAGAGGAGGTGTAAATCTTGGCAAATTTAACAGGAATGACAGAAGAAAAAAGCATAAAAAGTGAAAGTTTATGGACCATTTCTTTTAGAAGAATGCGTAAGAGTAGAACCGCAATTTTCGGAATTATCATCATCATTTTATTTACTTTAGTTGCCTTTTTAGCTCCTTTGATCTCACCTTATGATCCGATGGAGCAGAATTTTATTAAGTCTTTTAGGCCGCCATCGGCGGAGCATTATCTGGGGACAGATGAGTTTGGACGTGATGTTTTTAGTCGAATTATCTATGGAGCCAGAATTTCGCTGCAGATTGGTTTTGTTGCAGTTTTTATTTCTCTGATTCTGGGAGTTTCAGTTGGTTTGATTGCCGGTTATTATGGTGGCTGGATCGATATGGCTGTAATGCGGGTTATGGATTTGATGCTTTCTTTCCCCTATATTCTGCTGGCGCTGGTGATTATGTCAATTTTAGGTCCGGGAATTTATAATGCAATGGTTGCAATTGGGATTGTTTATGTACCTCAATATGCGAGGATTGTCCGCAGCTCAGTCTTATCGGTCAAGAAAAAGGAATATGTGATGGCGGCAAAAGCTTTAGGAGCAAATGATTTTAGAATAATTTTAAAACATATTTTCCTAAATTCAATGGCTCCAATTATTATCCAGACAACCTTAAGTATCGGCCGAGCTATTATCAATGCAGCCGGTTTAAGTTTTCTGGGACTGGGTGCTCAACCGCCCACACCGGAATGGGGTGCGATGCTCAGCAACGGCCAGGATTTTCTGCGCAATGCCCCCTGGATAGCAACTTTTCCCGGGATAGCAATTGCTTTACTTGTGCTCGGTTTTAATTTGGTCGGAGATGGCCTGAGAGATGCCTTTGATCCAAGACTGCATAAGTGATTATTACGTTTACGTTTTTGTACCTGGTTAAAGTTTATTATTTCATAAAAGTTGAAAAATGCTCTCCGGAGAGGATAGATTAATTAGTTTTTCTACCTGAATCGGGAGAGCAGCTTTAATATATTTTGCTAAAAAATTATTTATTAAAAATCTAAAACCATACTCTTAACCTTTACACCTTTCACAGATTTCAATTCAGCCTCCAGAGCTTCCACTTCAGTATCATCTGCAGTCAAATCGAGAATAATTATTCCTTCATCAGCACAGGTACTGCTTTCGTGCATTCCGAGACGAGTTTTAATAATACAGCCGTGTTCGGTCAGAATTCTCTGAACCTTAGGTGCAGCATCAGTTCGCTTGTCAATCAAAACTGCCATAATAGTAGAATCATTCATCATATCACTCCTTATATAATGTAGTTAATGAAAAAGATCACTATTTTAATATTTATCCATCCTGCAGAAATATCCTTTAAAAAATAAAAGTTATTTTGCTCATTTTCTTTAAATAACTTTAAATTTAATGTAAAATTAAGTCTGGAATCTTAAAAAGACTGGAGCTGATATTATGCAGGAAGAGATTAAACAGGAAGAGACTAATAATGATAAATTCGATCAGCTGGCAGAGCTGGCTAGAGGTTTAAGTCATCCGTTTCTTTAAACAGTGATAATTTTGGGTTGGTACCTGGTACCAAAAAATTAAGGAGGAAAATTATGAATGGAGATAAAAGATCTAATATCAAAAAGGGTTTAAAAGTTAAGGTTGTGCAGAAAAAGGATCAGAGAAGTGGAAATTTGACAGAAGGTGTGGTTAAAAGAATTTTAACTAATTCAGCAACTCATCCCCATGGAATTAAGGTAATGCTGGAGGATGGAAAAGTTGGCAGGGTTAAAGAGATAATTGAATAGAAAATATTGAAGAGGCCGGTATAAGAGTGAAGAATAATTAGGAGGTATCTTATGGAGCTTTACGTAGACAGTGCCAATGTAGAGATAATAAAGGAATTAAATGAATGGCTGCCTCTTGCTGGGGTTACAGTTAATCCATCTATTATTGCTGCTGAAAAGGAGGAACTTTTCCCCTTATTAGAAGAATTATTAAAATTAACCGATAAACATTTACATGTTCAGGTTTTATCAGAAAAAAAAGAAAAAATCATCAAAGAGGCAGAAAAGCTTCATTCTTTATCTGAAAAAATTGTGGTTAAAATTCCGGTTAGTCAGCAGGGACTGGCTGCAATCAAGGAGCTTGATACTGATAAAATAAGGGTTACAGCAACTGCAATTTTTACAGTTATTCAGGCTTTTAGTGCAGCGAAAGCAGGGGCGTCTTATTTAGCCCCCTATGTCAGCAGACTCGATAGAATTGAACAATCCGGAGTTAAAATGGTTAGAGAAATGCAGGAAATGCTCGAGCTCAATGGTTTTTCGGCAAAAATTATAACAGCCAGTATCAAAAATGCAAATCAAGTGAAGGAACTTATTAGAACCGGAGCCCAGGCTATGACCCTGAGTCCAGAAATATTAATCCAGGCTCATCAACATCCACTGACTGATCAGGCAGTGGAAATGTTTAGAGATGACTGGATAAATACATTTAAAAACTATGAACTTGATTCAAAATTAAAATAAAAACTTTAAATACTTATACTGATTACCCATGTTGCCAAAAATATGGGTAATTTTTTTAGTTTTTACCCGAATATTATTTTAATGAGTAGTTATTACCTGTATAATATATTTAGATGAGATAAAAATATTTAAAAATTTTAACTTAAGGATGATAAAATGCTGAATAAAATTAAGGAATATTTTCAAAAAATGAAGGATAAGAAGGCTTTTAAAGCAGGAATCAAAAAATTGGATGCCGGTTATTACAAAGAGTCAGCAGAGATTTTATTATCGCTGGAAGACAGTCCACACCTCAATCAGGAAATGTTTTATTTTAATTTAGCAGGTGCACTAATAGGTCAGGATAAATTAAATGAAGGTGAAAAATATTTAAATAAGGCAATCGAGGTTGATTCCAAACAGGATTATCTCTGGGCAACCCTGGCTGAGGTAAATATTCTACAGAAAAAATGGGATAGTGCCGAAAAAGCAATTAAAAAAGCCCTGAAATTGGAGCCGGAGAAGACAATTTATGAGAGCAAAAAAGACGTGATCTGCGGCAGTAAGGAACTCAAAGAAAATTATCTTAAATACTTTAGGCTGCTTAAAGAATCGATTGAAGAGCAAAAGCAGGAAAATTGGAAAAAGGCTGTGGAACTTCTGGTTAAAGCAGTTGAACATTATGATCAGACCGGTTATGTCTATAATCAGATCGGGGCTATTTATAATAATAATCTGGGAAATAAGGAGCGGGCAGCTCAATTTTTTAAAAAGGCAATTGAAAGAGAACCTGAAAATGAAGTATTTAAACGAAATTTGAAACAGGTTTTAAGATAAACTAATGCCAAAATGCACTAAAAAGTAGGCTTAAGCGCAGGTGAAGCCTACAAAGAGATGCAATTTTTTTGATTCTTGATTATTCTTAATAAGAGGAGTATAATTAAAGTAAATGAACAAAAGAACTGTAATGTTGTAATTATTACAGTCGATTTGTGTATTGAGGTGTTTGTAATGAAAACTAAAACTCAAAGAAAAATAAAAGATATTTTTTATAAAAATAAGGGTTATCTTCGCGCTAAAGAATTAAGTGAGGAAGGTATTCATCGTAAATATTTAAGTGATCTACTGGAAAACGGAAAGATTATTAGGCTAAAAAGAGGATTGTATAAATGGAATGATCAAAATTTCAATGGTGTTAATGAATTAGTAGATGTAGCAAAGATTATTCCTGATGGAGTTATTTGTCTTACATCTGCCCTATCGTATTATGAACTTACAACCTATACTCCTCTTGAATATCAAGTAGCAATTCCGAATCAAAAAAAGATAAAAAATGTTACTTATCCACCAATTAATCTTTTCTATTTTTCTGAAAAATATTATAAAGAGGGCATAATAAAGGAAAAAATTGATGGATATAGTATAAAAATTTATGACATTGAAAAAAGTATTTCTGATTCTTTTCGTTATAGTTATAAAATCCCCAAAGATATTTTGATTGAAAGCTTAAAAAAATATCTAAAACATCCTGAAAAAAATATGAATAAATTATTGACTTATGCGCAGGGAACTTCGGCAGAAGACAAAATTTCGAAATATTTGGAGGTTTTAGTATGAGTAAAAATTTAGCAGCTTCTGTTCTGGGAAGACTCAAAAATATTTCTAAAGAATTAGAACTCCCCTATAATCTTGTGCTGCAGCTATTTGTTCAGGAAAGATTGCTATATAGGTTATCTAAAACAGAATATAAAGATAATTTTTTGCTTAAAGGCGGGTTGCTGCTCTATTCGATGACTGAGTTTAAAGGACGACCAACAAAAGATATTGATTTCTTATTGCGTGGTCTATCAAATAAAGTTGAAGATATAGAAAAAATTATTAAAAAAATAGCTGAAGTTGAAGTCAATGATGGTGTTAGTTTTGAATCAAATGAGATAAAAAGTCAGACCATAACCGAAGGAGCAGAGTATAAAGGGCAGCGGATAAAATTAATTGCTTTGATCGGCCAGGCTAGAATACATCTGCAGATCGATATTGGTTTTGGTGATATAGTGGTTCCAGAAGCTGTTAAAATTAAATATCCATCTATGTTGGATTTTGATCAACCAAATATAAATGCATATTCTTTAGAGACTGTAATTGCTGAAAAATTTGAAGCTATGGTTTCACTAGCGTTGTTGAATTCTAGGATGAAAGACTTTTATGATATTAATTCATTAATGGTAAAGAAAGATTACAGTGGTAATCTTCTTAAGCAGGCAGTTCAAAAAACTTTTGACAATAGAAAAACTAGCTTTGACAAAGAGTTAATCATTTTCTCAGATGATTTTAAAAATGATCAGCAGAAAATAAAGCAATGGCGGTTATTTCTGAAAAGAATTGATAAAGATGATATAAGTTTTAGATACGTTATTGAAAATATTACGAATTTCTTAAAACCTGTTTATGATGCAATTTATAATAACGATAAATTTAATTATCAATGGAAGTGTCAATCCCAGAAGTGGAAAAAAAACTAAACTATCAATTAGATTCAAGTTTAATCTTATTTCCTGTTGTTCTTCCCAGCTAAATATAATATAATGAAATATAGACTTGAAATTGGAGGCCAAAAAAATGGTGTTAGATTTTGATTATATCAAATCATTTTTAATAGAGGAGCTGCAGGCTGAATTGATCTATCTTTTTGGTTCTTATGCCGCTGGCAAAGCTAGAGATGATAGTGATCTTGATCTGGCTTTTTTAAGCTCGGAAGAGATAGATGATTATCAGCGTTTTTTGACAGCTCAAAAACTGGCCTCGAAGTTAAATATTGATGTTGATTTAATTGATTTAAGTCAGGCTTCTACAGTCTTTAAGACTCAGATTATTCAGGGGAAACTGCTTTATGCAGCAAATAAGCAGCAGAAACAGGAGTTTGAAATGCTGACTTTAAAAAAATATGCCCGTTTAAATGAAGAGAGAAAAGAGATTATTGAAAAAATAGAACGAGGTGCTAATAATGGATGATATTTTGATTAATAAAAATCAAACACTGAATATCAAAAACTGAATTTGAAAATTGTAGAGGCCATAATTGAAAATGAGATTGAGAAAATTAAAGACTTTTCTCAAAAGATGCTTCAAAAAATGGTAGAAAAAACCGACTCAAGCAGGAGCTGAGAGAATGAGCAGCAGAGATTTCATCAAAAAATTAGTTTCAAATAAAATATACAGACGCGGTATTAATTACTATAATCAGGGACGGGTTCTGCAGTACAGAATTAATAAACTTGAGCCCAACCTTTATCAGATCTCAGCACAGGTTTCTGGCAGCAGAAAATATGAGGTTAATTCGGAGATTAGACTGCACAGAGACAGTCTGGAATTAGAAAGCAGCTGTGACTGTCCTTATGACTGGGAAGAATACTGCAAACATGAAGTGGCTGTACTCAATAAATTTATGGAAGAAGATTTTCGCTCCCCCAAGGTTAATTATGAGCCAGGGGCTGAAGCGGAAGAGGAAATATCTGAGCTTAGAATTTCCGAGCTGGATTCTGACTCTGATTTTGATATTGTTGAGCAGCGAATTGCTGACCGCAGTTTTAAAAATTTATTGGAAATTACCAAAAATTATGATCAAAGT
>JBHEOV010000027.1:0-21199 GCA_046260625.1 Halanaerobium sp. | reverse complement strand
ATTTAATTTTAAGCCGTAAAGAAGAGATGCCAGAAGACTCATATACCACTTATCTTTTTGAAGAGGGTATAGATAAAATTTTAAAAAAAGTTGGCGAAGAATCAGCAGAGGTAATTATCGCTTCCAAAAATGAGCCTGATGATGAGTTGATTTATGAATCAGCAGATTTAGTCTATCATATGCTGGTTTTACTGGCCGAAAGAGGTATCACTCCCGATCAAATCAGAGCCGAACTTAAAAAGAGGCATAAGTAAAAATTATAAGTACCAACTTATATGTACCCGGTACAAAACAGCCATTTTGTACCGGGTTAAAAAGAATAAATTCACATAATATTATTTTTAAAGGCAGTTTTCCGCAGACTGTCTTTTTTCTGCTTTTATGGTATAATATATGCAAAAGATAGCAGAAAGAGTAAAAAAATAAAATTTTAATTGTGAAGGAGAATTGTTGTGATTAATGAGGTGAAGAAAAAAACTAAAATCCTGGTTGATTTCGAAAAATTTATTAAACATTTAGACAAAAATCAGGTTAGAGTAACTAAAACTCAGGAATTTATCAATGGAGGGACCTTACTTGAATTAAATGATCTTATGCAGACTGATCAGACTGCTGACAGCCACAACAGAACTCCGCAGTATAAATTTCCACTTTTAAATTTCTTTTATCATCTTGCTCTGGCTGGTAAAATATTTAAGATTGATTACAGCCACAGTAAAAAATATCTGGTAGAAGCCAAAAATTTAGAACCCTATCAAACTCTATCAGAATCAGAAAAATATTTATTTCTACTGGAAACTTTTTGGCTGGACTGTGACTGGGAAAAACTGCAGGCACCCAAAAAGAACACAAATTTTGAGAATGAGTCCGAAGAATTTTTCAATAAATTATTAGAGAAAAGAAAAATCATTGTTAATGATGAGCTTGAATATCATCTGGGAGCTTTTATCGATTATTTTACCTACCTCGGCTTATGGGAGGTTGACTTTTTAAAATTGAAGCTAACAGCTCCCGGCAAAAAAATAATCCCAATTTTACTTAATAGCTGGCCTTTTACTGAGTTTAATCTCTCTTATTTACGCAAACTGGGTTTAGATATTGGTATTTATGGAAAAAGGATGGCTTTTGAAGATCCTTTCTGGTTTGCTCTGATGGATCTTTTTCCGGAAGCAAGGGGAACAATTCCTCGTTTTGAATATACTGAAATTGAAGGCAATTATATTTTCAAGATAAAACTGGGAAAAGTCTGGCGTAAGATAAAAATTTCTACTTCTGCCACTCTTGCGGATTTACATTTAGCTATTCAGCAGGCTTTTAATTTTGATGATGATCATCTTTATTCATTTTTTATGTCAAACAGAGCCTGGGATGGTCCGGGGTACGGTCGTCTGGAAGAAGGAATGGGTTTTAATGCTTGCGAAAAAAAGCTCTTTGAACTGGGACTTGAAGCAGGACGGGAATTTATATATATTTTCGATTACGGGACAGAGTGGGAATTTAAAATAAAGACTGAAAAATTTATTGAAGAAGAGGAAGTATTGGAAGCAGCAGTAGTTGATTCTAGAGGAGAAAATCCGGAGCAGTATCGTTTGTAGGAGGGGACTAGTTGGAAAAATTACTGAGCAAATTTAAATACATACTAATAGTCCTGCTGGCACTAATCATGATTTATATATTTTCAACCCAGTATTCAAATATTAAAGAAGTGGTGGAAGAAAAATATCAGGTTCAGCAGCAGTTGGTCGAAAAAAATATCATGCAGACTGTAAATTATATCAATGATGCTTATAAAATTGTAGAGCAGCAGTTAAATCAGGAAATGAGAGAATACTCAGAAATAATGGTGGATAAATATCAAGAAAACTCAAATGTGATGAATTGGAATTTAGAAAAAATGCAGCAGCTGTTTCCTGGTTATGATATTTATATAGTTGATCAGAATTTAAAAATTATTAAGACCACTTATCAGGAAGATCTTGGTCTTGATTTTTCAAGATTCGGCAGTTTTGCGACTGTTTTGCGCGAAAGGATGGCAGGCAGTGAATTTGAAGTGGATAGAATTGATCTTTCGACCCAGGCAGGCGAGATAAAAAAGTACAGTTATATGCCGAGTCCTGATAATAAGTATTTATTTGAGCTCAGTGTCAGTATTGAAGATCAGTATCCTTCTTTTCAGAGTTTAAATCTATTTAAAGATGCATCAGCTTTAACTGAAGAATATGAAATTGTGGATGATATTTCATTTTACAGTGTTGAACCAATTAATTATCAGGTTGCCAAACTAAGAAATAGTAAAAAGCCTTATTTAAATCCAGATGTACCAGAATTTGAAGAAGAACTTGCCAGACAGGCTGTACTGCAGAATAATATGCAGTCTAGCTTAGGAGAGAATGAAAATAATGATTTGCGCTATCGTTTCTTTCCAGCTTTAGTCAGTGATCAGGAAAATGAGCAGGGCTGGAATTCTTATGTGGTGGGGATTGTATATAATGATCAGATAATGCAGACTGAAATAAGTGCACATCGGAGATTATTTCTGGTCAATATTATTCTGCTGGCGGTATTATTTGCAAGTTTTTTAGCTGTGGTTGTTTATTTACTTAAAAAGTTTGAGCATCAGGCCTATCATGACAAATTAACTGGTTTGGCCAACCGCAAGTATTTTGCAGAAGAATTTGAAGCTCTAAAAAAGAAAGCAGATTTTTCAGGCAGCAATATCGGTCTAATTTTTATTGATATAGATCAATTTAAAGCAATTAATGATAATTATGGTCATGATGCTGGGGATAGAGTTTTAGAAAGTATAGCTGCTAAAATGAAGAATAATTTGAAAGCTGAAGATATTGTAGCCAGGATTGGTGGAGATGAGTTTCTGATTGCTCTTTCAAATCTTGATAGTAAGACTGAAATCATCAAAGTTGCTAAAAGATTGATTAAAAAGCTTAATGGTAAGCTTGTAATTGGTGATAAGACAATTAAAATTTCAGTCAGTGGAGGAGTCAGCTTTTATCCAGATGAAAGCAGAGAATTAGAAATTTTAATTAAGAATGCTGATGCTGCAATGTATAAAGCAAAGCGAGAAGATGATGATTTATTTGTAAGTAACTAAATATTTAAGTACCCGGTACAAAACGGCCGTTTTGTACCGGGTTAAAAAGAATTAATTCACAACATTGTAATTTCAGTTATTTGAGACTTTGAATAGCTTTTCGAGGCCAGTTTGAATCATTTAAGATAGCTCGTCCCACTCCTATCAGGTCAGCTTTTTCTTCAGCGAGTAGTTTTTTAGCAGCTTCAGCTTCGGTTATACCTCCAGTTAAAATAACCGGAATTGATACAACTTCCTTAATAGGTTCTGTCAGTTCAGAGAAATATCCCTGACCCTCAAGACCTTGTGCACTATAACCGCATAAGCCGCCTGAAATATCGAGGATATTTACTCCAGCTGCTTCCAATTTTGGAGCAGCTTTTAGGCTTTCTTCCAGTGTGATTCCTCCCTCCATATAGTCCGAGGCTCCAAGTCTCATTAGAATTGGGAAATCTTCTCCCACTTCTTTTCTAACAGCTTCTATAACTTCTAAATGAATTTTAATTCTGCCTGCCAAATCTCCACCATATTCATCTTCTCTCTGATTGGTAATTGGAGAATAGAATTGATTGAGCAGATAGGAATGGGCTGAATGAATCTCTACCCCATCAAATCCTGCTTCTTTTACCCGCCTGGCAGCTTCTTTGAAATCATTAATGATGATCTGGATTTCTTTATAACTGAGTTTTTTAGGAACCTCTTTCCCATTGGGATGAACTACTGCTGAAGGAGCAACAATTTCCTTTCCTGTAATCTCACTGCTGGCAGCACTTCCGGCATGATTAATCTGCATAACTGCTTTTGAGTTATTTTTGTGAATAGTTTCAGCTAATTTTTTTAAACCAGCGATTCTGTCATCATCTGCGGCAGATAACTGGCCTTCACTTGCTTTTCCCTGCTGGGAAATAAAGCTGTGTTCAATAATGACCAGTGAGATATATCCTCCTTGAGTTTTCTCATCATAATAATCTAATAGTTCCTGTTTTAGCTCTCCTTTTTTATCTGACTTTGCAGTCGCCATAGGGGGTAATACGAGTCTGTTTTTTAAAGGTAGTTTATTATTATCTAAAGCTCTGGTTAAGTAAGACATTTAGATCACTCCTTAGTGAATTATAGTTTTATGTTTTTTATAGATTGTTATCTGATCTTATCTGAACCAATTTTATCAGGATTAAATATTTTATTCAACTTATATTTTCGTACCTGTTACAAAATGGCCATTTTGTACCAGGTTAAAAATAATTAATTCGCAATTATATTTTTCCAAATCCCTTCTTTTCCTTTTATTCAGACAATTAATAAGATATAATTAGCTTAAATATAACCGAAATAAATTCTGTAGAGAAGATAAGGAGGAGTAGAGATGGCTAAAATTCCCTATGGGTTAAGTAATTTTGCAGATTTAAGAGACGAAAATTATATTTATATAGATAAGACAAAGTATATTGAGATTCTAGAGAGTTATGGAGAAAAATACATTTTCTTTTTGCGTCCTCGGCGTTTTGGTAAGACTCTTTTTCTTTCAACTTTAGAGCATTATTATGATATTCAGCAGAAAGAAAATTTTGACAAGCTTTTTGGTGATTTATATATTGGCCAAAATAAAACTAAAAGAGCAAATAGTTATTATATATTGAGCTTTGATTTCTCTTCAATTGAAAGTTCCACCAAAGAAAATTTATTTAAAGAATTCCGTTTTATTGTGCTGGAAGCCATAAATAAATTTATTAATAAGTATCAGATTGAAATGGATTTTAAGCCTGAAATAGAAAGTCCTGCCCTCATTCTTTCTTCTTTTTTAACAGAAGTACAATACAAGATTGATGCTAAGATATATCTGCTGATTGATGAATATGATCATTTTGCCAATGAAATACTTGGGTTTAAAAATCTGACAAAATTTAACGATATTATAAGTCGACACGGTTTTGTCAGGAAATTTTTTGAGGCTGTCAAAAAAATGAGTGGAGAAGTAATTGATAGACTTTTTGTTACCGGAGTTAGTCCAATAACCCTGGATAGTATGACTAGTGGTTTTAATATTGCCTCTAATTTAACCACAGATCCTAACTTTAATCAGGCTCTAGGCTTTACTGAAGAAGAAATTAAACCTCTGCTGGAAGAAATAGCTGTCACAAAAAAAGAAAAAGAGAAATTGATGCTCAAATTAAAAGAATATTATAATGGCTATCTTTTTAGTCATTATGCAGATAAAAAAGTTTTTAATAGTGATATGATACTATATTATTTTAACAGTTATCAAAAATCAGGTAGAGAGCCCGAAGAATTAATTGACAGCAGTATTGTAAGTGACTATTCTAAGCTGCAGAATCTATTTTCCTTGAAAAATAGAAAGCAGAATATGACTATTTTGGAAGATATATTGAGCGGCAGAGAGCAGATGGGTAAAGTTACTAGAGAATTTAATCTGCAGCAGAAATTTAATAAAAAAGATTTTCTTTCTTTGTTATTTTATCTCGGCTTTTTGACTATTGATCGAGAAGAAAATGGATTTATCTATTTTAGAGTTCCCAACTATGCAGTTCAAGAAATTTATTTTGATTATTTTGCCCAAATAATTGAGGGAGAAACCGAATTTGATTCGATTGAAATTGAAGCTTCGGTTGTTGAGATTATTAAAAATGGAAAGATAACAAATTTTATTAGTAAAGTAGAATCTACTCTTAAAACTCTTTCGAATCGAGATTATATACAATTTGATGAAAAATATATTAAAGTTATTATTTTTTCCTATTTAAATTTAAGTACCTTATCTCTGGTTAAGAGTGAATATGAGGTAGAAGAAGGATATATAGATCTAGTTATTTTTAGGAGAAATAAAGAAAATGGAAATTATGATGCTCTAATTGAGCTGAAATATATTAAAGCTGCTGATTACAAAGAAAAAGGAGAAGTTTTAGTTGAGCAAAAACTCAAAGAAGCTGTTGAGCAACTTGATCGCTACGGCAGGGCAGCAGAATTTAAGGATAGAAAAGATCTTAAAAAATGGGCGATAGTTTTTGCAGGAACGGAAGCAGCTGCAGTAGAAGAAATTGAGTAAAGTAAACACTTATGTACCCGGTACAAAAAGGCCATTTTGTACCGGGTTAAAAAGAATAAATTCACAACCTGTTAAATTCACAGCACATTTTCCACAAAATATTTCACTGCCTGAACAACGGCCATTTTTTTAAGCTTTTGCTCCTCAATTTTATCTGATTTATAGAGCCCTAGAGCACAATAGAGACCGGTATAATAATGTGGATCCCAGTTTTGATTATAATGCTCTGCAAATAAGCGGTGCAGATAACTGACAGTACTTTTATAATTTTCATCCAGATTTGCAAAGAGGAAGCTGAGATTATTCCTGAAATCAGCAAGCGGAAATCCATCTTTAAATTCCTGATAGCTTTCTGCTAAATTACTATTCTTTCCGACAGATTTTATTAACTCCAGGCGCTTTTGATCAATATTTTCACCGCCGAAATAATTTTCTAAAATACTGTAGGGTGGAAGTTGTTGATAAAATGAACTGTCTTCCAGCATCAAGAATGTATAATAGGTTATCATATGGTGCAGGTTAAATATTCCGCTGCCAGAAACTGCTTTAAATCCTAAATCTTCCAGTTCTTCTTGAGAGAGTTTTTTGCGTTTTTCCGGCTCTGCATTATATTTCCCCTGATAGCTGTAGCGGTTCAAATACATGATATAACTTAAAACTGCAGTTGCTGCAATATTTTGATGATGATTAACCAGATCTCTCAGCACAGGAAAGAAACAGCTAACACTGTGTCCCAGACTGTCCGGAATTCTTTCCATACCTAAATTTAAAAGATATTCTTTCAGTTTTTCTGGCTCTTTTTCCAGAATTCCGCTTGCATAATAAAAAGCGTTGTGAGTATTACCGTTATTTATCTCTTCAGCCAGCTTAGCATAAGTTCTTTGGTTGACTTCTTCCTCTTTATAGCCCCTGCTTTCTGCTTCAAGCTTAATAAAACGCCTTTCGGATAATCCAAGCAGCACTACTTTAGCGATTTCTAGTTCAGCCTCTCGCGAAAAATATTTTTTCTGAGAGAGCTCCCTCAAAAATAAACTCATTTTTACAAAATGAAAAGATCCATAGCGCAGACTGCATTCCATCAGCATTAAATCCAGTAAGTTATCAATCAGTGAGGCCAGCGAAAAACTTTTGTCATTTTCTAATTCTTTGAGATAAGCTTTAATTTCTTGCTGGCGGTGGTTAATTACTGCCTTTTTCAGTTGAGAATTCATAATTTAATCCTCCTATTCTTCAATTTTAAATCTCAAAATCCGATCATCATTTTCACGAGGTCTGCCTCTGCCATCACGATTATTGCTTAGAAAGTAAAGATATCCATCAGGACCGGTAACAGCAGTTCTAATTCTGCCGTAAGTTGAGCGGCCACTGCCATCATTAAAGAAATGTTCAATTTTTTCTACATTAAAATTATTATTTTCTCCAGCAAGATTTATTTTAAGCAGTGATTGACTGCGCAGAGTTCCTACATATAGATCTCCCTGATAAAATGTCAGGCCAGAAGGAGGAACCGAATCTTCCCACATAATCAGAGGATTAGCATATTCTCCAGCTTCAAAATAACCGATTTTGTCCGGCCAGCCAAAATTGCTGCCGGCTTCTACTACTTTGATCCTATCTTTTGCTCTCAAACCATCTTCACCTGAAGGACCGTGATCAGAAATGAAGAGAGTATCTGTTTTGGGATGCCAGGCAAGCCCCTGTGGATTGCGGTGGCCGAGACTATAAACTGGAGAACTGTCAAAGGGATTATCCTCGGGGATATTTCCTGCAGAAGTTAATCGCAGAATTTTTCCACCCAAATTATTTAAATCCTGAGCAATTTCTCTATTGAAAGTATCTCCGGTTGTAATATATAACATTCCGTCCGGACCAAAAGCAATTCGGCCTCCATTATGGTTATTACCAGCAGGAATCTGATCAATTAGAATCTCTTCTTCAACAGCTTTTTCTCCCTGATCTTTGAATCTGGAAACTCTGTTATATAAATTTCTATCATTATCACTGTAGGTATACATCAGATAAATATATGGGGCTTCCGGAAAATTAGGATGATGGGCCATTCCCATTAGGCCGCCTTCTCCTCTAGAATTAATATCGAGTTCTAGATAATTTTCTGACTGCAGCTCACCATCAATAATCTGTTTTATCTTCCCATCCCTTTCAGTAACCAGAGCTCTATTACTTTCCGGTAGAAAAACCAATTCCCAGGGCACATCCAAATTCTGCTGCCAGACTTCAACTTCAATTGCTTCCGGTTCCAGAACAAATTGATCCTCTACATTCTGCGGAAAGTCACCAACTCTAATTTGAGCCTGAACTGAAAGTGAAAAAGCTAAAATCAAAATTAAGCTCAGCCAAAAAAATTTGTTTTTCATAAATATTACCTCCTGCTTTTTATTAGTACTGTAAAATTGTCTATCTTAATTATAAGTATATAATTATTAGACTCTGATTTCTAAAAAGCAGTTAACATATTCAGAAAATTATTTACAGGCTGTTAATTTATAATTTACAATCCTGTAATAATAAGGTGATATGATTAAATCAAGAAATGATTTAGGAAAGGAGAACTAAGCTATGAATAGAATTGGGAATTTGGTTCTGGCTAAAGATCGGGAATTGTTTTTTCTTGTCAACCACTGCAGTGAAAATAAATATTTGAAGCTCATGATGCTTTTAATCACCAGGCTTGGCGGGATGTATTTTAACTCTGCTTTAATAATCTTATTTTCTATCTATAAATCCATCAATAATCCTTATTTGTCTCAAAAATTATTTTTAACACTAATTTCAAGTCATCTGATTGTTCATATCCTTAAAAGAAAGATTAATCGACCTCGACCGTATTTTACTTTTGAAAATATTGCTGCCCGAAGCAATCCATTTGAAGACTACTCTTTTCCTTCCGGCCATACAACAGCAGCTTTTAGCACTGCCCTGATCTTAAGTTCTGCTTTCAGTCAGATTTCACTTATAGTTTTTGCTGCAGCTTTTTTAATAGCTTTTTCAAGAGTCTATTTGGGGGTTCATTATCCATCTGATGTTTTTGTGGGAATAATTATAGCGCTTTTAAATTATATTTTAATAATTAACTTATTTTTTTAAAATCAAGGAGGTCTGCCCAATGAAAATTGCAATTTTTTCTGATACCTTTTCTCCTCAGATTAATGGAGTTACTAAAACTTTAAATAAACTAATAGCCTATCTTGAAGAATATAATATTGAGTATAAGGTCTTTGCACCCGAAACTGCCAGAAATGTAAGTGATCTACATGAAAAAAATATTATTAGATTTAAAAGTATGGATTGTTTTTTTTATTCAAATTTAAAACTTCCGCTTCCAAATTATATAAAAGTTAAAAAAGAACTGGCTGAATTTAATCCGGATTTGATACATTTAGTTACCCCTTTTTCCTTAGGTTTGGTAGGATTAAAATACGCTAAATCTAATCAAATCCCACTTGCAGCTTCCTATCACACAAATTTTAATCAGTATCTTGATTATTATAAAATTGATTTATTTAAAAAAGCTGTTTGGAATTATTTGCGCTGGTTTCATAATCAGGCGGAGCTGAATTTCTGTCCTTCAAAGACAACTTTTAAAGAACTGGAAAAGCGAAGATTTAATAATCTTAAAATCTGGGGAAGAGGAATAGATACAATGCGCTTTAATCCGGAACACAGAAGTTCTAAATTGAGAAAAAAATTGGGTTTAGAAAATAAAATCACACTGCTTTATGTCGGCAGACTGGCTAAAGAGAAAAATATTTCACTTATAATTAAGAGTTTCAAAAAACTGCAGAAAAAATTTGGAGATAAAATTAGACTGCTAATTACAGGTGATGGTCCTGAAGCTGATAATTTAAAGGCCAAAGCAGGCGGGGGAGTTATTTTTACTGGTTTTAAAAGTGGAAAAGAACTTTCAGAAATTTATGCATCTGCTGATATTTTTACTTTTGCTTCTTTAACTGAAACTTATGGCAATGTGATTATTGAAGCTATGGCTTCCGGTCTGCCTGTGGTTGCTATTAATCAGGGTGGAATAAAAGAAAATTTAATTAATCAATATAATTCACTGATTTGCAGTGAAAATAATATTGATCAATTTTCTGCTAAATTAGAAAGAATGATTATTACTGATAAACTTCGTGCAGCTTTAGCTCATAATGCAAGACAGTATTCTTTAACAAAAAGCTGGAATCAAGTCTTTGAAAAATTAATCTTAGACTATAAAAAGTTAATAAATGATAAAGATAATAATTATGATGAACTAACAGAAGAAACGGCAGAAGTTAAATCTGCTTTAAGTTAGGGTGAATTAAATGAAATCAATAAAGATCGGTGATATCTGTCAGGAAAATCAGGGATTTACAGTCCAGAGCTCTGTTAAGACTAAAAATCTGGTAGATCTTTTTAATATCAATAATTTACAGAGTATAGTTGTGCTCAACGCGGAAGAAGTGGTGGGCTTAGTTATGCGCGATAAACTATTTTATCGACTGGGCAGCCGCTTTGGCTATAATCTTTATATGCAGAAAGAGGTTAAGGAAGTAATGGATTCTAAACCATTAATTATAGACTCTGAAGAATCTATTCTTAAAGTCTCAAAAATAGCCATGAAAAGACCACAGGAAAAAATTTATGATTCGATCATAGTTACTAAAGATGATCAATATTATGGCCTGCTCTCAATTAAAGATCTTTTAATTGAAGTTTCCGAATTAAAAATAGAGACTGCTAAAAATGCCAATCCTTTGACCGGTCTGCCGGGTAATCTGACAATTGAATCCGAAATTAAAACAAGAATCAAAAAAGGAAAAAAATTTTCTGTGCTCTATTTAGATCTTGATAACTT
The DNA here is from genome assembly GCA_046260625.1 of Halanaerobium sp. Taxonomy (GTDB): domain Bacteria; phylum Bacillota; class Halanaerobiia; order Halanaerobiales; family Halanaerobiaceae; genus Halanaerobium. The sequence goes on along the minus strand of JBHEOV010000027.1, from coordinate 10,195 downwards.
CAAAGCCTATAATGATAGCTATGGTTACGGCAAGGGTGATCAGATAATTAATTTTACTGCAGAAGTGCTTAATAATTGTGCCCAAAAAATTATAAGCAGCACTTTTTTTGGTCATATTGGTGGAGATGATTTTGTGATAATCACTGCTGCAGAATATGATGAATATCTGGCGGAGTTGATCATAGAAGAATTTGACCGAGGAATTCGTAAATTTTTTAAAAATGAAGATTTACTCAAAGGCTATATAGTCTGTCTTGATCGTCAGCGAAAAATTGTGAATACACCGCTGACTTCAATTTCAATTGCAATAGTTACTAATCAGAACAGAGAGTTAAAAAATCATCTTGAAATCAGCGATCGAGCTGCTGAGCTGAAGAAAAAAGCAAAAGAATTATCGGGCAGCAATTTTCTTAAGGACAGGAGGCTTAAAAAGAATAATGCAGAATTTGAATTATGCTAAGAATTTACATTTTGATTACAGTTATCCCGGTCTCTTAAAAAAGATGATCAAAGAGGCCGATTATAATACATATTTACACAGTCAGCGGCTTAAAGCTCCGGCTCTGATGCTGGGAGAAGCTCTAGAACTTGAAAAAGAAGAACTGGAAGAGCTGGCTCTGCTGGCTGAACTTCATGATCTGGGAAAAATGGTAATTACAGATGATATCTTAGATAAAGATGGACCCTTAGATGAATATGAATGGCAGCAGATAAAAGAGCATCCAGTAACCGGTTTTCAGATTGCCTACACCTCTCTAGAAATGGTGGATGTAGCTGAGGGAATTCTGACTCATCATGAGTGGTGGAACGGCGGCGGTTATCCTCTGGCTATAAAAGGAGAAGATATACCACTGGCAGCCAGAATTATAGCGATTGTTGATGCCTATGATGTTATGCGGTATGGTAGAAACTACAAAAGAGCCATGAATGATCAGGAAATTATAGAAGAACTAACCATCAGCTCCGGCATTCAGTTTGATCCCCTTTTAGTAAAAATATTTATTGATTTAAATTTTAGTTGATAGTATTTTAAAATAAAAACCGATTTTGTCAATGGCAGTTTCTAATCTTTAGAAGAAGCTGTCTTTTTTTATTGACAGACTAACAATCGTTAGTTATAATTAAAATATAAGATATACCAAACTTGTTTTTTGAATGAATTTTAATTCTGGAGGTGAGATTATGGCCTCAACCAAAAAAGAAATACTGGATCAGGCTCTGGATTTATTTTCAGAAAAAGGCTATCATGGGACTTCAATTCGCGAGATTGCAGCAGCGGTTGGAATTAAAGGCAGTTCACTTTATAATCATTTTGAGGGTAAAGAAGCAATATTTAATCAATTATTTAAGGAACTGGCACCTTTAGATCTAAAGGAAAATAAATTTCAGCAAAAATTTAAGACAGATAATTTAAATCCAGTCGAAGTTCTTAATTTTTTCGGAGAAGTGGTTCTCGAAGAAATGAGAGATCAAAAAAAGATTAAACTGCTGCAGATGATGCTTAAAGAAAATAATAATCCTGTGGTTCAGCAAAAAATCAAGCAGCGAATGGAAAGTAATATTAGGAGAGCGGCAGAGTTTTTTACCAGACTACAGCAGGAAGATAAAATTATTTCTGAGTCGGATCCACTTTTTATAGCTAATGAATTTGTCAGCGGTCTGATTTATTATCGAATGCGCTTTTTGCTTTTTAAATTTGATAGTTATCAGGAACTGGCAGCATCCAGCCAGAAACATATTGATTTTTTCTGGAAAAATATAAAAAAGGTTTAAAAACTAACTTGAAAAATAATGTAGAATAAACTATTAGATTTGACGTAGCGATAAATTTTGAGGAGGTTTAATTATGTTCAAAAAAATTTCAATTTTCTTAATTTTAGTTTTGCTGATCTCTCCAGTTATTATTGCCCAGGAATTGGATGGAGAAGAGGTTTTAAAAAGGCTGGAAGCCTCCCGACAGGCTAAAAGTCATCAGATGCTAATGGAAATGGAACTCTACAGCAGTTCCGGTGATATGAGGAGCAGAAAGCTTAATAACTATCGCCTGGAAGGAGAAATTGACCGCTCTTTGATGCAGTTTACTGAGCCAGCAGATATCAAAGGAACCGCTTTTTTACTTTTAGATGATCAGGCAAATAATCAGGAAGATATGTACCTATATTTACCGGCTCTGGGTTCGGTCAGAAAAATATCAGGCAGTCAGAAAAATGGCAGCTTTGTTGGCTCAGATCTGACTTACAATGATCTTAGTATTTTCAGTGGGGCCAACTTTAGCGAAAATTATGAGGCTGAAATTAGAGCAGAAGCTGAGGAAATAATTGAGCTGCACTTAGAAATTATTGACCCTGATATTGATTACAGCTATGGCAGAATGTGGGTTCGAAAAGATCTCTGGCTGGGAGAAAAAATAGAGTATTATGATCAGCAGGAGGAGTTAATCAAGGTTATTAATTTGAGTAATTTTGATCAGATTGATGGTAATAAACTGGCCCGCAGAATTGAGGTCGAAAATGTACAAAAAGGAAGTAGAACAATTCTCAAAATGCTGGAAGTGGAATTTGATCCAGAACTCGATCTTAATATTTTCACAACCCGTTATCTGCAGCGGCAGTAAGTTTAGGAGCTTAGTGATTTTAAAGGAGGCAGCAGCTAATGATGAACTTCAAGCAAAGTAATAAAATTATTTCTGGAATCTACATTCTAATTTTGACTTTAATTTTAAGCTTCTTATTTACATTAAGGCTGGGGGCATCATCTTTCAGTGGTGAATTAAGCAGTTTTCTAATTTATGAGCAGGAAACTGAGCGCTGGCAGGATCAAAGTTTTTTGGAATTAGATTTTCAGCAGGATTTGAGTTTTGATTTAAACTATTATATAAAAGGTATCTTGAATTTAGAAAGTTATTATCAGCAGCATCAAAAAAAGCGGGAACTTGACTTGGAACTAAAAGAAGCCTATCTAAATTATTATACAGCCAATATTGACTGGAGGCTGGGGAAACAGAACTTTAGCTGGGGAAGTTCCTATAATCTTAATCCGCTCAATTATTTTAATCCTGTTGATCAGAGTGCTTTAGACCCTTTTCAGAGCAGAAAAGCTGTTACTGGAATTAAAGCAGCCTATTATCCAGTTTTTGAATGGCAGCTGACAGGAGTTTTAACTCAGCATAGAGAAATTGATGAACTGCAGTCAGCAGTGCAGCTGCTCCGCAGGCGCTGGCGGGGTTATGATCTGGCGGCTTCTGTTTTCAGCGGCAACAGTTTAACTGCAGTTCCCAATCCCCGTCAGCGAGATTTTTATCCGGAAGTAAATAAAATTGGATTTGATTTTAAGGGAGATTTCAGCAGCAAAAATATAGGACTTTTTTCCGAATTTGTCTACAGTGATTATCAGGATTCCTGGCTGAAAAATACGAATGAATTAATTATCGGTATTGATTATAAATTTGAAAATAATCTTTATCTGCTGGGGCAGTATTATTATCAGCAGCTGCCTTTAGTCCAGCTGGATCGTAGTCACTTAATGATGCTCAGGATTGAAAGACCTTTTGCATCTTTTCACAACTGGGAGCTTAATTTGATCTCTGATCTTAAAGAGGGAATGTCTCTAATCCGGCCTAAAGTTAAATTTTCTTTAAGTGAAGGTCTTGATTTAGAAACAGGAGCAGTGATTAAGCTTAATCAGCAGAGGCAAAGTAGATTGGATCAGCTAAATCAGGAACTGATCTATCTTTCTTTAAGTAAATACTTTTAGCAGAGGAGCTGAGCTAAATGCTGCAGAAAATAATAGAAAAAATTTCTTCACTGGCAGTAGAACATCCGCTACTAATAATTATCGGTTTTATTTTGATCACCATTTTTTCACTTTATAATTTACAGGCAATAGAGCTTGATACAGCAATAAAAAGTCAGATTCCGGAGTCTATGCCTGCCCGCAGCCGGCTGGAAGAGATTGAAAAAATTTTTGGTGGAACAGAGATGGTTATGCTGACAGTTGAGGCAGAAGATGTGCTGGAAGCTGAGCTATTAAGAAAACTTAAATTTATTTCAGATGAATTAGAAAAATTGAGAGAAGTTGATCAGGTAAACAGTCCTTTTACAGTCAATATTATTGAAGGTAGAGATGATGAGCTATTGATAGAAACTGCTGTTAATAATATTCCTACAGATCAGGCTGAAAAAGAAAATTTAAGTGCGCGGCTCCAGCAGAGTGAACTGGTGATGGGCTCAGTTTTTGCCAGAAATTTTAAAGCAGTCAATATTGCTGTAATTCTGGCTGAAGATTTTGATGATGCAGTAGTCATGGAGAAAATAAATAATATTTTAGCCGAGGCAGACTCAAAATTTACTGCTGAAGAAAAGGTTTTAAAAACCGGCCTGCCGATTATAAGGGCTTTAAATGCAGAAATTATTCAGCGTGATATGCGACTTTTAATGCCGCTGGGGCTGCTAATTATGCTGATTTTTCTTTTTCTCTGTTTTAAACAGCTGCGGGGTGTATTTTTACCTTTTCTAGTTGTAATCATGTCAATTATATTTTCTCTATCTCTGCTGCCGCTTCTGGGCTGGAAATTTCAGCTTTTAACAGTTATTTTGCCGGTAATTCTAATCGCAGTGACCAATGATTATGGAATTCATATCATTGCCGCCTATCAGGAGCTGGCAGTTGGAGAGAAAAATTCAATTCAGGTTAGTAAAAATTCTGTTTTAAAACTGGGGGCCCCGGTAATTGCTGCTGGAATTACAACAGTTGTCGGCCTGCTTTCACTTTCCACTCATCTGATTGTACCGGCCAGAGAGCTGGGAGTGCTGGCAGGAGCCGGAATCAGTTTTGCCCTTTTTGCCAGTCTCTTATTTATCCCGGCAGTTTTATCTCTGCTTAAAGTTAGGACTCCACTGCAGAATTATGAGCTAGAAGCTGAAAATGGTATTGGAATTAGTCAAAAGAGTACTAAAAAAGGAATTATAAGCAGACTGCTCTTTAAAACAGCTGAGCTGGTCAGCAGTAGAGCCAGAATGATATTAATTGTCAGCTTAGCAATAGTTATACTTATTTCTGCCGGAATTTTGATGCTGAAAGTTGACACCAATCCCATTAGTTTTTATGATAAGGAATCTGATATTGTTAGAGCAACTGAGATTGTTAATCAGAATTTTGGAGGAGCAAATACTATTTCTGTAGTTGCTAGAGGCAGGATTACAGAGGCTGAGATGATGCAGCAGATTAGTGATTTTGAGCTTAAAATCAAGGAATTCGAGAATGTTGGAGAAGTAACAGCAGTTTCCACAATTATCAGGACAATGAATAGAGAACTTCACAACGGACAGCCTGAATTTGAAAAGATTCCAGCTGATGATTTTGCTTTATCACAGTATTTACTGCTTTTTTCGATGTCAGGTGATCTTGACAAAATGATTGATTTTAGAGAAGAAAATGCACTGATAACAGCCAGAATCAAAACTAACAGTACTCAAGAGATTAGAAAGGTTTTAAATAATATTCAAAATGAATCTCAAGATTATGGAGAGGGAAGTTTTCCTATAATCGGCGGTTTTGGAGATCTGCTGGCCGAACTGGTTGATGCTGTTGTTCGCGGGCAGTTAATAAGTCTTTTTCTCTCAATATTTTTAGTTGCAGCTGTAGTTATGCTGTTATTTAAATCTTTTACAGCTGGTTTTTATGCAGCGTTGCCACTGGTAACAGCTTTAGTAACTTTATTTTCTCTAATGGGCTTTTTGAATATCAAACTTGATATGATTACAACTATGCTTTCTTCGATAATGATCGGAGTTGGAGTAGATTATACAATTCATTTCCTCTGGCGCTATCGAGAGGAGAGAAAAAATTTAGCTAAAAAAGAGGCTGTAATTAAAACACTGACCACCTCAGGCCGGGGAATAACCTTTAATGCTCTTTCTGTGATAGTCGGCTTTTCAATTTTATTTGTGTCCGGTTTTTTGCCGGTTAAATTCTTTGCTTTTTTAGTAACAATTTCAATTGCTGCCTGTTTGGTTGGAGCTTTACTGATACTTCCGGCCCTGGTTTTAGTTTTTGAACCAAAATTTTTAGAATCTTGATAGTTACCCGGTACCAAAATCGATTTCGAGTACCTGGTATCTATAAATTAACAAAGGAGATGAATATAGATGTTAAAAACTATTTTAGAGGAATTGTCTTCTATATATTCAAAAAAATTATTATTTGTCAAATCTAATTCCCCTCAAAATGATTTAACTATGCTAAAACACCTTGACTTTGTTGCAGAAGAATTAGATAAATTAAAAGATGAATTCAAAATTGTTGAAATCAAAGCTGAAACAAAGCCAGTTGTTTCTTATCTCTCCCAAATTAGTTCTGATAATAGAGCTGATGATTATAAAATGATAATAAAAAACTTAAAGGAATTAAAGGGAGAACTTTTATGGAGATATGGTTACCAAAACCCTTCTCAAGCGATGCTTGAAAAATATGCTTATACTGAAGTTGTTGGGCCTGAAGGACCTATTTATTCAGAAGAGCTGATAATAGGTTTTGTTTTATTAGCACCAGATTTTTATTATCCTAAACATAAACATACTCAAATTGAAGAAAGTTATTTATTTTTAACTGATAAAACTATTTATAATAAATCAATCTTGACAGCAGGTTCATTTATCTTAAATGAATGTGGGGAAATACATGAGATAAAGTCTGCTGCTGAGAAAGCTACCTTGATATTATATTCCTGGATAAAAAAAGGGGAAGGTAGTTTAAAAGATTATCAGCTTAATTTGGAATAAGTGTTCTTTCAACGAATTTGATAAATGATATAATTAATAATAAAATAATATTCAAATCAAAAAATTTAAGAATACGTAGTTAAATAAAGGGATGATAAAATGAAAATTGAGAGAATAAAAACTTTTATAACTTTAATTGATTTAGAAAGTTATTCGCTGACAGCTGAAAAGTTTGGGATCAGTCAACCAGCAGTTAGTATGCAGATTAAATCTCTTGAAAAATATTTTGAGACAGAACTTTTTTATAAAGAAAAAGGTCAGATCATACTCACTCCTGCTGGCAAAATAGTTTATCAGGAAGGAAAAAAAATTGTAAAAAGGTGGGGATATTTAGAGCAGAGAGTTGAAAGCAAAAAAAATATGCAGACGAAAAATCTAAAAATTGCTACCAGTACGATTCCTTCTGTATACTTATTACCAGATATAATTTCTAAGATAAATATGAATATTGATAGTTTAAAAACTGAAGTTTCAGTTGGTGACAGCAGGTCGATGATTAATTTATTGGAAAATAATGAGGTAGACTTGATAATAGTTGGTTATAAACCGCCAAACAATAAATTTAAGTCAATAGAGCTCTGTAGTGATAATTTGAGTTTGATAGTTCCTTCAAATCATTCTTTAATTGAGCAAGAAAAAGTTTTTTTAGCTGACCTTCAAAACCATAATTTATTAATGAGAGAAGAAGGTTCAGGCACTAGAAAAGCTGTTATTTCTGCTTTTAAAGAAGCTGGTCTAAAACCTGATGATTTTAATGTAATAAGTCAGCTTGGAAGTACAGAAGCTATTATTTCTGCAGTTGAATCTGGGCTGGGTATTTCTTTTATTTCAAAAATAGCAGCTAAAAAAGCTGCTATTTGTAGAAGAGTTGCTGAAATAAAAGTGGCAGATCTAAATTATGAGCGCAAATTTTATATAGCCTATAATAAAAATCGTCATGATGATTTTTTAATTAATACTTTTATTGAAGCTGCCAAAGATATATTATAATACATCATTTAAAGCTCTTAAGGCGGTTTCGATTTCTTCTATCGTGTTAAAATAGCCGATGCTGAAACGCAGACTTCCTTCAGGAAAAGTACCTAATGTCTTATGAGCAAATGGTGCACAGTGCAGTCCTGATCTTGTCATAATATTATATTTTTCATCTAATTCATAACTTAACTGACCTAAATCTCTGTCACCGGCTGTTATAGAAAATGTTGGCACCTGTTCTTTAAGGTCGGCAGGGCCAATTATATTTATTTCAGGTATTTTTTTTAGGCCTTCTAAAAATACTTTTGCCAGTTGAAGTTCATGTTCTCTTATCTTTTTGACACCTGTTTTTTGAATGAATTCTACACCTGCTTTTAAACCATTAATTCCCATTGTGTTCATGGTCCCACTTTCAAATTTATCTGGCAGGAAGTCGGGCTGTTCTTCAAGATCAGATTTGCTGCCAGTTCCTCCCTCGATTAAAGGTTCCAGTTCTGCAGCCATCTTTTTGCTTATCGCAAAGCCACCAGTTCCAGTTGGTCCCATCAGAGCCTTATGACCGGTAAAAGCTAAAAAATCTACTTTAAGTTTTTTGAAATCAATATCATAAACCCCTGCAGCTTGAGCTGTATCAAGCATAAAATAAATATTATTTTGAGCTGCAATTTCTCCGATTTCCTGAACTGGCATAATCGTACCACTTACATTTGAAGCATATGTTAAAATTATTAATTTAGTTTTTTTATTAATAGCTGCTTTAACTTCCGCTGGATTTAACCTTCCTTTTTGATCACACTGTATGTAATCAACATCAATAACTCCATTTTTTTCAAGTCTATTTAATGGCCTTAAAACAGAATTATGCTCCATGGTCGAGGTTATAACATGATCCCCTTTATTTAAAATCCCTTTAATTCCAATGTTTAAAGCATAAGTTACATTGTGAGTAAAAATTATTTGTTTTGAATTATCAACATTAAAAAAGTCAGCAATTGTGTTTCTTGCTTCAATAATTATACGGCCTGCTTTTAGAGAATCTTCGTAGCCACCGCGTCCTGGACTACAGGCAATATTTTCATAATAGTTGAGAATTGCTTTTTTAACTACTTCAGCTTTGTCTCTGCTTGTAGCTGCATTATCAAGATAAATCTTATCCATTTTTCTTCCTCCCTATTAGTTTATTAATGATAATTTTATTATAAATATTTTAGTTTTAATTTAAGAAAATTAGTATCAGCTGTTTTAATTATATGCTCATAACTATAATATTTCAAGAATTATAAGAAAATATTATAAAAATAATAATATTACTTTATATCTAAAACTATTTGTGCTATAATTTATGTGAAAGAAATAATAATCATGATTATATTTTGGGGGAGATAAAAATGAATAGCAAAAAATGTGAGCTGTTTTGTCAGAAAATCAGGAGTTGAAGTTGAAGCAAGTGAGATTGAAGATGGCTATAAGCTGATTGTAAAAAGATAATAAAAAAATTGGAGGAAAATAAATTATGCAGAGTATAGAAGAAATTTTCAACAATTTAGATGGAGAATTAGAAGGACACGGTCCCATTGCAATGAAAGATATGGTAGAACAAGAAGGCAAAAATGTTGTAGGGACTTATTGTGTTTTTACCCCCTATGAAGTGATTAGAGCTGCTGATGCTGTTCCGGTAACTTTATGCAGTACCAGTAATGATACAATTGCTGAGGCAGAAAAAGATTTGCCCAGGAATTTATGCCCACTGATCAAATCCAGTTATGGATTTGCAATCACAGATAAATGTCCATATTTTCATTTTGCAGATATTATTGTGGGAGAAACAACCTGTGATGGGAAAAAGAAGATGTATGAATATTTAGATGAAGTCACACCTGTTCATGTTATGCAGCTGCCTCAATCTTCTCAGCGAGAGGCCGATTTTGATTTTTGGAAAAAGGAAGTAGTATTATTAAAAGAGACTTTAGAAGAAAAATTTGAGACAGAAATTACTGAAGAGCGTTTAGAAGCAGAAATAAAAATCAAAAATGAGGAAAGAAATACTCTTAAAGAATTTTATGAGCTGGCAAAATTGAATCCTTCACCGATTTATGGAACTGAAATTTTTAAAGTTATAAATAGATCTAACTATACATTTGATAAAGAAATAGCCAATCAGAGAACTAAAGCAATAACTGAAGAAGTTTTAGCTAAGTATAATCAGGGAGAAAAGAGAATTAGCGAGGATGCACCGCGGATTTTAGTTACCGGCTGCCCAATGGGTGCTGCTACTTTAAAAGTTATTGAGGCTATTGAAAATAATGGTGGTTCAGTAGTCTGTTTGGAAAATTGTACTGGCTTAAAACCAAATGAAGAGACTGTAGATCAAGAAAAGAGTCCAATTGATGCAATTGCAGAAAAATATCTAAATACTCCCTGTTCCTGTATGAGTCCTAATG
>JBHEOV010000026.1:16080-22476 GCA_046260625.1 Halanaerobium sp. | reverse complement strand
GTTTAAGACTTAAATTGACCAATAATTTTATAAAATCAGGTGATAACTAATGAAGGTGACAATTAAAGATATTGCAAAAGAAGCTGATGTATCAGTTACCACAGTTTCTCGGGTTTTAAATAATAAACCTGATGTTGGTGATGATACCAGAGCTAAAATCTTAAAAATAATAGATGAGATGAATTATAATCCCAATAGTGTAGCTCGTGGGCTTGTAATGCAGAAAACTCATACTATTGGTCTAATCATTCCCGATATCAGCAATCCTTTTTTTCCTGAAGTAGCAAAAGCAATTGAAGATAGAGCTCAAAAGCTCGGCTATTCTGTTATCTTTTTTAATACAGATAATCATCTGGAGCGGGAGAAAAAAGCGGTTGAATTATTTAAAAGCAAACAGGTAGATGGTTTAATTGTTTCCCTTTCTCTTGGGAACGAAGAGATATTAAAAGAATTAGAAGCTGAAAATTATCCGGTGGTTCAGATTGATAGATCTGTACTTAGTGGTTCTTATCCTCTGGTCAGTATTGATAATAAAAAATCTGCTTATCAGATGGTAGAATATATGCTCAAAAAAGGCCACCAAAAAATTGCTCATATCAGTGGTGATTTAAACACCACTACTGCCAGAGAAAGAATGGCAGGCTATAAAAAGGCACTTCAAGATTATCAGCTTGAGATCAATGAGGATTACATCATTGAAGGGGATTATACTCAGCATTCTGGTTTTGAGGCAATGCAGAAATTACTTAAACTAAAGGATAGACCTACAGCTGTTTTTGCAGCCAATGATTTAAGTGCAGCCGGTGTTTATAAGGCCATATTTGCTGCTGATTTAGAGATTCCAGATGATATTGCAGTTGCCGGTCATGATGATATCGATATAGCATCTCTTTTAAGACCCGAACTGACTACAATGAGGCAGCCCAAATACAGCCTGGGCGAAAGAGCAGTTACAGTACTTTTAAGAATGATCAATAATAAAAATATTGATATTGAAGATCAAATTTTAAAAACTAACTTAATTATTAGAGAATCCGTTTAAAAATATAGATAATAAAAGAAAGCAGGTGAATTAATTGTCCCAAATATTAGTTATTGGAAGTATGAATATGGATTTAGTTGTTGAAACTGATCGCTATCCTAAAGCAGGTGAAACCATAATTGGTGGTAAATTTGAACAGATTCCAGGTGGTAAAGGAGCCAATCAGGCTCTGGCTGCAGCCAAGCTGGGAGATGAGGTAGAATTTATTGGTGCCTGTGGAGATGACAGTTTTGCTCCCAGATTAAAATCAAGTTTAAAAGCTGGTGGAACTTTGATTGATAATATTTTCGAAGTAAAGGGTGTAAGTACAGGGGTTGCAGTGATAACTGTTGATCCAGAAGGGAATAATCGGATCATAGTTTCTCCTGGAGCAAATTATGAATTAGATCCAGCCAGGATAGAAAAAATTAAGGATAAGATTATTGAAGCTGAAATTTTACTGCTGCAGCTGGAGATACCAGTTGAAAGCATTGCCAGAATTGTAGAAATTGCTGTAGCAAATAATACAAAGATTATTTTAGATCCAGCTCCGGCTCAAAAGTTATCAGATCAGATCTTAGCTAAAGTAGATTATTTATTACCAAATGAAGGTGAACTCGATTTATTACTTAAAGATACTGAAGCTAAAGATCGCTCAGCACAGATCAAACTTTTATTAGATAAAGGTGTTAAAAACATAATTGTGACTGAGGGTGAAAAGGGTGTCAATTTTTATAACAAAGAGCAGCAGCTTCATTTTGATTCTTTAAAAGTTAAAGCAGTTGATACTACAGCTGCCGGTGATGTTTTTGCAGGAGCTTTTGCAGCTAATTTAGTTAAAACAAATAATTTTGAAAAAGCTATAAATTTTGCTGTTAAGGCTGCAGCTTATTCAGTCACCAAAAGAGGAGCTCAGAGTTCTATTCCTGATCAAAAAGAATTGAATCAATTTTTGGCAGAAAGGAGTAACTAAGATGAAAAAAGATGGTATAATAAATAGTAAGCTGACAAGAGTAATAGCCGAAATGGGACACAAAGATAGCTTAGTTTTAGCAGATTGTGGACTTCCAATTCCGCAAGAAGTAGAAAGAGTTGATTTATCTCTAACAAAAGGCTATCCCAAATTCTTAAAAATATTAAAGGCAGTTCTTGCTGATTTAGTTGTCGAAAAAGTAATTCTGGCAGCAGAAATAAGAGAAAAAAGTCCTGAATTAGAAAAAAAGATACTTGCTTTACTGCCGGAAGTAGAAGTTGAATATATAGCCCACAAAGAATTTAAAAAAGAAACAAAAAATTCTAGAGCTGTAGTTAGAAGTGGCGAGATTATTCCCTATGCTAATATAATTTTAATTTCAGGAGTTGATTTTTAAATGGGAACAGAAAAAGTACTGGAAATGAAAAATATCACCAAAACATTTCCTGGAGTTAAAGCTCTAGATAAAGTTAACTTTTCTCTCCGCAAGGGTGAAGTACATGCTCTGCTGGGAGAGAATGGAGCCGGGAAATCAACTTTGATGAAAGTTTTGAATGGAATTCATAAGCGTGATGATGGTGAGATTTTTTTAAAAGGTCAACCGGTTGAGTTTGAGAGCACAAAAGAAGCTCAAAATGCCGGGCTGGCAATTATTCACCAGGAGTTAGAACTGATTCCCCATCTTAATGTGGCAGAAAACATTTATCTTGGTCGGGAAGAAAAAAAAGGTATTTTCATCGACTATAAAAAACTTTATCAAAATACAGCCGATGTTTTAGAGATGCTTGGAGTTGAGATTGATCCAAAAGCTAAAATTAATGATTTGAATATAGGTAGTCAGCAGATGGTTGAGATTGCAAAAGCCGTTTCTCAAAAGGCTGAGATACTGGTTATGGATGAGCCAACATCTTCTTTGACAAAACAGGAAATAGATATCTTATTTAAACTTATTGGGAGACTTAAAAAACAGGAGATAGCGATTGTCTATATTTCTCACCGCCTGGAAGAGGTTTTTGAAATCTGTGACCGGGTTACAGTTTTAAGAGATGGTCAATTTGTGGGAGAGGTTGAAACAGCTGAGACTGATGAAGACGAACTGATTAAAATGATGGTCGGAAGAACAATTGAAGATCGCTTTCCTAAAATGAGCTTCAATCCGGGAGAGGAAATTTTAAGAGTTGAGAATTTAGCAGTACCTGATAAAATTATAAATGCTTCTTTTTCACTTCGTAAAGGAGAAATCCTGGGTGTAGCCGGATTAATGGGCTCAGGCAGAACTGAACTGGCTAAAGCTATTTATGGAGTCTATAAAGAAAAAACAGGTGACATTTATTATAGAGGAGAAAAGTTTGAAATAAATTCTCCGGAAGATGCTCTAGATAATGGTATTTCTTATTTAAGTGAAGATCGTAAAGAAGAAGGTTTGATATTAGGGCTTACAGTTGCAGATAATATAAGTATTTCAGTTCTAAAAACAATGCTGAAAGCTAATACTTTTATTGATTCAGCTGCGGAAAAAGAACTGGCAGAGAATTATATAAAGGATTTAAATATCAAAACTCCTTCGGAAAAACAACTGGCTAAAAATTTAAGTGGAGGTAATCAGCAAAAAGTTGTAATTTCTAAACTGCTTTCTACCAAGCCAGAGATTGTGATTTTTGATGAACCAACTCGTGGTATTGATGTGGGAGCTAAAAGAGAAATCTATAATTTAATGCAGGAATTAATTAATCAAGATGTGGCAGTAATTTTGATATCATCTGAATTACCGGAAGTATTAAATCTAAGTAATAGAGTTTTAGTAATGCACGAAAAACAAATTATGGGAGAGCTGGATGCCGCTGAAGCTGATCAGGAATCTATAATGAAGCTGGCAACCGGAAGGAGGAGTCAATAAAGTGAATAATTTTAGCAGTATTAAAGATAAAAGTTTTTTGGAGATTATAGATAAATTTAAAACTGGAATTGGACTATTGGGTTTAGTAATTATCTTATCATTTCTGAGTCCCTATTTTTTAACAGTACCTAACCTTTTAAATATAGTTAGACAGGTTTCAATAATTGCAATTGTTTCTTTTGGGATGACTATGGTAATCTTAACAGGTGGTATTGACCTTTCGGTTGGTTCAATGCTTGCTTTTGCGGGAGCAATTTCAGCTGGAATGATTGTTAATACAGGACTCAATGTTTATCTGGCAATATTAATTGGGCTGGCAGCTGGTACTGCTCTTGGGTTATTTAATGGTATAGCTGTTGCCAAGGCAAAATTACCGGCTTTTATCGTAACTTTAGCAATGATGACTGTTGCCCGGGGTTTTACCCTGATTTATACCAATGGGCGTCCGATTTCAGGCTTTAATGAAGGATTTAGATTTTTTGGTGCTGGTTATGTTGGTATAATCCCGGTGCCAGTTATAATAATGTTTCTATTCTTAATTGTAATCTATATTCTACTCAAAAAGACACCGCTGGGCCGCTATATTTATGCTATCGGTGGCAATGAAAAAGCAACAAAATTATCAGGTATAAATACCGATAAAATAAAAATTGCAGTGTATGGACTTAACGGATTTTTAGCTGCAGTCAGTGGTATAATATTAACATCAAGGCTAAATTCAGCCCAGCCAATGGCTGGAGAAGGTTATGAGTTAGATGCTATCGCAGCGGTTGTACTTGGAGGAACCAGCCTCTCCGGTGGTAAGGGTACAGTAATTGGTACTATTGTTGGTGCTCTAATTATTGCAGTTTTAAATAATGGATTAAACCTCTTAAATGTATCTTCATTTTATCAGTTAGTGGCCAAAGGTGCTGTTATTCTGTTAGCTGTCTTCTTAGATCGTAAGAACCAGCAGCAGTAATAATATAGATAAAAATATTTCAAATAGGAGGTGAGCTTTTCACCAGCTTCTTTTTGACAAATATTAATTTAAGGAATTAAATTCAAGGAGGAATAAAAAATGAGAAAAATTATTGTTTTAGCTTTATCTTTAATGTTGGTGGTAGGTCTTTCTGCAGGTATCGCAGCTCAGGATTTAAGAATTGGACTTTCTGTTTCTACACTAAATAACCCTTTCTTTGTTGACTTAAAAGATGGTGCAGAAGCGATGGCAGAAGAAATGGATGTTGAAATTTTAACTGTAGATGCTCAGGATGATGCTGCAAGTCAGTTAAGTAGTGTTGAGGATCTTTTAATTAAACAGATTGATGTTTTAATTGTTAATCCTGTTGATGGAAATGCAATTGTTTCTGCAATTACAGCAGCCAATGATGCTGGTGTGCCGGTAATTACAGTTGATCGCGGCGCCGAAGGTGGAAATGTAGTAAGTCATATTGCTTCTGATAACGTTGCTGGTGGAGAAATGGCTGGAGACTTTATTGCTGAGCAGTTAGGTGAAGAAGCTAAAGTTGTGGAACTAGAAGGTATTCCAGGAACTTCTGCCGCTAGAGATAGAGGTCAGGGTTTTAATCAGAGTATGGACAAATATCCTGGTATGGAAGTAGTTGCTCGCCAGCCTGCTGGATTCGATCGGGCACAGGGTATGACTGTTATGGAAAATATCTTACAGGGTAATTCAGAAATTGACGCTGTATTTGCTCATAATGATAATATGGCTTTAGGTGCTATGGAAGCTATAGAAGCAGCTGGCCGTTCTGATCAGATTATGATCGTTGGTTTTGATGCTGTTAATGATGCAGTAGAAGCTGTAAAAGAAGGCGAAATGGCAGCAACTGTTGCTCAAAAGCCAGGTCTAATGGGTGAAATGGCAGTAGAAACAGCTATTAAAGTAGCAAATGGAGAAGAAGTTGACGAATACACTCCAGTACCTTTAGAATTAATTACTGAGTAAGTAGGGTGATTAGTAGTTCAATTAAGTATTGACTTAACTCAGCTATACCTTCAATGGATATTTAAAATTAAATAGCTGAGACTTCAATAGAGAAGGCCCTTTCTCAAAACTGAGGAAGGGCCTTTAATAATATAATTTTAATTTTTTTAAAATTATATTTGGTACATTTGTCCGGTTCAATCTTTTCTAATTCTTAGTTTTGCAAATTAATCAATTAGTTTATTTGATGCAGATTTTTAAATGATTTAACTATATTGCGCATTAAAACCTGATTGGTAACCGTGCCGACTCCACCAGGTACGGGAGTTATTGCATTTACTTTATCTGCTGCTGAATCAAAATCAACATCTCCCATTAATTTTCCTTCAACAAAATTTGTGCCGACATCAATGATTATCGAATCCTCACTTAACATTTCCCCTTTAATCATTTCTGCTCTACCGACTGCAGCCACAACTATATCAGCATTTTTTAATTCCCATTCTAAATCTCTGGTGCGGGAGTGACACATAGTTACAGTTGCGTGTTTTTGCTGCAGTAAAATTGAGACAGGT
>JBHEOV010000026.1:0-16070 GCA_046260625.1 Halanaerobium sp. | reverse complement strand
AACTGCTCGCTGACCTTTAATTGGAATCTCATAATAATTTAGAATTTCCATACAGGCTTCAGCTGTAGCAGGATTTAAGGTATCCAGGCCTACAAAAAGTTTGCCTAAAGAAGCAGAGGTGATACCTTCAATATCCTTTTGGGGATTGATCATTTCCAGACTGTCTTTTAATTGATCCGGCAGCGGCTGCTGAACCATAATCGAAGTAATCTGATCATCCTGATTGGCCTCTTTTAAACGGGCTTTAAATTTATCCGGCTCTTCAATAAACTGCTGATATTCAAATTCTATCCCTATATTTTCACAGTTTTTTTCTATTCGCTCTGCATAAGCTTTACTGGCCGCATCTTCTCCATACTGTAGTACAATTAAGTGCGGGGCAGCTCCAGTTTCTTTTTTTAATTTTTTGACCTCTTTAATTAAAATTTCTTTGATTTCTGCTGCAATTTTTTTACCGCTCAATTCCTTCATTTTTTCACTTCCTTTAGTTGATTTAATTAAATTTGATTCCAGGTAGTTTTTAAAAAAGACTATAATTAATTTGCAAGCTCGATTATCTCTTCTTTGAGGCGGGAACTTTCATCTTTTAATTTTAGATATTCTTTTTTAATATTTTCTTTGTATTCCTGATCATCTAAACTTTTAAGATTGATTTTAACATTGGCAATTGCACTGCCAACTGCGGCATCTCCTATGTAAGCTGCTACCTCAAAATCGCTGGCCAGCATTCTATTACCAATTTCACTGATCTCTAAACTGAGGCGCATCAATCTGACCGCTTTTTTTGTCATATCCATTGAAAACTCAACTGCATCCTGGCAGACCTCTTTTACTTTTGTCTGGTCCCCGGCTTTATAGCTGTCTAATATATCGGAAAGAATTTTGCTGTCCTGATCAATCATTAAAAGCATTTCCTTTTTTAGCTCTTCACTTTCAGTTAGAATTTCTTTAGCTTCGGCCTCAACTTCTTTATATTTTTCCTTGCCAACTGTCAGATTGGCAATAAAGCTGATTACGGCAGCATTTAAAGCACCACTTAAGGCAGCTGCACTGCCGCCACCCGGAATAGAATTACTTGAGCCCAGCTCATTTAAGAATTCGTCAATAGTTTTGTTGCCATAGTTCATGCTAAAACCCCTCTCCTAGTTAAATAAGATTTTATAAATATTCTAAAAATTTAATCTGATTTGTCTTAATTATATAAAATTAGTTGTAGATAGACAAGTTAAATTTATCTTATAGGTACCTGGTTATAGTGAATAATTTCACTATAACCAGGTACCTATTTTTATTTTTACTTTTTTGCAGTCAAAGAAACTTTGTAATATAATTAAAGTTAGTGAAATTAACTTAATAACTAAAATTACAATATTATGGAACTAGAAGGAGGCCTTTGATGCAGCTTTTAGTGTCAGGAATTAATCACAAAACAGCTCCGATTTCAATTAGAGATCAACTTTCTCAGAAAAAATCTGAGATTAATAAAGAACTCAAGCATAAACTAAAGCGGCAAAAATTTAAAGAGTTTTTTATTTTAAGCACCTGTAATCGCTTTGAGATTTATCTTTATTCTGAAGCAGAAGCCAGTCAGCAAAAAAAGTTAAAAAAATATATTTTTAAATTGATTGAAAATGCTCTCAAAGGCCATTTCAAATATGAAATTAACGATTTAAGTGATTATCTCTATCAGTATCATGATCTGCAGGCAGTTGAGCATTTTTATCGGGTGGCTGCTGGACTAGATTCTCTGGTTAAGGGAGAGGATCAGATTCTAGCTCAGGTCAAAGAACAATTTAGAGAATACAGAAAAGAAAATTTAACCGCATCTTATTTAAATCAGCTCTGTTTAGAGGCGATTAAAGTCGGGAAAATGGTCAGAACTAAGACTAAGATTAATGAGCGGGCGGTATCTGTAAGTTATGCCGCTGTTGAGCTGGCTCGTGATATATTTGGCAGTCTCGAGGGAGAAAAGGTTATGATTCTTGGAGCCGGGAAGACAGCTGAACTAACTCTTAAAAACCTACTTAATTACGGTGTGGAAGGAATTATAGTAGCAAATCGAACTTACCGTAACGGACAGAAGCTGGCGGCAGAATATGGGGGAGAGGTTATTCGCTGGCAGGAGTTTAAAAAACGAGTTGAGGAAGTTGATATTATTATTGCTTCCACAGCAGCTCCCCATACAGTCTTACATAAAGCTGATCTTTCTGAGGCAGTGGAAAATAAACATGGGCCAATGTTTTTAATTGATATTGCGATGCCGCGAGATATAGATCAGGAGATAGAAGAGCTGCCTGGCGTCCATTTATATAATATTGATGATTTAAAAAGAGTGATTAATAAAAATTTAAATTTAAGAGAAAATGAAGTTTCTAAGGCGGAAGCACTAATCGAAGAAGAAAAATATAACTTTAAGCGCTGGCTGAGAGAGAGGCGCTGTGTGCCTCTGATTAAAGAAATGAGAGAGGATGCACAGAGCATCAAGGAAAAAGAAGTCAAAAGAGCTCTCCATCTGCTGCAGAACTCTGAACTTAAGCCAGAAGAAATTATTGAACAGCTGGGTCACCGCCTTTTAAATAAGTTATTACATCAGCCCACAGTTGGTCTTAAAGAACTGGCAGTAGAAAACGAGAAGACTAAAGAAGCAAAATTAGAAGCTGTAAAAACAATTTTTGCAGTTGGTGAAGAAAAATAATTATTTTTCAAAGGAGGAGCAGCAGTGAACTTCTATCCGATAAATTTAAATTTGCAGGATAAAAAAGTCTTAATAGTTGGAGCAGGCAGAGTGGCCCTGCGCAAATTTAAACGGCTGCTGCCGGCTGAAGCAGAGATTAAAGTAGTCAGCCCAGAATTCAATCAGGGGTTTGAGTCCTATTTAAAAGAGAAATCAGAGCAGTATAATTTTTTTAAACGTGAATTTGAAGAAAAAGATCTGATTGGACAGTTTTTAGTTTTTGCTGCAACTGATAATCCTAAATTAAATCAGAGAATTGCTCTGCTGGCCCGGGGGAAAAATATTCTGGTCAATATAATTGATGATGCTGAACTTTCAGATTTTACTGTGCCGGCAGCAGTTAACAGGGGAGAATTACTTTTAACAGCTTCCAGTGGCTCTAATTTACCGGCGCTTTCGAAAAATATAAAAGAAAAGCTGGAACAGGAATTTGGATTAGAATATCCAATATTATTGGAGATAATGCAGGCTAGAAGAGCTCAGATTATTGCAGAAATTGATGAGATTTCAGAAAGAAGAGAAATTTTTAGAAAGCTGGCATCTGATCAATTTTTGGAGAGGATAAGAGAAATAATTAATCAATCTAATTTAGATTTAAAAAATGATAAAGAAACTGGAAAATGGATTAATGAAAAATTAAACTTAAATGAAGTAGAAGTGAAGCAGATTTATAGAAAAGTAGAAACTGAGATTGACAAAATAATTGCAGAGCTGAGGGATGATTAATTTGACTAATAAATATATTATAGGTACCCGCAACAGCAATCTGGCTCTAAAACAGTGTCAGCTGGTAAAAGATAAAATGAAAAGATTGTATCCAAAAGTAGAATTTGAGATCAAAGAAATTTCTACAACCGGTGATCGAGAAAGAGATAAAAAGTTTTCTGAGATTAAGGCAGAGGGAATTTTTGTTAGAGAAATTGAAATAGCTCTGCTTGAGGGAGAAATTGATCTGGCAGTTCACAGTTTTAAGGATCTGCCGACAAAATTACCTCGAGCTTTAGAAGTAGCAGCAGTTATTGACCGCGCTAATCCGCTTGATGTGCTTGCAGGTGCAAAAACCGGACTGGCTGAGCTTCCGGAAGGAGCAAGACTGGGAACAGGAAGTCTGCGCCGCAAATCACAGCTTTTAGCCTATCGTTCTGATTTAGAGATTGTTCCAATCAGAGGCAACATAGAAACCAGACTGGAAAAGATCAAAAGTCAGAATTTAGATGGCGTAATTTTAGCCGCTGCCGGACTGGAGAGGCTGGGGCTTAAGTCTCAGATCACTGAATATTTAGCAGCTGAAATCTGTCTCCCGGCTGCCAGACAGGGAGCAATAGCAGTAGAAATCAGAAAAGAAAGTACTGAACTTAAAAATATTTTAAAAGAGGCTGAAGATCAAAATACAGCTCTGGCAGTCTGGGCAGAACATGCATTTTTAAAAGAGATGGAAGCAGGATGTCATGCCCCACTGGCAGCAGAGGCTGTAATCAAAGATCATAAATTAACTTTAACTGCAGCCGCTGGGGAACTGGACGGCAGTAAGATAATTAAAAGAAAAAAGAGCACTGAAATTTTAAATTTAAATTCTATTCAAAAACTGGGTCAAAATCTCGCCCGAGAATTAAAGATTGCAGGCGCCGCAGAAATTTTAAAGAAACTGAAAAAATAATAAAGGAGCATAAAAAAATGGAAGCAAAGGTGTATTTAACTGGAGCCGGTCCTGGTGATCCGGCTCTTTTAACATTAAAGGCTAAAAGAGCAATAGCAGACTCTGATGTTATTTTATATGACCGACTGGCCAATAATCGGTTTTTAAAATATGCCAGCAGTAAGGCAGAAAAAATTTATGTCGGCAAAAAAGCAAAAGAGCATCATTATACTCAGCCTGAAATTGAGTCTTTAATGATTGAAAAGGTAAAAGCAGGGAAAAATGTCTGCCGACTTAAAGGTGGAGACCCCTTCATCTATGGCCGCGGTGGGGAAGAGGCCTTAAGTTTAAAAAAAGCAGGAATAAATTTTGACATTATTCCCGGGATCAGTTCTTCAATGGCGGTTCCTCTTTATGCCGGAATTCCTTTAACTCAGAGACATCTGGCCTCCTCTTTTGCTGTGATTACCGGGCATGAGGCTGCTGATAAAAAAGAAAGTACAATTGAAATTGAAAAAATTGCAGCTGCAGTAGACACTCTGGTTGTTTTAATGGGGGTTGGCAAACTGCCGCAGGTAGTTGAGCGGGTTCTGGCAGCAGGCAAAAGTCCAAAAACACCTGTAGCGCTTATTCGCTGGGGCAGCCGCTCAGAACAGGAAACCATAACTGGAACTCTGACAGATATTGTTCAAAAAGTAAAGGCAGCTGATTTTAAGCCGCCGGCAGTAACTGTAATCGGTGAGGTCGTTAACTTAAGAGAAAAATTGAAATGGTTTGAAAAGAAAAAGCTGCTCGGCAAAAATATTCTGGTTACTCGCCCGGCAGCTCAGGCTGATTCAATGCAGGAAATGATTGAAGAAGAAGCAGGAAATGCGGTTTTAGCTCCAGTAATCAAAATCAAAGAAGCGGCTGATCAGAGCAGATTAATAAATGCAGTTAAAAATTTAGACAAATATAGCCATCTAATTTTTACCTCTGTCAATGGAGTTAAATATTTTATGGAAACTTTAGAAAAACTAGAACTTGATGTGAGAGTTCTGGCCGGGATAAAGATTGTAACAATTGGTTCTAAAACTGCAGCCGGGCTCAAAGATTACGGCATCAGAGCTGATTTTATGCCCGAAGATTATTCAACAGCCGGAATTTTAAGATATTTAAAGAGATTAAACAATGACGGCCTGCTTGAACTTGAAAAGGCAAAATTTTTACTGCCTCGTTCAAATATTGCGCCTCCTGATCTACAACAGGGTTTAAAAGAACTGGGAGCAGAAGTAGAAAATATTGAAGCTTATCGAACGGAAAAAGTAGAGGTTTCAAAAGCAGTTATAAAAATGATTACAGCTGCTGAAATTGATCTTTTAACCTTTAGCAGTTCTTCGACTGTAGAAAATTTGATCAGTGGAATTGAGGAATTTGTAGATCAACAAACAGCTTTTGAAAATAAAAGTAATCCCGCGGAAATCAAAGCTGAAGAAATTTTAAGTAAGTTAAAGGAAATACCGGCTGCCTGTATTGGTCCGGTTACAGCTGAGACCGCCAGTGAAAAGGGACTTAATCTGCAAATCACAGCCTCAGAATACACAATTGAAGGCTTATTTACTGCAATTTTAAATTATTATTTACCTGAGGAGGATTTTTAAATGAATTTTAAGAAAAGACCCCGACGCCTTCGCAGCTCTCAGGGGATCAGAGATTTAGTTAGAGAAACAAATTTATCTGCTGCAGATTTTATTAAACCATTATTTGTGGTTAACGGTGAGAATATAAGGGAAGAAATTCCGTCAATGCCTGATAATTATCATTTATCCTTAGATCAGCTGGAGAAAGAAGCAGCAAGGCTCTTCAGGCTGGGGCTGAAAGGAGTCATTCTTTTTGGACTGCCTGAATACAAAGATAGAGAAGGCTCCAGTGCCTGGCAGCAGGACGGAATAGTGCAGCGGGCAGTGCGGAGGCTGAAATCTGAGTTTCCTCAGCTTTTAATAATTACTGATTTATGTATGTGTCAGTATACAGATCACGGCCACTGCGGTATTTTAGAAGCAGGTGAAGTTAAAAATGATGCAACTTTAAACCGACTGGCTAAAATTGCTCTTGCTCAGGCAGAAGCGGGAGCAGATATGATTGCTCCTTCGGATATGATGGACGGCCGGGTTGCTAAAATAAGAGAGGCTTTAGATCAAAAAGGATTTAAAGAGCTAGGAATTATGGCCTATTCAGCTAAATATCATTCAGCCTTTTATGGCCCTTTTCGTGATGCAGCTCATTCAGCACCAGGAGAGGGAGACCGCTCCAGTTATCAGATGGATCCTGCTAATTCAGTGGAAGCTTTAAGAGAAATGAAACTGGATATTGAGGAAGGTGCAGATATTATTATGGTTAAACCTGCCTTATCTTATTTAGATATTATTCAGCAGGCCAGTGATAATTTTAATTTACCGATTGCCGCCTATAATGTCAGCGGCGAATACGCAATGGTTAAAGCAGCAGCCGAAAAGGGCTGGATTGATGAAAAAAGTGTGGCCTTAGAAATTTTAACTTCAATTAAAAGAGCAGGTGCAGATATTATTATTAGCTACTGGGCTGATAGAGCAGTGCAGTGGCTGGATGAGTAATTTAATTTTGAAAGATAATATTTTTTAGAGGTGTTGTTATGGAAATTTTAAGTCAGCTAAAAGAAAAGCTTATAAGTGCCTGTTTATACTATTATATAGACTTTGTCTACAAAACAAGCAGGATTGAAAAAAGCGGCAGGTTGGAATATTTAGAAAATGAATATCCAGAAAAATTTGTAGTTTTTATCTGGCATGGGGACAGCTACTGCTATTATCCATTTTTAAAGGGGAAAAGGCTGAATATAATTACTACTAAAAATAAAAGGGGAGGAGTTATCAGCAGGATCAGCAAATATTTTGGCTATGATGTGCTGAGATTACCTGATCTGGCAGCTGGTGGAGATTATATTTTTAAAGTAAGAAATAAAATTAATCAGGAAACAAATGCTAATCTGGTGATGTCAGTTGATGGGCCGTCTGGACCTGAGCATGAAATCAAAGACTTTGCTCTGATAATGGCTCTTTTTTCCAGAAGAAAAATACTTCCTTTTAACATTAAAGTTAAACATAAAATAACTTTAAAAACTAGATGGGATAAATTAAAACTACCTTTACCTTTTAATAAAATTGAAATTAGGGTTAATGAGGCTTTCCCAGTTGAAAAGAAAGACAGAAAAGAAAATTTTTCTTCACTTAAAACAGAAATCAAAGAGCTAATGGAAAAATAATAATTATCTTTTGATGATAAACTAAATTAATGTTTATTGATTATCTAGCTAAGGAGTGGATATTGTGGGAAATAAGAGGAAGAAGTCTGTTAAGGCCTTCAAAAAAGCTGGAGAGCTAATTCCGGGTGGGGTCAACAGTCCGGCCCGGGCTTTTTCGGCTGTGGAAATGGATCCTATTTTTATAGAAAAGGGAGATGGAGCCTATCTTTATGATATTGATGGCAATCAGTATTTAGATTATGTTAATTCCTGGGGACCAATGATCTTAGGGTATAATCCACCTCAGGTAATAAAAAAGTTAAAAAAACAGCTTAAAAAAGGAACAAGTTTTGGGGCCCCAACTGAAATTGAAACTGAAATTGCAGAATTGATAGTAGATTTTTACCCGGCAGTTGATAAGGTGCGGATGGTTAATTCGGGGACTGAAGCTACGATGAGTGCAATCAGACTGGCCCGTGGCTATACCGGCAGAGATAAAATAATAAAACTGGAAGGCTGTTATCACGGGCATGGAGACAGTCTTTTGGTTGATGCAGGCTCAGGTGTAGCTACTTTAGGAATCAAGGGCAGCCCGGGAGTAACTGAAAATACTGCTAGAGAAACAATTGTAGTTCCTTATAATGACCAGCAGGCTGTAGAAAAGGTTTTTGCCGAATTTGGAGCCGAGATCGCAGGTCTTATTTTAGAACCGGTTACTGGAAATATGGGAGTTATTGCTCCGGAAGCTGGTTATTTAGAATTTTTAAGAGAAATCACTCGCAAAAATGGAGCCCTCTTAATTTTTGATGAAGTGATGACCGGATTTCGTCTGGCCCGCGCTGGAGCTCAGGAACTTTATCAGATTGAGCCTGACTTAAGTACTTTTGGTAAAATAATCGGTGGTGGAATGCCGGTGGGTGCCTATGCAGGTAAAAAAGAAATTATGGATTATGTTGCTCCTGCTGGCCCAGTTTATCAGGCCGGTACTTTATCCGGGAACCCAATGGCTATGCAGGCAGGACTGGCGACCTTAAAAGAGTTAAAAAATAAAAAAATCTACTCAAAACTGGAAGCAAAGGCAGAAAAATTGGAAAAAGGATTTAATAAGAATATCAAAGAGCTCGATTTTCCTGCTTATTTCAATCGGGTTGGCTCAATGTTTACTCTGTTTTTTACAGAAAAAGCAGTCAAAAACTATCAGGATGTTAAAAACTGTGATCTGGATCTATTTGCAGCCTACTTTAAAGAAATGATTGAGGCGGGAATTTATTTACCTCCTTCTCAGTTTGAGGCTAACTTTATTTCTCTGGCTTTAAGTGAAAAAGATTTAGATAAAACAATTGAGGCCAATTTTCAGGCTTTAAAGAAATTAAAGGCGGGATTATAATGGAAAGCAAAAAAGTATTAGTTGTAGTCAGCCACGGCAGTAAACGCAGGGAAAGTAATCAGGAGTTTAAAGATTTTATTGAAAAACTGAGACAAATTAATTCTGAAAGCAAAAAAAGCGATGAATTTGGCGCTCTTTCAGTGGTCAGTGATCAGGTTGATCTGACTGATTTAAGCGGCCGCTATGCTGAAATTAAAGGTGCATGTCTGGAATTTGCTTCGCCTCAGCTGGAAACAGTGGTTGAGGATTTAATAGAAAAAGGGTACAAAGAATTTAATATTCTGCCCCTTTTTATTTTCGCCGGTTATCATGTGCGGCAGGATATACCAGAGCGGCTAGAGGAACTTAAAGCTGAGTTTGAGCAGCTGGAATATAAGATTTTAGAGCATCCTGCTGCTGCAGATGATTTTGCCTACTATATTTTTAATCAGGCTTTGAATCAAAAATAATATAAAAACCGGGTACCTGGAAAATATTATCAGATACCCGGTGCCATTAATTATAAAAATCAAGTTTTTTAATAATCAAATTCTCCCCAATCAGGATCAATTATGCGGTTGTTTTCATTCAGCTGATCCATTTTTTCTCTAACCTCATTCGGCAGTTCCCAGTTAAAAAGGTCAAAATTAGCTTCTAAATGGGCTCTGGAGCTTGCTTTGGGAATGGTTACAACATCTTTATCAATCAGCCATTTGAGGGTAAGTTTTGAGGGAGACTGATCATACTCTGCTGCCAGCTCATTAATTATCTTATTTTCAAAAACTTCACCTCTGGCCAGTGGACTGTAAGCAGTAAGTACAATATCATTTTCCTGACAGAAATCAAGTAATTCTTTCTGATAAAGTGTTGGATGAAATTCTACCTGATTTACAGCCACCAGTTCCGGATCAAAATCCATTGTATCTTTGAGATGATTAATCGTAAAGTTGCTGACACCTATATTTTTGGCCAGACCTTCCTCTTTAACTTCTTTTAAGGCTTTTAGACTTTCTTCTAATGGTATATCTTGACTGGGCCAGTGAATTAAAAGCAGATCAAGGTATTCTATCTCCAGCTCATCTAAGAATCTTTGAGCATCTGACTTAATATCATCAAAATGCAGGTTTTCTGGTTTGATTTTAGAAGTGATAAATAATTCGTCTCGATCAATTCCACTTTCTTTAATTCCCTGTGCTACTGCCTGATGATTATCATAACCATCTGCAGTGTCAATGTGATTATAACCTATCTCAACAGCCATCTTGACTGATTCAACACATTTTTCTTCTCTAAGCTGCCAGGTTCCCAGACCCAAAAGCGGCATCTGATCACCAGAATTTAATTTTACATATTTCATTATATCTACCTCCATTTTTAATCTTTTTTTAGGCTTTAAATTAATTATAAACAAAATACTAGTTATTATCAACTTTTGCTAAGAAATAAAGGATATTTAGTAATTATGTTGAAATTAAATGGTAGAAGGTAAATTAGAATAAGTAACTATAAGAATAAAAATGGATAAAAAGGGTGTGGCAGTTTTGAAGTTCAAATTTATACACAATATAGAAAATAAAATATACTTTATACCCTCAATTTATGCCATAACTGCTGCTTTAGTCTCATTTTTGGTTATTTTTATCGAATATCAATACACTCAAACTCTGGTCAATTTACTGCCTTCATTTTTCTTTACCTCTTATGATTTATCTAAAACAATTTTATCAACTATAGCAGGTTCTTTATTTGCAATGATTACAGTCTCATTTTCTACTATTATGGTTGTACTGACCATGTATTCATCTCAATTTTCACCAAGGACAATGCAGGATTTTCTCAAAAATAGAGTTACACTAAAGGTTTTAGGTGTTTTTCTTGCTGGATTTATTTATTCAATGTTAACTTTACTTTTTATCGATGACAGCCTGCAGGGTAGTGAAGAATCTACTATATTTTCGGCAGTGATCGGTGTAATTGTGGCGATTGTCTGTCTTGGTTATTTTGTTTATTTTATTCATCATGCAGCTAACTCTGTCCAGGTTAATCTACTGATTGAAAGTCTAAAAGAAGAGGTCATTGAGATAGTTGACGCAATAGAAGAGAGAAATAACAGCAATGATCAGATTCGTAATCAGCCTCCTGATAATTTAAAGGAAATGACCGACCGCGAATTCTGTGAGCTTCATCCAGAAGATAGCGGCTATATACAGGTTATTTATGATATAGAGCTGACCAAAATGGCAGATGAGTATGATATAATAATCCGAGCCGAAAAAATGATTGGTGATTATGTAACTGAAAATACAATTGTTTTCAAGTTCTGGCAGTTAAATGAAGAGTCTCAAAGATTTAGCGAAGAAGAGCTGGAAGAAATAAAAACTAAGATTCGCGGTAATCTGGTAATCAGTAATGAAAGAAGTAAGAAAAATGACATAGAATTTGGACTTCTAAAATTAACTGAAGTTGCTTTAAGGGCAATATCTCCCGGGATTAATGATCCCAATACTGCTATTTTCTGTATCAATCAGCTGGGCTGGGTTTTATCTAGAATTGCAGTTGCCAACTTAGAAAACACTTATTATTACAATGATAAAGATGAACTCTGCTTTATCTTAGAAGATATTTCATTCTGGGATCTGCTTTACAAAACATTTTATCAGCTCAGCCACTATGGTAATCAGGATGTTTCAGTTGCCGGTTCAATAATAGATGCCCTGGTAATTATTGCTGAAGGTAGTCCAAAAGAGATAAAGGAACAGGTCTGGAAATTCAGCCACTATATTCTGGACAGCTTTGATAAAAATGTACTGGAACAGGAAGATAAAAAGTTTTTGAATCACAAAATTTATCGCCTGGCAAAAGAAACGGGTAATAAAGAAAAAAGAGAAAAGTATTTTCAGGTTGAAAATTTCAAGATAAATTAGTAAAGAGTGAACTTTAAATTTATTTTAAAAATGTTATCATTATATTCAAATACAAAAATAATATTTTAGAGAGGTGAATTAATAGTGAAATTAAAAGGAAAAAATATTGCAATGTTAATTGGTCCAGGCTATGAAGATTTAGAGTTCTGGGTAGTCTATATGCGAATGAAAGAAGAAGGAGCCAATGTTGATGTAGTTGGCATGGAAAAAAATAAAGAATACAGCAGTAAACACGGCTGTTTGACTAAAAAAGCTGATTTTACAGCAGCTGAGGTTTTAGATGAAGAATACGATGGAGTTTTAGTACCAGGCGGCTGGACTCCAGATAAAATAAGAAGAGATCAAGATGTAGTAGAACTTGTTCGTAAAAACTATGCGGCAGGAAAAATTATCGGCCTGATCTGCCATGCCGGCCTGGTAGGAATTTCTGCGGATATCGTTAGCGGCAAAGCTACCGGATCAGAAGGAATCAAAGATGATATAATTAATGCAGGTGGCAGCTGGGTAGATAAACCTGCCTTTAGAGATGGTAATATTGTCTGGGGTAGAGTTGTTAAGGATATTCCAGATTACTGCAGAGAATTAGTTTCAGCTCTGGCTGATTAATTAGTTTTGAGATTGAATTTTAGTTAAAAAAGATTTATTTAAATATATATGAAGAGGTGATCACATGGCAGAAAAAGAATTTTATAGACAGAAGGCAAAAGATATTCTGCAGGATTTAGAAACATCCCAAAAAGGTTTAAGTGCTGCTGAAGCAAAAACTAGACTGGGAAAAGATGGTAAAAATGTACTGGAAGCTAAGTCTGAAAAATCTTTAGTTCAGATATTTTTAGAGCAGTTTAAAGATGTACTTGTTATTTTGCTCTTAGCAGCAGCAGTGATGTCTTTTGCAATTGGAAGTTATCGTGATGGTACAATTATGATGATTATTGCTGTAATTAACTCTGTAATTGGATTCAGACAGGAATTTAAAGCTGAAAAAATTATGGATTCTTTAAATAAACTGGTTAATTCTCCTTCTAAAGTAATCAGAGATGATCAAATTGGAGAGATACCACAGGAAGAATTAGTAGTAGGAGATATTGTCAGCCTGGAAGAAGGAGATAAAATTCCAGCTGATTTAAGAATAATTGAAGCTTTTAATTTAAGAACAAATGATGTTTCCCTGACCGGTGAATCAATGCCCCAGGAGAAGCAGTCCAATCAGATCAAAGAAGAAAGACCGCTTGCTGATCGAGATAATATGGCCTATCTGGGAACAACAGTTGCCTCAGGTTCAGCTAAGGGTGTTGTAGTAAGGACCGGAATGGACACTGAAATGGGTAAAATTGCAACTATGACTCAGGGAGAAGATAAGTCCAAATCACCCCTGCAGACCGAGCTGCAGTCAGTTGCCAATAAAATTGCTGTTTTTGCAGTAATTATTGCTCTGGCTTTATTTGGAATCAGCATTTATCAGGGTTACGGTCTTAATTTTGCTTTAATTTATGCTCTGGGAATAGCAGTTGCTGTTGTGCCTCAGGCTCTGCCGATGCAGGTTACAGTTGCCCTTTCACAGGGAGTTGACCGCCTGGCAGCTAAAAATGCAGTAGTTAAAAAATTATCTTCTGCTGAGACTCTGGGCTCAACCAATGTTATCTGTACTGATAAAACCGGTACTTTAACCAAAAATGAAATGACAGTCAAAAAAGTATATTTCGATGGTAAGGAGTATGAGGTAACAGGTCTGGGCTATGAACCGGATGGTGAACTCCTGGGTGAAGATGGAGAACCTTTAAGCGAAGCAGAAATTGATGAGATGGAAATTATATTTGATGCTGCAACTATGGCTTCCAATGCCGAGATTCATGAGCCAGATGAAGAACATCCTGGCTGGTATGCAATTGGAGACCCAACAGAAGCAGCTTTAATCACACTTTCTACTAAACTTGGTACTCGCTCACCAACAGAAGATGAAGATAATCCTGAGCTGCACGAATTCAGTTTTGATTCTGACCGTAAAAGAATGAGCTCTGTCAGAGAATTTGAAGATGGAAATTATCTAAAAATGAAGGGTGCTTTAGGAAGTGTACTTTCAGTTTCCAAACATATTCTTAAAGATGGTGAAGTAGTAGAAATCACTGAAGCAGATAAAGAAAGATTAAATAAATTAAACGAAAAATATTCTAAGGATGCAATGCGGGTTTTAGCTATTGCTTACCGGAAATTAGAAGCTGATGAGACAGATTATGTCTTAGAAGAAATTGAAAAGGATGTTATTTTCCTTGGCCTGGTAGCAATGATTGATCCTCCTAAAGAAGGAGTTAAAGAGGCTATTCAGGAATCACATGAAGCTCATATTGATACCTATATTATGACCGGTGATCATGCAATTACAGCACAAGCAGTAGGTAAAGAAATTAGTTTATCTCAAGATGATGAAGATGTACCTGTCTTTACCAGTAAAGATTTAGAAGAGATGAGTGAAGAAGAACTGCGGCAGCTAATGGAAGAAAATAAGTCACTTATTTTCTCCCGGGTTTCACCGGAAAATAAGCTGCGGATTGTTAAGAATCTAAAAGAGCAGCAGAAAATTGTGGCAGTAACTGGTGATGGAGTCAATGATGCTCCTGCTTTAAAGAGTGCTCATATTGGAGTTGCTATGGGGCAGATGGGTACAGATGTCTCCAAAGAAGCCTCAGAATTGATTCTGCTTGATGATAGTTATCCCACCTTAGTTTATGCAATTAAAGAGGGAAGAACAATTTATAATAACTTAAAGAAAACTGTCATTGCTTCTCTAACAACAAACGGGGCAGAATTGACAATTGTGCTTTTAGGCCTTTTAGCGGCAGCTATTTTAGGGACCCCAATTCCAATTATGGCTATTCAGATTCTTTCAATTGACCTGATAGCTGAGATTTTACCGCTAACAGCCCTGACTTTTGATCCGGCTTCTGAGCATTTAATGAAATCACCACCGCGAGAGCAGGATGAGCACATAGTCAATAAGCACAGCATTAAAGAGATATTATTTTTAGCCTTATTGATGGGGGGCCTCGCCTTTACAAACTTCTATTTGTTTATTAATGGGCAGGCAGAGGCAGTTCGCGAAGGTACAGAGCTTTATGCCAGAGGAACTACAATTACATTTTTAACAATTGCCTTTTCACAGTGGGTTAATATTATGTCCCGCCGCTATGAATTTAAAAGTATATTCAACAGGAATTTCTTCAGCAACACAAAAATGATTTATTCGATTCTGCTGTCAATTCTAATGGTGCTTTTAGTGATTTATTCACCAATTAACTCTTTCCTTGGTTTTGCAGGTTTAACTCTAGCAGACTGGACTAGAGTAGTAATAGCTGGTGGTATTTTCTTAGTAGGACATGAAGGAATTAAGTTCTTTAAAAGGAAAAATGAGACCGTATAATTTAAGCTGATTATGGAACCATAAAGAAGTGTATTTTAAAAAAAGATAACTAAATAAAAATGATTAATTTATTGGAGGGAAGCAAAATGTTCGATATTGAATTAAAAAGAGATGGAGAAGAAAACTTATATACACAAATCTATGAAGCGATTAGAGCAGAAATACTGGCAGATAAGTATACACCTGATACTAAAATGCCTTCTATTAGAAATCTTGCTTCCCGACTCAGTGTCAATGCAGAAACTGTAGTTAAAGCTTATGATTTACTGGCTGCAGAAAACTTGATTTATAAACAGGAGGGCAGTGGGAGTTATATTGCTCCTGCTGCAGCTCTAAAAAGTAATGGAGATGATCAGCGTCTAAGGATATTAACTTCTAAAAATTTTTCAGCTCCCGAACAGACCATTGATTTTAGCGGACCTGAAAATGGAGGCGAATTTTTAGAAGAATATGCCTGGGATTTAATTTTTGATCGCTTTTATTCAGAGTTTAAAGGCCGAAGTTTTAAGAAAATTGAAGAAGAGAAATCCAGTTATTTTAAACTTCTGCAGCAGCAGAACCGAAAAGTTGAAAAAGCTAAATTATATTACAGTTCCGAAGAGCAGCTGCAGGAGATTTTAAGTTTAATAATTGGTCAAAATAAAGAATTATTATTTACAAAAGCCAGTGATAATTCATTATTCACGTCTTTTTATCAAAAAGAGTTTAAAATTTTTGCCGAAGCTGAAAATAACTC
>JBHEOV010000025.1:0-23940 GCA_046260625.1 Halanaerobium sp. | reverse complement strand
ACTTCACTCACTTCCGGCAGTTTAAGTTCTGATCTTAAATATCCTTTTAAATCTTCAGCTAAATTTCTTTTTTCTACCTCAAGTGGAGGTAGAGAATAACCTGTACGCCCAGGACTGCTGTAGTCTTTAATTAATTTTTCCTCCACTTAAAGCACCTCCAGGTTTTCTACTAATTTATCCATTTCTGCTTTTGTTCTTTTTTCAGTTACAGAGACTAAAATTCCTTCTTTAGCGACTGCTTCTAAATTATAGCCAATAATAATTCCAGCTGCTAATAGCTCTTCAATTAATTTTTTATTATCTTTTTCAGTTTTTAAAACAAACTCATTAAAAAAGTTATCCTTATTTGAAACTTCAAAGCCATTTAAGTTGTCAATTTTTTCGGCCAGATAGTGAGCCTTGTGATAGCAGTGTTCTCCTACTTCTTTTAGACCTTCTCTACCCATTGTCGAAAGATAAATTGTAGCCATCAGAGCGTTTAAAGCCTCATTAGTACAGATATTGGAAGTTGCTTTTTCGCGGCGAATATGCTGCTCTCTGGTCTGCAGAGTTAAAACAAAACCTTCTTTTCCTTCAACATCCTTTGTTTTGCCGACAATTCTACCGGGCAGCTGTCTCAGCATTTTCCTATCATCCTGACAGGCCATAAAACCTAAGTTTGGACCACCATAATTTAAGCCACTACCCAGATTTTGAGCTTCTCCGACAACTATATCTGCTCCAAAATCAGCCGGTGCCTTTAAAATTCCAAGTAAGATTGGATTGGCAATTACCAGCATTAATGTTTTTTTATTATTTTTAATTATCTCAGAAATTTCTTCCATCTTTTCTAGAGAACCATAAAAATTTGGATACTGCAGCACAACAACCGCAGTCTGGTCATCAAGATTTGCTTCAATTTGAGCTGGATCCAGAACTGTTTCAGTGCTCTCTAAATTAACAAATTCCAGATCCTGGCCGGCCCCATAAGTTTTTATAACTTCTCTGTAAGCAGGATTAACTGTATCAGGCAGTAATACTTTTGAGTTTCTGGTTATCCGGGCAGCCATTGTTACCGCCTCGGCTGCTGCTGATCCACCATCAAGCATTGATGCATTAGCAATTCCCATTCCTGTTAAATCACAGATCATACTCTGATATTCATAAATTGCTTCCAGAGTTCCCTGACTCAATTCTGCCTGATAGGGTGTATAGGCAGTATAAAATTCTGAGCGAGAAATTAAAGCATCAATTATTCCTGGTACATAATGATCATAAGCTCCTGCTCCTAAAAAAGAAATTTGATCTTCCAGGCTTTTATTTTTTCCAGCCTGCAGTTGAGCCGTTCTCATTAATTCCAATTCTGAAATACCAGGAGAAATATTTAAGTCCTCAGCTGCTGTTACCGCTTCTGGTATCATCTGAAAGAGATCTTCAACTGCCTCTATTCCAATCTCCTTCAGCATTTTATTTTTTTCTGCTGCTGTATTGGAAATATAGTCCATAATTATTCCTCCTCAATAAATTCAGCATACTCCTCTGCAGATAAAAGTTCGTCTAGTTCAGTATCGTCGGCAGGATCAACTTTAATTAACCAACCTTCATCATAGGGATCATCATTAATTAATTCTGGATTATCAAGCAGGGCTTCATTAACTTCAATAATTCTCCCGCTTACCGGAATAAAGGTATCTGATACAGCTTTAACTGATTCCAGAACTCCAAAACTGTCATTTTTATCAAATTCTTCTTCTACTTCTGGCAGCTCTACAAAAACAATATCTCCCAGTTCTTCCTGGGCAAAATCAGTAACCCCAATTACTAAATAATCCTCTTCTTCTCTAACCCACTCATGATCTTCTGAATAATATAAATCATCTTTTATGCTCATTTCTATTCCTCCTTTAAATTTTTTGCTAATATTTTCTCTGCTGTTTATTTTTACTGATTATAGTATCTTGCTGACTCTATCTTTTACTAGATCCTAAACAAAAGGACCTTTTACTACCTCTGCTTTAATTTTTCGGCTGCGAACTTTAATTTCGATTTCAGTTCCAGGCTCTGTATATTCTCGCTCCAGATAAGCAAGTCCGATACTCTGGCCTAAAGTAGGTGAATAACTTCCACTTGTTACTTCTCCTATTTTTTCTTCCCCGGCAAAGACCTGATAACCATGGCGGGCCATTCCTCTGTCCTTGATTTTAAATGGAGAAAGTTTTCGCTGACAGCATTTTTCTTTAATCTCTACTAACTTCTCTCTACCTATAAAATCTCCTTTATTGATTGCAACAGTCCAGCCCAAACCAGCCTCATAGGGATTGCTCTCTTCATCTATATCATTGCCATAAAGCGCATATATTTTTTCCAATCTCAAAGTATCTCTAGCACCGAGACCGCAGGCTTGAAGGCCAAAATCTGAGCCAGCTTCCAGCAGCTCATTCCAAATTTTTGCTGCAGCTTCTGTTTCAAAATAAAGTTCATATCCCAGCTCACCGGTATAACCCGTGCGAGAAATAATCATTTTTCTTCCAGCTACTTTGGCCTCTCTAAATCTGTAATACTCCAGAGAATTTAAATCAATATCTGTCAGCTGGGTCAGAATTTTTTTTGATTCCGGCCCCTGTAAAGCAAGCATTGCATATTCAGTTGATAAATTCTCAGCTTTTGTTCCCCCCAGCAGATGTTTTTTTACCCATTTAAAATTTTTTTCGATATTAGAGGCATTAACAACCATTAAATACCTCTCTTCCTGCAGACAGTAGACCAGCAAATCATCAATTATTCCACCATCCGGTCTGCAGATAGGTGTATAAATGATTTTGCCCGGCTCAAGTTTCTGCAGGTCATTTGTTATAATTTTTTGCAGAGATTTAGCTGCCCCGCTGCCGCTCACAAGAATCTCCCCCATATGAGAAACATCAAAAAGACCACACTTATTTCTAACAGCCTGGTGTTCTTCGATTATGCCGGTATATTCAACCGGCATTTCCCAGCCGCCAAAATCGGTCATTTTTGCTCCCATATCTTTATGGATCTGATTGAGTGGTGTTTTTTTCATGACTTTGACCTCCCTATTAAAATTTTTATCTTTAAAAATACCAAAAACAGGGAGTCGGTTAGATATCCGACTCCCTGTTCATAAATTACTAAATATGTCCAGAGTTACGTCCAGCTGAATTCTTTTTGCCTGAGAGTTTCGGTTGCCCTTGCTCCTTCGGCGCCATTAATGGTCTCTCATCCAGCCTTCACCCGTTTTAATAAAATTGTATGTATTAATTATATCCTATTTTTTAAAATATTGCAAAATTAAAATACAAAAGCCGTTAGGATTACAGCTACCAGTAAAGCTGGCAGCAAATTTCCTGTTTTTATCTTGCTGACGCCAAGCATATTTAAACCAATTGCAGTAATTAAAAGACCACCGCTGGCTGTCATAATTCTAATCATATCTTCAGTTAGATAAACTGCTGCCCAGTCTGCCGCTAATGTTATACTGCCCTGATATATTAGTATCGGCAGAGCAGAAAAAGCAACTCCGATACCAGTGCTGGCTGCAAAAGCAATTGAAGTTATCCCATCCAGCAGTGATTTGGTGAATAAGATGCTGGGATCACCATTTAAACCATCCTGAATCGATCCCATAATTGCCATTGCTCCAACACAGTAAATTAAACTGGCCTGAACAAAACCCTGCACAAAAAGATCGTCATCCCCACCAAATTTTTCTTTTAAACTTTCTCCAAAATCATTCAATCTTTTTTCCAGCTGCAGCAGTTCTCCGATCACTGCCCCAATAACCAGACTGAAAATGACTAAGAGAATATCAGGCTCCTTTTCAATGCTGAAGGCCATCTGCATTCCAATTAAAATCACAGCCAGACTGATACCGTGAATCACTGTTGTCTGAACTTTTTCCGGAAATCTGCCTCTAAAAATAACTCCGACAGTACTTCCGGCCAATACAGAAGCTACATTAACAATAGTTCCTATCATTATTATCACCCATCTACTCTTTTCTCTATCTCTGTTTCACATGAAACATTACTTTAATTTTTCTACCAGCTCATTTAATTTGTCAACACTATTTAATTCGATAGTCAGCAGGTTGTTTTTCTGCCGCTGCTTAATTTTTACCTTTGTTCCCAGTTTTTCTTCTAATTCTGCTGCTGCCTGCTGCCAGACCTGATCTAATTTCTTTTCTTTATTTTTCTTCTTTTTATCTTTTAGCGGATTTTTTAGCTTTTCTACATATTTTTCTGTTTCCCTGACTGTTAAATCCTGAATTATTATGTTTTCACAGGCCGCAACCTGAGTCTCTTTTTCTGCAAGTGCTAATAAAGCTCTGGCATGACCAATTGTAATTGTTCCCTGTTCTAAATGATTTTTTACTTTATCTGTAAGTTTTAAAAGTCTGACCATATTTGATACATTAGAACGACTCTTACCAACCTGTTTTGCCAGCTCTGCCTGAGTAATCTCAAAATTATTAAGCATCTCTTTATAAGCTCTGGCCTCTTCAACTGGATTTAAGTCTTCCCGCTGAATATTTTCAATTAGAGCAATCTCCAGCATTTCCTGATCATCGAAATTTCTGATTACAGCCGGTATTTTTTTTAGACCCACCAGCTTTGAAGCTCGCCAGCGCCTCTCTCCAGCTACTATTTGATATTTTTCAGCTTTTATTTTGCGAACTGTAATTGGCTGAATGATTCCCTTTTCCTGAATAGAATTAGCCAGTTCCTGTAATGACTCTTCGTCAAAGCTGCTTCGTGGCTGAAAAGGATTGGCTTCAATCTGATCCACAAAAATTTCTTCAACTCTATTCTGATCCACATTCTGATCATTACTTATCAGGGCACTTAAACCCTTACCAAGTCTTTTTTTAGTCAAGAGCGATCACTTCCTCTGCTAATTTTCTATATGCTGCTGCTCCTTTAGATGAAGAACTATAATCGAGTATCGGTTTACCAAAACTGGGAGCCTCACTTAAGCGGACATTACGGGGAATAATTGTCTCAAAAACCAGTTCAGAAAAATATTCCTTAACCTCATCTATCACCTGTTCTGATAAATTGGTTCTGGCATCATACATTGTCATTAAAACTCCTTCAATTCTCAGATCTGAGTTTAAATTTTTCCTTACCAGTTCTATGGTATTCATCAGCTGTCCCAGACCTTCTAAAGCATAATATTCGCACTGAATCGGAACCATAACACTATCAGCTGCAGTTAAGGCATTTAAAGTTAGTAAACCTAAAGAAGGTGGACAGTCAATTATAATATAATCATAGTCCTGATTAAGATTCTTTAAAGATTTTTTTAGCCTGCTTTCCCTGGAAATTATAGAAACCAGTTCAATTTCTGCACCTGCTAATTCTATATTTGCGGGAATAATATCCAAATTTTCACTACCGCTCTGCAAAATTGCTTTTGCTGGCGGCTCAGATTCAATCAATAAATCATAAATTGTATACTCAACTTTTGATTTTTCTATACCCAGCCCACTGCTGGCATTTCCCTGAGGATCGATATCGATTAATAGAACCTTATTTTTCTGTTCTGCCAGACCAGCACTTAAGTTTACTGCCGTTGTGCTCTTGCCGACCCCACCTTTTTGGTTGACAATTGCAATTTTTTTAGCCATCATTTCACCTCTTTGTGAACTTTATTTAGAGATTTTAATATAATATTCAATACTATCCTGATCATCACTGCGTTCAAATTCAACATTTATACCTGATTCATTGATTTCTGAAATTCTTTTTTCTAAAGAATTAGCAAAAAGCCGCAAATCATCAGAAAGATGTTTGATTTTTTTCTTCTTTTTAGGAGGGCGCTGCTGTTTTTTTATTAACTTTTCACTTTCTCTGACATTAAGCCCCTTTTTGCTGATCTCGTCAATTACTGACAGTTGTTCGGCAGAACTCTCAAGTTTTAAAAGAGCTCTCCCGTGTCTTTCGCTTAAATCAGCAGCTAAAAGTTTTTCCCTGATCTCAGCTGGTAAATTTAATAAACGCAGTTTGTTGGCAATAGTTGACTGGCTTTTGGAAACCCTTGCCGCCAGCTCTTTTTGAGTTAAATCAAATTCGTCCAGCAGCCGCTGATAGGCCTGTGCCTCTTCTAAAAAGTTTAAGTCTTTACGCTGTAGGTTCTCAATCAGAGCTATCTCTGCCATCTGTTGATCATTAAAATTCTTGACAACAGCCGGAATAAGCTCTCTATTTAAAAACCTGGCAGCTCTTAAACGCCGCTCACCGGCGATTAATTCATATTCATCTTCACTTTCCCGAACTGTAATTGCCTGGATTAAGCCAAAGTTTTTGATTGACTGAGCCAGCTCTTCAATTTCAGCCTGATTAAATTCCTGCCGCGGCTGAAAAGGATTAACCCTGATCTGATCTACCTTTATTTCTACAATTTGATCACTGTTATTTTGATTTTCTTGATTAAAGAAAGGAATCTTCATTAAAAATTACCCCCATCTAAAAATATATTTCTCTAAAATAGCTGAATATCCTTTAATAATATTTAAAACAAAGGCTGAACCTTAATCTCTTCCAAAATTATTTCCCGGGAAATACTTAAAGAGGGCGTTTTTTGGGGATTCCGGCTCGACGCGGATATTTTTTTGGAGTTTCACCGTTTTTTTCAACAACAATTAAATAACGCTCGGCTTCAAGTCCGGGTACATCGAGTTCTATGACTTTTTTGATTTCTGCACCTAAGCTTTTGAGAGCTGTTTCAGCCTTTTTAATTTCTTGATCATATTCCGGTCCCTTATAAAGATAGGCCAGGCCTCCGTTTTTTAAAAATGGAACTGCATATTCCAACAGCACATTTAAGGATGCTACTGCCCGAGAACAGATATAATCAAAAGAACTACGCCATTCTTCAATCTGAGCCAGATCTTCAGCCCGGCCGTGGGTGGCATCAATCCCTTTAAGCTCCAGTTTATAAATTAATTGATTTAAAAAATTAACTTTTTTAGCTGAAGAATCTAATAAATAAAAGCTGTCTCCAGGCAAAAATAACTTCAGCACCATCCCCGGGAAACCAGCGCCTGTACCAATATCCAACCATCTTTTTCTGCTTTTAAAATCAAGCTGATTTAAAATCACCAGAGAATCTAAAAAATGCTTCTTGATTACTGCTTCTGGTTCAGTAATTGTGCTCAGATTATATTTTTTATTTTCTTGGATAAAGAAAATATAATATTCCCACAGCTGCTCCAGCTGTTCTCTGCTGTAGGAAATATTTAGGTCTTCAATTCCTTTTTTTAACTTATCAATGAATTCTTCTTTATTCTTCTCCATTCTGATCATCCTTTTTGCTTCGATTATACTGCTCTAAATAAATCATTAAAGCTGAAATATCAGCAGGAGAAACACCAGAAATCCTTGAAGCCTGGCCGATAGAAAGGGGTTTAATTTTATTTAACTTTTCTCTTGCCTCCAGGCGCAGATTATCTAATTGATTATAGTCTAAGGCCGCTGGTATTTTCTTTTCTTCCATTTTTCTAAACTGTTCTACCTGAGATTGCTGTCTTTCAATATATCCCTTATATTTTACCTGAATTTCTATCTGTTCCTGCACATCTTTTTTAATCTCTGGCAGGTCCTCAGCAAAAAATTCAAGATCTGTATAGGAAATCTCTGGTCGGCGTAGTAATTTTTCCAGACTGACAGGTTTACTTAGATTTCCACTCCCCAGTTCTTCTAATCTAGCTCTTACTTCTTTGGTTGGGTTTACCTGATTTTCATCTGCTCTTAAATAAGCCAGAGCCTTTTTTACACCTTCCATTTTTTGCTGATAATGCTCAAATCTCTGATCACTAACCAGACCAATTTCTCTGCCCAGTGGGGTTAAGCGCTGATCAGCATTATCCTGACGCAGCAGTAATCTGTATTCTGCCCTGGAAGTCATGATCCTATAAGGCTCAGGTGTACCCTTAGTAACCAGATCATCAATTAAAACTCCAATATAAGCCTGTGATCTTTTTAAAATAACTGGATCTTTACCCTGCAGACTCAAAGCAGCATTAATACCGGCAATTAAGCCCTGACCGGCCGCTTCTTCATAACCGGAACTGCCGTTAATCTGGCCGGCTGTATATAATCCTTTAATTTTTTTCAATTCTAAATCAAGTTTTAATTCTTCCGGATCCACACAGTCATATTCTATAGCATAACCGGGTCTCATTATTTCTACATTTTCCAAACCCGGTATAGTTCTTGCCATTTCAATCTGGACATCATAAGGTAAGCTTGTAGAAAGACCGGAAACATAATATTCATCAGTTCCTAAACCCTCAGGTTCAATAAAGAGCTGATGTCTGCCTTTATCAGGAAAACGCACTACCTTATCCTCAATTGAAGGACAATAGCGAGGACCAACTCCATCAATAACCCCACTAAATAAGGGAGTTCTCATTTTATTATCACTTATTATCCGGTGAGTTTCTTCAGAAGTATAAGTCAAATAACACATCGCCTGCTCTCCAGTTAAGGGGTCTGATTCGAATGAAAAACTTAAACCTTCTTCACCGGGCTGGGGCTTCATTTTAGAAAAATCCATTGATTTTTTGCTGACCCGCGGTGGAGTTCCAGTTTTAAATCTGCGCAGATTAATTCCTAAGTCCTTTAAACTGCCGGAAAGTTTATTTGCCGGATACTGCTGGTTGGGACCAGCATTAAATTTAGCCTCTCCAATAATTATTCTACCTTTTAAAAAGGTCCCGGTTGTTAAGATCACCTTTTTGCCGGGGAAAAAGACTCCGGTTTTGGTTACTACACCCTGAACCTGTCCATCTTCGACAATAATATCTTCGGCAATCTGCTGTTTTAAATCAATATTATCTTCCTGTTCTAAAACCTGCTTCATTCTTTTATGATATTCATCTTTATCTGATTGTCCACGCAGCCCATGAACTGCAGGGCCTTTACTTGTATTAAGCATTCTAATCTGAATCATTGTCTCATCCATATTTTGGGCCATTTCTCCACCAAGAGCATCAATTTCTCGCACTATATGAGATTTTCCCGGACCCCCAAGTGAAGGATTACAGGGCATAAATGCTACATGATCTAGGCTGACAGTTAAAGTTAGTGTCTTTAAACCCATCCTTGCCGGTGCTAAAGAAGCTTCACAGCCAGCATGGCCAGCTCCGATTACTATTACATCATAGTCCTTTGGATATCTATGAAAATCCATTATATCTCTCCCTTTTTAAAAATTATTTTCCCAGACAAAAATCATTAAATATTCGATCCAAAATATCATCGGCGACAGTTTCGCCGGTTATTTTGCCCAGCCCATCAAGACAGTCTTTTAAATCGATAGTTAAAAAATCATAGGGCATCTTTGTTTCATGTGAAACAATTACACGCTCAACTGCTTCTTTTGCTTTAACCAGTGCATCGCGATGTCTGCTCTGAGTAATTACAGCTTCTGTGTCTGCATCAATCTCTTCTTCAAGAATTTCATCTAGAATATCATCCTTTAATTCATTTAAACCTTCTTCTTCTAAAATTGAAATCCAGAGCACACTGTGTTCAGAAAATTCCTCTTCAATTTTTTCTTTTTCTACCTTTGCCGGCAGATCTGTTTTGTTGACAATTACAATTACCGGTTTGTTTTTAATTAATTTATAGATTTCTCTGTCTTCAGCAGTTATGCCCTGATTAATATCAAGCATAAAAAGCACTAACTCTGCTTTTTCTGCCGCTTTTCTGGTCCTCTCAACCCCAATTTTTTCTACAGCATCTTTAGTTTCTCTAATTCCAGCTGTGTCAATTATCTGCAGCGGAATTCCTTTTAAATTAATATATTCTTCAATTACATCCCGAGTCGTACCCGGAATATCAGTTACAATCGCTCTTTTTTCCTCCAAAAAATAATTTAAAAGACTTGATTTGCCTACGTTTGGTTTGCCGACTATTACAGTTTTTAAACCTTCTTTATATATTTTCCCCTGTTTACTGCTCTTTAATAATTTTTCTATTTCAGCTTTTATATTTTCAAATTTATCTCCCAATTCTGCCGGAGCAAAACCCTCAATTTCATCTTCGGGATAATCAATTGCCGCCTCCAGATGAGCAAGTATTTCTACAGCTTCTTCTTTTATTTGATCAACTTTATTGGAAAGCTTACCATTTAACTGATCAACAGCCAGGTCCAGACTTTTTTCTGTTTTAGAATTTATAACTTCAATAATCGCTTCTGCCTGAGCCAGATCAATTCTACCATTTAGGAAGGCCCGCTGAGAAAATTCCCCCGGTTCAGCAAGTCTTGCTCCCTGTTTTAAAACTAAGTCAAGCACTGCTTTCAAAGGAGTCATCCCACCGTGACAGTCAAATTCGAGCACATTTTCACCTGTAAAAGAATGAGGACCCTTCATCTTGATTGCTACAACTTCATCAAGCATTTTATCCTGCTCTGGATCTCTAATTTGGCCGTAATGAGCTGTATAAGTTTCCTGATCGATCAGCTTTTTATCCTTTTTTATTGATCTAAAAATTTTATCTCCAATTTGATAGGCTTCTGGTCCACTGATTCTGATTTTTCCGGTTCCACCTGTACCAAATGGAGTTGCAATAGCTGCAATTGTATCTTCTTTTAATATATCCATTTTCTTCACACCTCCTAAAAGATAACCCAGCAGAGAAAATCCCTGCTGGGTTAATGATAAAAGCCATCTGCTTTATTTATTTTCTGTTTATTGCTGGCTGCACCAGACTAATGCAGTTAATTGTTTATCTTAGCTAATTTTATTTATCCAGTGGTTCTATCATAACTTTACGATAGGGTTCTTTCCCTTCACTATATGATTTAACATTTTTGTTTTCTTTAATTTTAATATGAATAATTCTTCTTTCATGTGGCGGCATTGGCTCTAAAACAACTTTTCTCTTTTTTCTTTCTGCTTTAGCGGCCAGTCTTTCTGCCAATCTTTCCAGTGTCTCCTGACGGCGATCGCGATAACCTTCAGCATCAAGTAGAACTCTAAAATATTGATCAAGCTCTTTATTAATGTAGATAGAAGTTAAATACTGCATTGCATCAAGAGTTTCTCCTCGATGACC
Organism: Halanaerobium sp.; assembly: GCA_046260625.1. Classification (GTDB taxonomy): domain Bacteria; phylum Bacillota; class Halanaerobiia; order Halanaerobiales; family Halanaerobiaceae; genus Halanaerobium. The sequence continues at coordinate 12,880 of JBHEOV010000025.1, read as the reverse complement.
GATTACTAAACCAAGTTCCTTTTCTCCTGTTAAGTTATATACTACCTGTTCTTTATTAGTTTTTTGTTTCAGAATTTTTACACCAACATCTATCTTAGCTTTATTTAAAAGTGTTTCCAAAAATTCTTTTCCTTTTTTGACAGGATCAAAAACTTCTTTTACCTCTACAACAGCATCTTTAGTTCCAATTAACCCAAGTAAACCTTTGCTCCCTTTATCTAAAACATTAATCTCTGCATTTTCTCTTGTAATTCCAAGTTTAGTCAGAGCTTTTTCTACTGCTTTTTCTACATTTTTAGCTTCTACTTTTATGCTTTTCATTTTATTCTGCATCCCCCTTGATTCTGCTAGGTTCTTTAGATAAGAAATACTGCTGACCTACAGTAAATAGGGTTGATGTAAACCAGTATAATAAGACACCAGCAGGTAATGAAAATCCAATAAATACTATAAAGAGAGGCATCATATACATCATCTTATTACTTTTGCCTTCTCCACCAGAAATTTTCTGAGTCATATAAGTCTGGCCTAACATTACGAGTGCATTTAAAAGTACAATTGCAATATCAGGTTCTGCAAGTGAACCATTAGTAATTGTTCCAATCCATAAAAAAGCTTCGTTTGCCATTTGATCGCCTAAAGCGAAAATAGTTCTGTACAAAGGAATCAAAATTGCCATCTGAACAATCATCGGTAGACAGCCAGCAGCTGGATTAACTCCGTGTTCCTGATAAAGTTCCATCATTGCTTCCTGCTGCTTTTCTTTATCATCATCAAATTCTTCCTGAATTTTTTTCATTTCAGGCTGTATTTCCTGCATTTCCCGCATTGAGCGCGTCTGTTTTGCTGTTAAAGGATAAAGTACGAGCTTAATCAGCAGGGTGAAAATTATAATTGCCATACCATAATTACCAACAATATTGTAAATAAAATCTAGAGCATATGCCATTCCATTAATTAACCAATCAAACATTTAATAAATTCCTCCTATTCTACCGGATCATAACCGCCTGGATTGAAAGGATGACAGCGCAAAATTCGCTTTAATCCCAGCCAGCCACCTTTTAGAGCCCCATATTTTTTAATTGCCTGTTTTGTATATTCAGAACAGGTGGGTCGAAAACGGCAGCTCTTTGGAGTCCAGGGTGAAATAATCTTTTGATAGATTTTAATAAAAAATAAAAATAATTTTTTCATTTTATCACCTTATTTTAACCAGTTTTATAATCATTATCATTCAAAATTAGCATTCAAATAATTATGTAAAAGCAGATAAATAAAATTTAACTAATTTAAAATTAAATTAATTAGAATAAAATAAATATGTAATTTAAATTATATTCATTTTCTGATACAACTTTTTTACATCTCTTTTTAAATGCTGATAATCAATTTGAACAACTGGCTTACGGGCAATAAAAATTATATCATAACCTTTAAATTCTTTTTCTTTTTCAAACTCTCTAATTATTTCTCTTAATCTTCTTTTTAACTTATTTCTAACAACAGCATTTCCAATTTTGGTGCTGACTGATAAACCGTAACGGTTCTTTTTCCCTTTTTCGTAATTTAAACAGTAGATAACCAGATTTCTGGTAGCATATGATTTTCCATTCTCATATACTTTTTTAAATTCCTTATTTTTTTTGAGACTTTCCACCAAATAACCTCCAGCTAAAATAATCCACAATTAAGACGATTATATATTCATACATTAAAATTATATGCTATTTGGATAGTAGAGTCAAGGAAATTTAATCTTATCCACAAGATAGTTTTTTAAAGGACTTGTTGATAATTTGTTGATAATCTGTTATTATTAATATGGTTATTTAGTCTTAATTTTTCTTCCTAACCGAGCTAATAGTTAAGAGCTTATTCACAAATTGTTTATAAAATAATCAACAAAGCTATAAAAATCAGTCAAATAGAGCAAGTTATCCACATTTTCTTAATTTTTTATCCACAAACTGTTAATAACAGTCATTCTTTGTGGATATCTTTTATCTTTTTATTAACAGTTTTCTTTCACTTTTTTTGAATAAAAAAGATATTTTACTGCGCTAACAGTAAACTTTAAAAACTTCTAACTGTGGATAACCTTAGAACTTGTCCACAATTTTGTGGATAAACCCCTATTTATCCCCAGCGATTGGGGATAACTTTAACTTAAGTACAATTTTTTTAGAATTACAGGAGGTATTTTATGTCTTTCTCGCAAAAAGAATTAGATCACATCTGGAAAAAAACTTTAGAAAATATCAAGGAACAAATTACTAATCCCAGCTTTAATACCTGGTTTTCTGAAACAAAGGCAATAATGACCACTGCAGAAAATCAGCTGGTACTTCAGGTACCAAATAATTTTATTCAGGAATGGATAGAAAGTCAGTATACTGATTTAATTGAAGAAATCTTAAAGGATTTAACAGGTAATCAATGGACTTTGATCTTATTAACACCGGAAGAAGTTAAAAAATTTAAAGAAAATAAGAAAAATAAAAGCGGCAGTTCAGAAAATAAAGAAGAACAGGAAGTTGAAGTAGTTGAAGAAACTGCAGAAAAAGATAATATGGAATCTGAATTAAAGCAGAATGGCTTCAATCCAAAATATACTTTCGATACTTTTGTAGTAGGTAACAGCAATCGTTTTGCTCATGCAGCATCACTTGCAGTTGCTGAAGCACCAGCAAAGGCATATAATCCTCTTTTTATTTACGGTGATGTAGGTCTTGGTAAAACTCACCTGATGCAGGCTATTGCTCATTTTATTTTAAAGAATAATCCTGATTATAAAGTTGTTTATGTTTCTTCGGAAACCTTTACGAATGAACTTATTAATTCGATTAAGGATGATTCAACAGTAGATTTTAGAGATAAATATCGTAACATTGATATTTTACTGGTTGATGATATTCAATTTTTAGCAGGTAAGGAAAGGACTCAGGAAGAATTTTTTCATACCTTTAATACCTTACATGAATCAAATCGGCAGCTTATAATCTCCAGTGATCGTCCTCCAAAAGAAATTCCAACTCTGGAAGAGAGGCTCCGTTCCCGCTTTGAATGGGGTTTGATCACTGATATTCAAAAACCGGATTTAGAGACCAGAATTGCTATTTTAAGAAAAAAAGCAGATATAGAAAATTTAACTATCCCAAATGAGGTAGTTATTTATATTGCTAATAAAATTCAGTCCAATATTAGAGAATTAGAAGGAGCGCTGGTTAAGGTTATTGCCTATTCTTCACTTGTTGACAGAGAAATTGATGTTGATCTGGCCAGAGAAGCCTTAAAAGATCTGGTTAATAAAAAGAAAAATGAATCAATTGAAGTCAATATAGAAAGAATCAAAAAAATTATAACAGATGATTATAATCTAAGAATGGAAGATATGCAGTCTAAAAAAAGAACTCAAACTATAGCTTTTCCCCGGCAGATTGCCATGTATCTAAGTAGAGAATTAACCGATTTTTCTCTGCCACATATTGGAAATGAATTTGGAGGCCGTGATCATACAACTGTTATCCATGCTCACAATAAGATTCAGGAAAAAATAGAAAATGAAGATGATTTCAGCAACAAAATTGAACGATTGATTGATACAATTAAGCATGGTTAATCTTTAAATTTTATTTTTTTAAGAGCCTAAAAGCCGCTTTTTAAACTATCAACAATTTCTGTGGATAGTTATTAAGGCCGTTGTTGATAAAATGTTAATAATTTTTAACTGTTAGTATGTGGATAACTCTTGTCCTATCCGCTAACATCTTATCTACAGGCATTATCAGGCTCTCATTAGTATTCAAGGGCTTATCCACATATTCACAGCCCCTACTACTATTACTACTAGTTTTATTAATAAATTCACCACTATTATCTATTTCCGATTTTGTTAATAACTTTTACTTTGGAGGGATACACTTTGAAATTTTCAATTAATCAAAAGGATTTATATAATGCTCTTAATATTGTTAGAAGAGCTGTAGCAAAAAATCAGACATTACCAATTTTAACTGGAATATTTTTAAGCTTAGAAAATAATACTTTAACTTTAAAATCTACTGATCTGGAATTAGGAATTAAATATGATCTCAAAGTAGAGGGTCAAAAAGATGGTTCAATTGTACTGCCTGCTACCCAATTTTTAAATATTATTCGGGAATTACCAAATGAAGAAGTAAAAATGGAGTTAAATCAGGATAAATGGCAGCTGCAGATAAAATGTATCAATTCTTTATTTAAAATAAATGGTTATGATCCTGATGAATTTCCCAATTTACCCCAGGTGGAGGAAAGTGCAACCTTTAATTTACCTTCCAGTAAATTTAAAGAAATGATAAAAAAAGTTAGAATCTCCACCTCAAAAGATGAAACTCAACCTGCTCTCACTGGTGCTTTCTTTGAAGTTGAAGCGGAAAAGGTAAAAATGGTTTCTACCAATACATATCGTCTATCATATATTGAAGCACCTCTGCAGACTTCAGTTAATGAAAAAATTTCAGTTATTTTACCGGGAAGTACCCTGCAGGAGTTAAATAATCTTTTAGAGGATGAAGGTAGTGTTGAAATTGAAGTTGACAGCAATTATGTACGATTTACTTTCAATGGAATAGAAGTTATTTCGCGCTTAATAGAAGGAAAGTTTCCTAATTATGAGCTGGTAATTCCGGATGAATCGAATAGTAAATTTTCTGCGGATTTATCAAAGCTGCACGGGGCAGTTAAAAGAGCATCATTAATTGCAAAACTGGATGCCAATATAATTACTCTTAATGCAGATGCTGGTTTGATGGAGATTAATTCAGCTGAAGGAAATTCTGGTTATGCACATGAAGAATTAAAGATTGATATTCAAGGACCGGAACAGAAGATTAACATTGATGCCGGTTATTTTATTGATGTTTTAAAAGTATTGGATTCTGAAGAAATTAATATAGAAATGATAGGACCTTTAAATCCACTGGTTGTAAAATCGGAAACAGAAGAGGGAGATAAGTTTATTTATCTAATTATGCCGGTGCGTTCACAGTCGTAATTAGAAATTAATTGAAAAGTGTAATGTTTGTTGAAATGTGGATAGTTATCAAGAGGGTACACTTAAAGCTAATTGAGGGAGGTAATAATAAATGGAAGAAATTAAAATTACAAGTGACACAATTAATCTAGATCAATTTTTAAAATGGGCCAATATTGTAATGAGTGGAGGAGAAGCCAAACATTTAATTCAGGCAGGAGAAGTAGAGGTTAACGGCGAAATAGAATTAAAGAGGGGTAAAACTTTAAAAGCTGGAGATATAGTTTCTTTAACAGCTGAAGATAAAAAATATAAAGTAAGTCGGGGATAATTAATGTATTTAGAAAGAGTTCTCTGCCGAAATTTTAGAAATTTTGAAGAACTGATGCTTGATTTAAATCCAAATCTAAATATTTTCTTAGGTGCCAACGGCCAGGGAAAGACTAATTTTTTAGAAGCAATTTATTTAATGGCCACAGCTAATTCCCACCGCAGTAGTATTACATCGGAAATGATAAACTGGGAAGAGGAAAAAGCACTTGTTCAGTTGCTTTTAAGGCGCAGAGAAGGTAAAATAAAGTTAGCCATGCGTTTAGAAAAAAGTGGACGCCGGGTTGAAGTCAATGATAATCCTCTGGATAAAGTAAAAGAACTGCTTGGATATCTAAATGCAGTTTTATTTTCTCCTGAGGATTTAAAGCTGGTTAAAGAGGGGCCTTCTCACAGGCGTGATTTTATTGATCTTGAAATTTCTCAGGTCAGTCGCTATTATAACCATCTTTTAAGTAAATATGATCATTTATTAAAACAGCGCAATAATTTATTGAAATCAATCAGAGATGGCCGCTCAACCGATCGTGAGATGCTGTCAGTCTGGGATGAACAGCTGGCTGCAGTTGGATCAAAAATAATTTTAAAAAGAATAGAAGTTATAGATAAATTAAAAATTCTGGCCAGACTTTCTCAGCGTAAAATAACTGAGGGCAGAGAAAATTTGGAGCTGGAATATGATATTTCTCTAAATAATTTTTCAAAAAAACTGGGAGAAGCAGAATTAAGGGAACTTTTTATTGACAGTCTGATTGCAAAGCGTGATCAGGAAATTTCTCGCGGTTATACAGTAATTGGTCCTCATAGAGATGATATAATTTTAAAGGTGAACAAAATGGACCTGCGTAAATATGGTTCTCAGGGACAGCAGAGAACTGCTGCTTTGGCTTTAAAATTGGCAGAGCTGGAATTTATGAAATCAGAGACCGGAGAATATCCAGTCCTGCTATTGGATGATGTTTTTTCAGAATTAGATGGATTGAGAAGAAAAGCATTGATTAATATTATAGCTGATAAAATTCAGACTATAATTACAGCAACAGATGGTGAAAATTTATCCGGACTTAAAAATAACTCCTATAATGTTTATCAGGTCAAAAAGGGGAGAATAAAAAAGAGGGTGAATTAGACATATGTTTTTACATCTTGGTGATGGTTATATGATTCCATCCAAGGAAGTAGTATTAATTGGTGATTTAGAGAGTACGACTTCATCTGAGATAACTGAGGAATTTTTGGAGATTTCTGATGAAGAGGGATTTATTGTTGATTATTCCGGGGGTAAGGCCCGTTCTTTTGTGTTAACAGGAGAGACAATTTATCTTTCAATGATCTCATCTAAGACACTTGGTGATAGAGTTGATAAGTTTACAGAAGAAAATGGGGGATATTGATGGATATTAAGGACAGAGGTAATTACGAAGCAGAACATATACAGGTACTGGAGGGACTGGAGGCAGTTCGTAAAAGACCTGGGATGTATATTGGTTCTACAAGTATAGAAGGTCTGCATCATTTGGTATATGAGGTAGTTGATAATAGTATTGATGAGGCAATGGCTGGCTACTGTACGGAAATAACAGTTGAAATTAAGCCTGGAAATGTAATAAAAGTTCAGGATAATGGCCGGGGAATTCCAGTTGAAATTCATCCTAAAGTTGATAAACCAGCAGTAGAAGTTGTAATGACAACTCTCCATGCCGGTGGAAAATTTGGTGGTGAAGGTTATAAGGTTTCAGGTGGTTTACACGGTGTTGGTATTTCTGTAGTAAATGCTTTAACAGAATGGCTGGAAGTAGAAATTGCCTGGAAAGATGGTAAAGTTTATAAACAGAAATATGAAAGAGGATTTCCACAGCATGAGCTGCAGGCAGTAGGCAGCTGTGACAGTGACTGTACAGGAACAACAATTGAATTTAAACCAGATCCTTTAATTTTTGAAGAGATAGATTTTGATTTTAGAGTTCTGGCACAGCGTTTAAAAGAGCTGGCCTTTTTAAATAAAGGAACAACAATTAAAATTACAGACAGCCGTCAGGAAGAAGTTGAAGAGGAAGAATTCCACTTTGATGGTGGATTAGTATCTTTTGTTGAATACCTGACCCAGAGCAAAAAGCCTCTAATTTCTGAACCTATCTACATAGAAGATGAAGAAGAGGAAGGGTCAATTGAGGTTGCAATTATGTACCATCAGGGATATAATACTTCACTTTATACTTTTGCTAATAATATTAACACCAAAGAGGGTGGAACTCATTTAAGTGGTTTTAAATCTGCTACTACTCGTACTTTTAATGATTATGCCCGCGGTAAAAATCTTTTAAAAGATGATGATGATAATCTTAAAGGTGAAGATATTAGAGAAGGTATGATTGCAATTATTAGTGTTAAATTATCTGAGCCTCAGTTTGAAGGTCAGACTAAAACTAAGCTGGGTAATAGTGAAATACGTGGTTTTGTTGATTCTGCAGTTTCTTCATTTTTGAAAACATATTTAGAAGAAAACCCAAAGGTAGGAAAGGCAATTATTGATAAGGCAATGAGTGCTGCTCAGGCAAGAAAAGCAGCCCGTAAAGCCAGAGATTTAACCCGTAGAAAGAGTGCCTTAACTTCCACAGCTCTACCGGGGAAGCTTGCAGACTGTTCCAGGCGTCAAGCTGATGATACAGAAGTTTATATTGTTGAGGGTGACTCTGCTGGTGGATCTGCCAAGCAGGGCCGAGATAGAGAATTTCAGGCTATTTTACCCCTTAAAGGTAAAATTTTAAATGTTGAAAAATCACGTTTAAATAAAATTTTAAATAATGATGAAATCAGAGCTCTGATCACTGCCATTGGTACAGGAGTGGGAGAAGAGTTTGATATCAATAATATTCGTTATGATAGAATTATAATTATGACTGATGCAGATGTCGATGGTGCTCATATTAGAACTTTACTTTTAACTTTCTTTTATCGGTATATGCGTCCTTTACTTGAAAATGGAAATATATATATTGCACAACCACCTTTATATAAGATTAAAAAGGGTAGAAGAGAAGAATATGTCTATAATGATAAAGCCTTAAAAGAGCTGCTCGATGAAATAGGTAAAGATAGAGTTTCAATGCAGAGATATAAGGGTCTGGGTGAGATGAATCCGAATCAGCTCTGGGATACTACTATGGATCCTGAGCATAGAATCTTACTTCAGGTAGATATAGAAGATGCAATTAGAGCTGATGAAACATTCTCTATTTTGATGGGAGATAAGGTAGCTCCCAGACGCGAATTCATTCAAAAACATGCCCGCGAAGTTAAAAATTTGGATGTGTAATTTTCTAGTTAATAAAAGTTAAAGGTTGGTGAAATATTTTGGAACAAAAAGCAGCAAGAGTGAAAAAAATTGACATAGATAAAGAAATGAGAACTTCCTATCTTGATTATTCAATGAGTGTAATTGTAGGAAGAGCTCTACCGGATGTAAGAGATGGATTAAAACCAGTTCACAGAAGAATCTTATATGCTTTAAATGATTTAGGTATGACACATACAAAGCCTCATAAAAAATCTGCCCGGATAGTCGGAGAAGTATTAGGTAAGTATCACCCACATGGTGATACAGCAGTTTATGATACAATGGTTAGAATGGCACAGGATTTTTCATACCGCTATATGCTGGTAGATGGACATGGTAACTTTGGTTCAATTGATGGAGACAGTGCAGCAGCTATGCGTTATACTGAAGCTAGAATGTCTCCTATTGCTTCCGAAATGATGACTGATATCAATAAAGAAACGGTTAATTTTATACCTAACTTTGATGAATCTTTAGAAGAACCTGAGGTTTTGCCGGCCAGATTTCCTAATCTGCTGGTAAATGGTACCTCCGGAATTGCAGTTGGAATGTCAACAAGTATTCCACCTCATAATTTAGGTGAAGTAATAGATGGAGTAATTAAGTTAATTAATAAGCCAGAAATTACAACCAAGGAATTAATGGGAACTATTAAGGGACCGGACTTTCCTACAGGCGGCCAGATTATGGGTAGAGGCAGTATTTATAAGGCCTATAAAAATGGGCGCGGCAAATTAACTGTGAGAGCCAAAACCAGAGTTGAAGATTTATCTGTCAATAGAAAGCAGATTATTGTCGATGAACTTCCCTATCAGGTAAATAAAGCTCGTTTGATTAAAAAAATAGCCGAGCTGGTTAAGGATGAAAAACTGGATGCAATCTCAGATATTAGAGATGAATCAGACAGAGATGGAATGAGAGTAGTAATTGAATTAAAAAGAGAAGCTACTCCTAAAGTAGTTTTAAATCAATTATATAAGCATTCCAGACTTCAGGTTACATTTAGTGTAATTATGATAGCTCTGGTAGATAAAGAGCCAAAGGTATTATCTTTAAAAGAAATTTTAGAGCATTACTTAGAACATCAAAAAGAGGTTGTCAGGCGCAGAACCCAGTATGATCTGGATAAAGCCTTAGATCGAGCTCATATTTTAGAAGGATATAGAATTGCTCTGGCAAATATTGATGAGATAGTAGAAATGATTAAAAATGCTGATGAAGTTGATACAGCCAGAATCAATTTAATGGAGAACTATGAGCTTTCTGAAACTCAGGCTAATGCTATTTTAAGAATGAGATTACAGAGCCTGACTGGATTAGAAAGAGATAAAATAGAAACTGAATATAAAGATCTACAGGAAAAAATAACATATTATAGATCAGTTTTAGCAGATGAAGAAAAATTATTAGGACTGATAAAAGAAGAAATTATAGCAATCAAAGAAAAATTTAATGATGAGCGCAGAACTTCAATTATGAATAGAGCCACAGATTTAGAATTAGAAGACTTAATTGAAGAAGAACAGATTGTGGTCACAATGACCAATCAGGGTTATATTAAGCGGATGTCGCTTGATCTGTACCGCAGTCAGCGGCGCGGAGGTAAGGGTGTAATAGGTATCAGCACTAAAGAGGAAGATTTTGTGGAAAATATCTTTACAACCACCACCCATTATAAATTCTTGTTCTTTACCAATCAGGGCCGAGTCTATAGATTAAAGGGATATCAGATACCGGAAACCGGTAGACAGGCCAGGGGTACAGCAATTATTAACCTTCTAGAATTAGAAGAGGGAGAAAAAATTAATGCTGTAATTCCAGTTAAAGAATTTCCTGAGAATTCATATTTGCTGATGGCTACTAAAAATGGTTTGATCAAAAAGACAGCTCTAGAAGAATACGATACCAATTATACAGGTTTAATAGCTGTTAATTTAAGAGAAAATGATGAATTAATTGGGGTTAGAATTATAGAAGAAGATGAAAATGTCTTTTTAATCACCCGCAATGCTAAATCAATTCACTTTAATGAGGCTGATGTTCGTTCTGTAGGCAGAAACTCATATGGTGTTAAGGGAATTAACCTGGCAGAAGATGACTGCGTAATTGATATGGGAATAGATTCTGCAGGTGATGAATTGCTGGTAATTACCGAAAATGGTTATGGTAAAAGAACAGCTATTTCTGAATATAGAGTTCAAAATAGAGGTGGTAAAGGAATAATCACTGCCAATATTACTGAGAAAAATGGTAAATTAGCTGCAGCTAGAATTGTTGATCAAAGTCTGGAAATGATGGTTATAACTCAGGATGGGATTATTATCAGAGTAGCAGCCTCAGAAATATCAACTACAGGAAGAAACACAATGGGGGTAAAAATCATTAATGTTGGTGAAGAGGATAAGGTTGTATCTTTAGCCAGAATTAATGATGATCTCTTAGAAGAAGATGATAATGAAAAAGAACAGGAAGAAAAAGAAGAGTTAAGTCCGGAAGAAAGAGCTGAAGCTCGCTTTGATAAGCTTGTTGAAAAAATAGACAGAGAAGAAGCAGAAAAATCTCTGGCTGAAAAGAAAGAAGCTGAACTTGAAGCAGAATCAGAAGCAGATGAAGAAGAGAATAAAGAATAATAAAAAATGGACTCCACAGAAGGAAACTTTTGTGGAGTTTTAAATGATTAGCTCAGATGTAGCTGGCTTTACATTCAAAAAAAATAATTTAAGATAAGATAAAGACAGATTAATAAAATTGAGTAAATTAATCAGATTAAATTTGAAAATTGTTAACTACTTTACATTATAATAATTTATATTCGATATAATGAACTCAATAAGAGAATAAAAAAGAAAATTTTAGAAGACCTATAATTTTATAAAACTATAAGAGGTGATTAAAGATGGGAAAATTCAATAATTTTGTTAATAAGTTTGCAGAAATAACTTCAATGGGATTTGGTTTAAACAAAGACTTTGACAAAGATAGTGATCAGTATATAGATTATTTTGGCTAAAAAATAATCTTTCATTAATAACTTAGAATAAAATTAATAACTCAAACTAATAAGTTTATAATACTATAAGGAGTGATAAGCATGAGAAACTTTGAAAAATTTGTAAATGATTTTGCTGAAATTGCTGCATCTGGATTTGGAATTAATTCAAATCGTAAGAATAATGATAGTGATGACTATATAGACTATCTTGGTTAAAGCAGTAAAATATAATGAAAATATATAAATATATGTTCTTTAAAAATAAGAATAATAAAAGCTTCCTTTATAGTGGATAATTAAGATCATAATTATTATCTACTTGAGGGAGTTTTTTTATGTTTTCCTTGACATAGATCAAGATAGCTGTTATCCTATTACTTGTCGCCGAAAACAAAAGACTTTTCCGGCAGACAAAATTATTTTAAAAAGTTCTTGACAAAACAGAAAGAGCTTGATAAGATAATAGTTGTCGCACAAATAGTCTCCATAAAAATTTGATATCGCAACTGATCTCAAATCGGAGAAAAAAAGAACCAAGTTTTAAAGCTTAAAAATTTCTATTCTTTGTATATAAGAGAAAGCAAAGTTTTGAAGCACAGAAAACTTTTTTAAGTTTTTCTAAAAAGTTCTTGACAAAGTGTGCGAGAGTTGATAAGATATTAAATGTCGCTGATAAATAAACGCGGCAGAAAATATAGAAGAAAACATTATCTCTAAACAGGAACAAAAACATATTATGCGCTGCCCTCAATGGGCAAGTCCGAAAATATCAATTTGTTCTATAAAAGAGAGATTGTGTGCGACGGGGTCAATCCCCTAGCAAGGCGCTAACCTTTTTGTTAAAAAAAGAAGGTGCGTTGAACCTTGAAAATTAAACAGCAAGCCAACGTTAATATACTTTGAGTGTTAAAACTTAAAAGTAATTATTAGTTTAAAGCTTTTATATTAAATAATAGAAGCCAAATCAAATTCTTTATACGGAGAGTTTGATCCTGGCTCAGGACGAACGCTGGCGGCGTGCTTAACACATGCAAGTCGAACGGTCTACCTCGACTGAAACCTTCGGGTTGATGACGAGATCTAGATAGTGGCGGACGGGTGAGTAACACGTGAATAATCTGTCCTCAAGTTTGGGATAACCTGGCGAAAGTCGGGCTAATCCGAGGTAAGCTGAGAGTGTGGCATCACACAATCAGAAAAGGTG
>JBHEOV010000024.1:0-23987 GCA_046260625.1 Halanaerobium sp. | reverse complement strand
TGGTGAGCCATGGAGGATTCGAACCTCCGACAACCTGATTAAAAGTCAGGTGCTCTGCCAACTGAGCTAATGGCCCATTTCTCTTGCGACGGTTTTTATAATATCAACAATAAATGCAGTTGTCAAGAAAAAAAGCAAAAAAGATTTAAAAAATTTTTTTTGATTAAAATTCAGAATAATTTATAAAAGACAGACAATTTAACTGTCTGCCTTTAAATAAAATTAAATTTTATTGTAAATAGTCTCTTGGATTAAGTGGCTCTTCATTTCTTAAGACTCCAAAATGAAGATGGGGACCAGTACTTAAGCCGGTATTACCTGATAAAGCTATCTGTTGACCTTTACTTACTGTAGATCCTTTTGAAACAGTTAGTTTTGAATTATGTCCATATAGAGTTTCTACACCTCTACCATGATCAATAATAACTGTGTAACCAAATCCATTCATCCAACTGCTATGTACAACTTCTCCAGAAGCTGCAGCTTTAACAGCAGTTCCTGATGGAACAGCAATATCTATCCCATTATGAAATAATCTTGTCTTTTTAACCGGATGTGTTCTCCAACCAAAACCGGAACTAATTCTGCCATTAACCGGCCAACTTAAAGAATTTCTACTCAAAGAAAATGGTTCTCTTTTATAATCTCTTATAATTAACTCATCTCCAGCAAAAATTCTATCTCCATTTAAGTTATTGTTCTGACGGATCGTATCTATATCAGTACCATACGTTTTTGCTATGCTACTTAAAGCATCTCCCTGCTGAACTTCATGTACTATTTCTTCAGAGGAAGAACTGTTTTCAGCTCTTTTTTCTTCCTGATCATCACTATCATCCTGAGTATTATTATCTTCTTTGAAGTCCTGTATTGGAAGCACAATCTCCTGACCTGCTTTAATAACATCAGAGTTTAAATTATTTTCGTTCATAATTTCTTCAACCGGTAGATTTCTGCGGGCTGCAATCGTCGATAGAGTATCTCCCTGACGAACTGTATAATAAACCTGTTTTTTCTCTTTTTCAGAACTCTCAGATTCAGTTTTATCTTCAGTTTTATCTTCACCTTCAGCAGTTACTACTTTTTCTCTGGGAATTTTTAAATCCTGACCCGGTTTTAATTTTTCAGAACTCAATTTATTAAATTTTTTAATTTCAGCTGCTGAAACATCTCTGGAGGCTGCAATTCCTGACAGAGTATCTCCATTGTCTACAACATAAAGTTCATAAGCTACTTTCTCAGAAATCATTTTCTTTAAAATCTCATAAGTTTTACCCCCAACAATTCCATCTGTCTGCAGATCATTGCTGGCCTGAAAATCTTTAACCACATCTTCAGTAGTTTTCCCAAAAATCCCATCAGTTGACACATTATAACCAAGAGTTTCTAAATATTTTTGAACTTCAATAACATCTCTGCCGCGATCACTTAATTTGACTTGAAAAGCAGAAACAGTGATAGTTATTGACAGAAGAAAAACTAATAAAATTATTAGCGTAGTCAAAAAGTTATTTTTTTTCATTTCTCCCCTCCTTCCTTCTTTGCTCTATTATAGTATTTCTAGATAAAACTTAAATTTCCTCTTTATATTTCCCTTTTTTGTTTAAATTTATAAAATTATTTTGTCTTAGGGCCTCATAGATAATAATGGAAACCGAGTTAGAAAGATTAATAGATCTTAAATTATCCTTCATTGGAATTCTAATACATTTATCAAGGTTCACCTCTAATAATTTTTCCGGTAAACCGGCAGTCTCTTTACCAAATAAAAAATAATCATTCTTTTGGTACTCAAAATCAGCATATGACTTTGCAGCTTTGGTAGTTGCATAAAAAAAGCGTCCACCTTTATTCTTTTCAAAAAACTGATCTAAATTATCATAATAACATATATCCAGTTTATCCCAGTAATCAAGACCTGCTCTTTTTAAGTATTTATCAGAAGTTTTAAAACCCAGCGGTCTGACTAAATGAAGTTTAGAATCAGTTACCGCACAGGTTCGAGCAATATTACCGGTATTTTGTGGAATTTCTGGTTCAACTAGAACAATATTCAATTCTATCACCTAATTTATAGTTTATTAAAGCTGATGATTTTTAAATTTTAGTAAATCTCTAAAAAATATAAAATACCTATTTATTAATAATTATATATTTATAACCAGACCATCATAAGCTGCACTGACATTTTCAGGCAGATAATTATTTAATTTTTGATGATCCAATCTGTGTGAAATATGAGTTAAATAACCATGTTCTAAATTCAATTGATTGACCAGCTCTACTGCCTGATCAACAGACATATGAGTTGGATGTTCCTCAAAGCGTAATGCATCTACCGCCGCATATTCAATTCCTTCCAGAAGCTTTAATGAACTATCTGGAATCTTACTGCAGTCAGTTAAATAAGCAAAATTATTGATTCTGTAAGCCAGAATCTTATTATCACCATGATAAATTGGCACAGCCTTAACCTCTAAATCCTTAAAAGTTAATTCTTTTTCTATCTCTTTTAAGATAACCTGTGGTACTCCCCCACCTGGATTTTCGTCTGAAAAAATATAAGGAAACACTCTTTTGATATGTTTTAATGTTTTATGATCACCATAAACCGGCATTTCTTTACCCTGAAACCAGTTTAAAGCTCTAATATCATCAAAACCCATTATATGATCAGCATGTGCATGAGTCATTAAAACTGAATCAACATGTTTTATATTATTATTAATTAATTCAAGTCTCATCTCGGGTGGAGTATCTACTAATAAATTATATTCTTCACTTTTGATATGAATCGAAGTTCTCATTCTTTTATTTTTCGAATTGTCAGACTTACAGACCTCACAATCACAGGCAATTACAGGCACCCCATGTGAGGTTCCTGTTCCTAAAAATGTTATCTGCAAAAAAACAACCCCTCTCATAAAAATTTTAACTCAAAAGAGGGGTCTTTGTCAAACATTTAACTAATTAATTTGTTTTAAGTCTTTTTGTATCCATTCTTTATCTCCTTATTTATATTTTTTTATTTCTACACCGGGATAAAAATGTTTGATAATTTCTTGATAATTCCAGCCTGCAGCTCCCATACCAGCCGAAGCTGATTGATCAAGCCCCAGGTTATGTCCCCAGCCTGAACCATAAATATATAATTCTTTTAAATGACCATTCTGATCAAAGTGGCTGTCAAAATAAAAACGACTGCTTTTTAAGCCCCCCAGAACTCGTCTAATCTGAGAAACACTGTATCTTTTCTCTTCCTCTTCATTGTAAAGACTGAGGGAAGTAATGGTTCCACCCTGAGCCCTCTGATTTACCTCAATTTTAGTTATTTTATTGAGCTCACTTCTATATTCAATCACTTCTGCTGGAACTCTTAACTGCCAGCGATAATTACTGCTGCCGAAATCTTTAGAATAAGATTCAGGTGCAGAGACAAGCCACTGCTGCAGCTTTTCTGGAGTCAGGGGAAAATCATAATTTTCATTTTTCATCTGATTTGAGCCCCGCAAATATGGTAAATCTGCCGACCAGATCTGATCACTCCGCTCAGTAAAACCACCACTATTACTGCTGAATACTGCTTCAATAACTTGACCTTCAAAAACTGCAGTTTCTCCCTGAGTCGATAAAACAGCTTCTGTTGTGCGTGGATGTTCACTCATAATTCCATTATATGCTGCACAGTGCACACTGGAACAGAGATCATAACCGTCACTGCTGTGGCGCCCTAAATTACTTAAAGTATAACTTCGGGCTGCAATAGCCTGAGCTTTTAAAGCTTCCGCCGGCCAACTGGCATATATTTCTGAAGGAACTACAGAAATTAAATAGGGGGTTAATTCTACCTGATTGATTAAAGTAAATTCTGATCCTTCTCCTTTAATTATCATATTACCCCTGTACTGTCTGTTACCACTTCCCTGCCAGAAATAACCCTGACCATAATTAATATTATAAACATAGAAAGAAGAATTTTTTTGGCTGCTGTAGATCTGATATTCAAGCTCAGAACTACCAAGCTTTATTTTTTCTGCTTCAGTGCTTATATATAGAGAATCAGACTCTACTTCAAGCAAATAATTTTCTTCAGCTTCTCCTCTATAAATTATTTTACCATCATAAACTACAGAAAAAGGCGCTGAATATTGAAATAAAAGATGTTCATTATTCTCCTGCAGACCAATTCTCAACATCTGAATTTCTTCCTGAGCAATTAATTCTTCAACCTCTCTCCAGGAAGCTTCTAAGGCAAAAGGATTAATTTCTTCTGGAGCTTCTTTATCATCTTCCTCATCAGGCTTCAACTGTGGATATTTATCCTGATAGTGATTTATTTTTTGATAGGCAAGCTCTCTAAACCAGCCATAAGAAAGAGTTCGCTGCCAGTAATTATAGGCTTCAATTTCTTCTCCCGCTTTTTCAAGCATTTCAGCCATCTCTTTAAATAAATAGGTCTGGCCCCGATTAGCCTGATAAGCAGCTTCGTAATTATTAAAGGCCTGTTTAAAATTAGCTCTTTTTTTATTTAATTCAGCACTGAGCAGATATACATCTGACTGCTTCACTTTTAAATTAGTAATTTTCATTAGATATTCTTCTGCTTTTTCGTAATTATTCAAATCTAAATTATTTTTTATTAAATAATAATATTTTTTATAAAGAAAATTTTGTTCTTCATTTTCCCTATCAATTTTATTTTCTAGAATATAATTAGAAGCCAGATTATTATTTAATTCATAGAAATTTACAGCCAGATTTAAATAATCCTGATCTTGATTGCTTAAAATAGCAGTCTGCAGCAAAATTTCATTTTCAGCCATAAGCTCATTTCGATCATTATATATCACTGCTAGATTTCTTCTACTCTCTAAATTAAAAGGAGAAATCTCAATTATTTGTTGATAATAATTAACTGCAGACTGATAATTAGCTTCATAAAAAGCTTCTTTTGCAAATTTAAATAATTCATTAATCGTTCTATCATTACTCTCCTGGGCCATTGTTAATCCTGCTAGTTCTTCTTGATTATAATAATGGTCAAAAACAGGAACAAAAAGACCTACTAAAAGAGCAGAGATAATAATTAACCTAAAAACTTTTTTCATTAAATACAACTCCTAATTTTAAAGGAGATCACTTGCAATTTCAGCAAGTTCTGATCTTTCTCCTTCTTTTAACATTACATGTCCTGCAATTTTTTGATCATGGAACTTATGAGCCAGATAATTTAAACCATTTTTATGAAAGTTCAAATATGGATTATCAATCTGAAATGGATCCCCTGTAAAAACAAATTTAGATCCTTCTCCAGCCCTGGTCACGATAGTTTTAACCTCATGTAAAGATAAATTTTGAGCCTCATCAATTATTACAAATTGATTTGGTACTGACCTACCTCTAATATAAGTCAGAGGCTCAACCTGAATTAAATCTTTATCCAGCAATTTCTGATAGGAAAATCTTGCATCATTATTGCGGTGAACAATAAAATCAAGATTATCAAAAATCGGCTGCATCCAGGGTCCCATTTTTTCTTCAACATCACCGGGCAAAAACCCCATTTCCTTACCCATCGGCTGGATAGGTCTGGCCACGAGCAGTTTAGAAAAAGCCTGTTCATCTACTACTTTTGATAAACCTGCTGCAATTGCCAGTAAAGTTTTACCGGTTCCTGCCTTACCAGACATAGTAACTAATTGGATCTGATCATCAAGCAGCAGCTCTAATGCCAGCTGCTGTTCCCTATTTCTAGCCCTGATTTTTGCAGGTTGACTTTTATTATAGCGAAGAGTTACTAAATTTTTTCCATCAAATCTGGCCAGAGCTGTATTTTTATTTCTATCATCTGCTGTTAACTGTACAAATTCATTGGGATATAGAGAATCTTCGAGCTCGTTGAGATCTGCTAGAGACAGTTTTTCTTCTTCAAAAAATTGATCAATCAGAGAAGCACTGCAGTTAATTTCTTTAAAACCCGAATAAATTTCTTCTTCTTTGAGACGAGAAGAATTATGCTCTTCTGCTTTTAAACCATAAGCATCACAGATCAAACGCAGATTAATATCATCAGAAATCATTATTACTTCTTTATCTGAATTTTCTTTCTGCAGATGAATAGCAGTCGAAATAATTCTATTATCCATTTTGCTGGAACTTAATCCTTCCGGCAGCTCCAGACCCCCATTGATCACTATTTTAACTGTACCACCTGATTCCAGTTCTACTCCATCATGCAGATTACCCTGGCTTCTAATTTCTTCTAAAATTCTTGAACTTTCCCGGGCATTAAAACCTAAGTCAGAACTTTTGGTTTTTAAGTTATCAATCTCTTCTAAAACTGCCAGTGGAATAATAACATCATTTTCCTCAAAACTATAGATGGCACGAGGGTCATTTAAAAGTACATTTGTATCTAAAACAAATATTTTTTTCATTTTTGCTTCCTCCCTCAAAATAATTATTTTTTTTATTACATTTAAAAAATATCCTATAAATTTAAAGCTTTTAAGCTTAAATAGAAACCAGTTTATTTAACTATTATAATATGAACAGATTCTAGAAGCAAAACAGTTTTCACAGTCAGGATTTTGAGCTTTACAGAGAGCACGACCATGATCAATTAACCAGTGATGAAAATCAATCCAGTATTTTCTGGGGATCAGATCTGTTAGTTCTTTTTCGGTCTGAGCCACATTTTTGCCGCTGCTTAATCCCAGACGCTCTGAAACTCTAAAAACATGGGTATCAACTGGAAAAGCGGCTTTAAAAAAAGCATTTGCCAGGACAACATTTGCAGTTTTTCTGCCAACACCGCTGAGCTTTAAAAGTTCTTTTCTTGTCTCTGGAACTTTTCCCTCAAATTCATCCAGTAAGATCCTACAGGTTTTTAAAATATATTTTGCCTTATTATGAAAAAGACCAATACTATTAATTTTTTCTTCTAATTCCTTCTGACTCAATTTTAACATCAATTCTGGTGTATTATATTCTTTAAAAAGTTCCCTAGTTACTTTATTAACCTGTACATCTGTAGTCTGAGCAGATAAGACAGTTGCTATTAAAATTTCAAATGGAGTCCTAAAATATAAAGCTGTACCTGGCTCAGGATAATGTTCTGAAAATAGTTCTACTAATTTTTCTACTTTTTCTGCTTTATTTATTTTTTCTGTCAATTTACTACCTCCTACAATTTTTTCTTGCTTAATACTATTTTACTTGATTTAACTAAAAAAATAAAGCTTAATCAATAAATGTTCCTGATTGTTCTTATTATCTAGACATAAAACTAAAAAAATGTTAAGATAATTAAAAGTGAAATCTATTATATGAGGTGTTTAAAAATGAAATATAATTTTGGTATAGATATTGATGGTGTTTTGACAGATGAAGGGCCGGATCATAATAGTATCTGGCAGCAGAAAATGAATGAGTTTTTTGATAGAGAAATTACTTTAAAAGAATATACTTATGATCTCAGAAAAGCCTTTGCTATCAATGAGCAGGAGTTAAATGAATTTATCCGAGAAAAAATAGAAGAAATATACAGCAATGTAAAAGCTGTAGATAAAGCAAGAGAAATACTGACCGAACTTTATGATGGGGGACATCGTTTAATTTTAATTACAGCCAGGAGTGAAAAACACCGCAGCTTAACTGAAAAATGGTTAGCAGAAAATAATATCCCCTATCATGAACTACACCATGAAGACGAAAAAGCCCCTCTGGCTGCAGAAAAAAATATCTCTTTATTTATCGATGACAGAAAAGAAAATGCTTTAGAAATTGCAGCAAAAAATATTCCGGTGATTTTAGTCAATAAATATCATAATTCTGATTTTGAAGGTAATGATCAGATTACTAAGGTTAATAACTGGGATGAGATCAAGAAAAATATTGATCTATTCTTCTCTAAAAACACTCATGCCGGTAAACTCTCTTAAAATTGAAGTGAAAGGAACTTCACTATCAGGTATAGCTTTAAAATTGCTTAAAATTTCAAGCAGACGCTGTGCCTGATAATAATTTTTATTTGTTTTATCAATCTGCTTTAAAAGGGGTTCAACATAATTTTTGAGTACTGAAAGCTCGTAGATTAAAGCTGAATTAAACATCACATCTGCATTTTCCTGATATGGGAAAATGTTTTTTTCTTCCCCCTTACGCACACTCTTCCATAAATTTAAAGTATCAGCTGCAGATAAGCCTCGATACTGATTATCTCTTACTATTCTGCGGATTAATCTGGTATCAGTAGTCGGAATTCTGTTATGACAGTCAATATTAAGCTGAGTTAAGGCACTGATATAAATTTTAAATTTTAAATCCTGGGGAATAACCTCAGTCATTTTATCATTTAAACCATGAATCCCCTCAATCAAGATTGGTTGATCTTCTTTCAATTTTAAATATTTTCCGCTTCTTTCTCGAACACCTTTATGAAAATTAAATCTTGGTAATTCAATCTCTTCTCCCTGAATTAATTTTAAAAGATGATCATTGAATAAATCTAAATTTATAGCTTCAATCGACTCAAAATCAGGATCCCCGTTTTTATCGAGTGGAGTATTTTGTCGATCAACAAAATAATCATCAACTGAAATCTGAACAGGCCTCAGACCATTTATCTTAAGCTGTGTTGATAAACGGTGGGTAAAGGTGGTTTTTCCAGAAGAAGTCGGTCCAGCAACTAAAATAATTTTGTTTCTAGGCATTCCACTCTTAATCCTATCTGCTATTTCTGCAATTTTTTTCTCATGCAGGGCTTCTGCTATTCGAATTAGCTCATTATACTCTTTATTTTCTACAACCTGGTTCAGCTCTACCACATTATTGACACCAAGAATTTTACCCAGTCTTTCATATTCTAAAAATATATTTGCAAGTTTAGGCTGCTCTTTAAATTTTGGCACTTTTTTGCTGCTGAAAAATTTAGGGAACAATAAGACAAAACCAGGAATCCTTAAATGTAAATCAAATTCCCTTAAATATGAGGTAGAAGGTACCATATTATAATAAAAATAATCATAGTAACCATCAAGTTCATAAAGAGTATAATAATCCCGATCCTGCTGTTTTATTAATTCACTTCTGAAAGAACAGTTTTCATCTTTTATAATTTCTAAAACTTCTTTTTTATTTAACTTATGTTTTTTTATCTTATGATCAGCAGCTATTATTTCCTGCATTCTCTCTTTTATTTTATTTAAATCAGCCTTACTCAAACTGGCTTTATTTTCTAACTCACAGTAAATACCGTTGCTAATAGAAATTTCTATTTTCAAAACAGAATCAGAAAAAATCTCATAAACAACCTTGGCCAAAACCAAATAAAGACTACGACGATAAATCCTATTGCCCAGTTCTGAATTAATTTTAACTGTTTCAATTTTTGCATCTCTATCCAGATCATCATTTAAATCACAGATCTGATTTTCTATAATTACAGCCATTACATCTTTTTTAGCTTTAATCTTACTTTCTGCAATAATTGCTTCAATACTGCTTTTATCTATTATTTTCAATTTTTCACCATCTAAGTTAATATTCATTCTGCTCTCCCTCCTCTGCTAAAATTTCAATCATTTTATTTTTATATAATTTATTGTTTTCAACCTTAATTTGTTTTTCTACAATTTCTTTTGCTCTAAGATAATTGATTTTTAATAATGCTAAGACAGCATAATAACGGATCACAGGAGAATTATCCTTTAAATTTTCTTTTACCAGTTCATAATATTTATCTTCTCCTAAATTAGCAGCTGCAATTAGGGCATTCCGCAATAAGATTCTGCTTCCTCTCCACATGATGGCTGTTTCTTCTAGCTCAGCTGGAGGACTTTTGCGGTCTAAACGCAAAAAATACTCAAGATTATGATCGAAAAACTGCAGTTTTTTATCATTAGTTCCGCTTTTGTTTATATTATATGGACATTTTAACTGACAGGAATCACAGCCCCAGATATGAGTGCCAATTTTTTTAATTTCTTTTGCATTCAGTATCCCTTTTTTTTGAGTTAAATAAGAAATGCAGTCTTCTGCATCTAACAAATATTCAGCTTTTAAAGCCTGGCCCTCACAGTTATCGAGACAGATTCTGCATTCTCCACAGTCTAAATCCAGGGCCTTATCTGCTTCTATTTCTAGATCTGTAAATATCTCTCCTAAAAATAAATATGAACCCAGCTTAGGATTGATTAGCATTGAATTTTTGCCGATAAAACCAATGCCAGCCCTTTTTGCCAGAGCTCTTTCTAAAAAGGGAGCTGTATCAACAAATATTTTATAATTAAAATTCTGATTCAGCTTTTCCTGCATTTCCGCTGCCATTTTTTCCAGTTTCTGCTGCAGATAGTTATGATAATCTTTAACTGTCACATAATTTGATAAAAAAGGATTAGCACCACCATTATTATAACTAATCGCTACTACAATAATAGACTTTAAGTTTTCAAAATGGAGAGCAGGTTTTGTCAGCTGATTCAGATCTTGATTTGTAAAAGGCTGCGGCCAGTATTTACTTTTAGCTCTTTTTTCTAAATGTTGACGCTCTTCTTTTAACTCTGAAGCATCTGTAATCCGGCAGAGATCAAGCTGTAAATCAGCTGCAGTTTTCTTGATAAATTGCTTAATCTTCATTTAATTTAACTTCCCTTTCTTTTTTAAAAAGATAAATACTATAAATAATACCAGCACCTGCAGAAACAAGGGACCAGAAAAAATACATACTTTCTCCCCCGTAAAGTTGATAAATTTTTCCACCAATTAAACTTCCAGAGATAGCACTAACCCCCATAAATACTCCTGCATAAATATTTTGACCTGTTGCTCTAAATTTTTTGCCACTGATTTGATCAACATAATCGACTCCAACTGCAAAAAAGAGGCCGAAGGTTACGCTGTGCAGCAGCTGTGATAAAAGAATGATTGGAGTATAGGGGAACAGAGAAAGCATTAACCAGCGAATTACAAAACCGACACTTATGACGGCAATTATTTTACTAATTTTATTTTTTTTAATAATTTTATCTGAAAAAAAGAAAGCTATAATTTCACTGGCAGATGAAATCGTCAGGGCAACTCCAACCAGAAATTCTCCTCCACCATTAGCAACAATATAAAGTGGAAAATAACTATAATTTGCATTCATCGCAGTCTGCAGTACAAATACAAAAAACAAAAAATAGAGCAGACGCCTTTTCTTAAATATTTTTGTAAAATCACCGGGGTTTAAAACTTCAATTTTCCGTTTGCTTTTAGGTAAGAATTTTAATAAAAACATCGATAATACTAAAACAACAGCATAAACATAAAATAAATTTTCAGAAGCAGTTGCTTCCAAAAAATAACCTAAAAGTGAAACAGAAAGCATATAACCAATTGATCCCCAGAGCCTGAATTTGCCATAATAATTAGCGTTATCTCCCAGATAATCTAAAAGCAGACTATCTGAAAGTGGAATAATAGGATTCTGAAATAAGGTGTAAAAAAACATAAGCAGCATTAAAAACTTAAAAGAGGTGATCTGGGGAAACAAAATTACTGTAGTCAGAGTACCCGTTAAAGTTATAAATAACACCTTTTTATTTTCGTGAAAATAATCAGTCAGAAAGCCCCAAAAAGGCATCAATAATAAAGCAAAAATCCTGGGAATAGCATTAACCAGACCTATTTGAAAAGAATCAAGACCGGCATCCTGAAAGTAAATATTGAAATAGCCAAAAGCAGCCATTGTAATATAAAAAATAAAATTGTATAACTTAAAAGTCAAAAAAATCAGTCCTCATTTAAAATAATAGACTCAACCATAAAATCTTTATTAAATACTTTATTTGAATAGGCCAGCAGCTCCTCAAGTTTAATCTCTTCTATAATAGTTGCTAGCTCAAAAATATCAATACCCAGGCGGCGGTAGTTAACAAATTCTGCTGCCAGATGGTTAAAGTTATTGAATAGCCTAATAAAACTTCCCTGGTATTTTCTTTTAATCCGCTGAAAATTATCTTTAATCTCATTATGATCAATATCAACCAATTTTTCTTTGATTTTTTCTCGCATCTGATCCGGTTTATTGCTTTCACCATGTAAATGCACATAAGCATAATCCGGCTTTTTATGATAGGTAGAGGAAAAACTATTATCAATAATTCCCTGATCATAAAGTTGATTGTAATTTTTACTGCTGTGTCCAAAAACTATATCCAGCAAAATATTAACAATATATTCCTTTTTAATTATCTGAGCTGGTTCTTCACTTTTAACCGGATCTTTAAAAGCAATCTGTACCATCGGCCGAGAAATATTCATTTTTTCTTCTACCAGTCTTTTAGCAACATTTTCTGGCTCTTCTTTAATAATACGAACAGGATTTTTAAAATGAGGAAAATGTTTTTTAGCCTGATTTTCTCTAATCAGGTTGATTATCCGCTGTGGATCAAGATCTCCAATTAAAACTAAATCCATATTAGAGGGCAGATAAAAATTATAATAGCAGATATATAAATCCTCAGGTGTAATTGACATTACACTCTCTTCTGTTCCTGCTATCTCATTTTTGACAGGATGTTTTGAATAGAGAGCAGAAAGTAAATTAAAATATGATCTCCAGTAGGGGTTGTCCTGATACATTTTAATTTCCTGAACAATAATTCCTTTTTCTTTTTTTACATTTTGATCACTAAAATACGGATCCTCTACAAATTCGATTAAATTAATTAATGATTCTTCGAAATTACTGCTGCTGGAAAATAAATAATTGGTACTGTCAAAATTAGTATAGGCATTTGCTGAAGCACCTAGATCAGCGAATTTATCAAAAATACTTTCTTCTTTATCTTCAAATAACTGATGTTCCAAAAAATGGGCTATCCCTAAAGGCATATTTCTCCGGCGCCCATTTTTGACATCAATAAAATCTATATCATTTGAGCCAAAATCAACCGAAAGCATTGCAAACTGTTTTACATAATCCTTTTTAGGAAATATATAAATATTTAAACCATTATCAAGTTTTGCTTTGACAAGTCTTTCATCCATATTTTTATTATATATGCTTTCCAAATTAATCAGTCCTCACTTTTTAGTAAATATACAGTGTCCATCTTTAATTTTTGAGCAACTGCAACAATATCATCTCTGCTGACAGCTTCAACTCCAGCAATTGTTTTATTAATTGATTCTTCTTTGTTATTAACCAGACTTAAAAGAAAATGAGCAGAAAGAGCCTTATTGCTGTCTAAATCCTGTTTTAAATGATTAATAATACTTTTTTTAGAACGTATAAATTCATCCTGACTAAAATCTCCAGCAGCTACAGCAGCAATTTCTTTTTCAATAACTTCAATTACTTTTTTATTATCCTCTGCATTAATGCCACTATTGATTAATAATAATCCCTTAGTAGTTTCAATAGATGAATTCACATAATAGGCCAGACTTCTTTTTTCTCTAATTTCCTGAAATAATCTGGAATGAGTTGAACCTCCAATCAAACTATTAAAGACCAGTAGTGAATAATAATCAGAATCTTTACGGGTTATTCCGGTTCTAAAACCAACAGATGAGCGGGCCTGATTAACCCTTAATTTCTGTTCATAAAAATCTGGCTCTTTAGTCTGATATTTAACTTCTGTATTTTCATCATAAATATCAGCACCAGCCTTTAAATCAGTATTCTCAAAAATGTTATCTACAAAAGAACCTTTAAAATTACCAACTAAAAATAAAGATCTTTTGGCTTCTTCAATTATTTTTTGATAATGATCATAGAGTTCCTGATTAGTTATTTCTGCAACTGCCGGTACTGTACCCATTTTATAAATTCCATATTTTTCATTCTTACACATTCTGGCCAGACAATTTTCTACAGCAAAACTATATTTATCATTGACCAGAGATAAAATATCCTGTTTTAAAGTTTCTTTTTCCTGTTTAAAAAAATTTTCTTTGAATTTTCCTGCTTCAGTTAACGGATTAAAAATAATATCATTTAGTAAATTAAAAGCAGCAGCAGTTAGATTGCTTTTATGTGTTAAAAATTTTTCATTAACCATTTCTAGAGAAAATCTTAAAATCTGATTTTCTCCTCTCTTTAAAATGTTAAAACTCATATTTGAGCCATATAAATTTTCTAGCTCTGTTTTGATTAACTGATTGTCATGATAATTTTTTGATCCCCTCTCTAAAACTGAAGGAATCAAAGCATTCATGGCTGCCTCTTTTTCGTTCTTAAGAGGCAGCATGAAATATATCTGAACCAGATTTGTTTTAAATTTATCTGTTGCCAGATGGTGTAAATTAAATCTATTCTGATAAGTTTTAAATTCAAGCTCATTCATAAATAATTACTCTCCTGTTCTCGATAATTGATTTAAGACTTCTCCTAATTCAGTTGTTAATTCACCATATTCGGCAAAATCACCATTCTGTAGTGCCTGCTGTGCCTGCTGATAGAGATCATTAGCTTCACTGATTAATTCTGCACTGCTGGCAGGCATTAAGCTTTCATCTGTCTGCTCTCCACTTTCTGCTTCCTGCTGGCTATCATCAGCCTCAGAATCGGAGTCATCTAGATCTGCATCAATCCCTGCAGATTCAGGATCTACTCCTGTTTCTTCCTGCAGTTCTTCCACATCTTCTTCCGGTACAGATAGACCTGCTCCTTCTTCGAACATTGCTTTTAAGGCTTCTTCTAAGTTTTCTCTCATGATTATCTGATTCTTATAGGAAACGATTACTCTTCTCAGCTCTGGAATACCTCCACCATCAGCCTGGAGGAAGATTGGTTCAACATATAAGACACTGTTATTAATCGGAATCACAAGCAGATTTCCTCTAATAACATCTGATCCCCGCTGGCTCCAGAGGGACAGCAGCTGTGAAATTTCTGATTCCTGATCAATTCTGGATTCAATCTGATCAGGACCATAGACCAGCTGATCTTTGGGGAATCTGTAGGTAAATAACTCACCGTAATTTTCACCATCATTCCGGGCTGCCATCCAGGCCACCATATTATCTCTATTTGATGGGGTAAAGGGAGTCATTAAAATAAATTCTGCTTTATCCTCTCCCGGCAGCTGATTCATTATATAATAAGGTTCAACTGCAATTGTGGATCCCTGGTAATTTTCCTGAGGAATTTCCCAGACATCTTCCCGGTTATAATAAACTACCGGATCTTCCATATGATAGTTTTTATAAATTTGACTCTGAATTTTAAATAAATCCTGTGGGTAGCGCAGATGAGCTCTAATAGAATCCGGCATCTGATCTACTGACTTAAACAAATCATCAAATATTTTACTGTAAGTCATGGCAATTGGATCATCTTCATCGACTATATAATAATCCAGAGTACCATTATAGGCATCAACGACAACTTTGATTGAGTTCCGCACATAATTTTCTCTGTTATTATAAGGTTGAGAATATGGATATAGATGAGTGGTTGTATAGGCATCATAAATCCAGAATAATCTACCTTCTGCATTAACAATATAAGGGTCACTATCATACTGCAGAAATGGTGCCGCTTTCCTTACCCGCTGGTGAATATTGCGCTCATACATTATCCGGCTCTGATTGTTAATGTCATCTGATAATAAAATCTTCATAGTATTAAAACGTAAAGCATAGATTGATTTTCTCATAATATTAGAAATTTCGACACCACCAGAACCTTCATACTCAGTAAAAACATTTTCAGACCCCATCGGATAGTGAAACTCTGTTTCATCTGTATTTACAATTACATAATTATCTGTTTTTTCTCCATAATAAATAGATGGGTTATCTAAATTAATATTTTGATTATTAGCCTTTGGTGGGATATCCTGAATTAAAAATTCCGGCTGGCCATTATCTTTGACTCGACCGGCAGGACTCATTGTTACTCCCATTCCATGAGTGTATTTTAAAGTTCTATTAACCCAGGTCTGAGCCTGAATAGCCAGAGCATTCTGATCAAGCTCTCTGGCCCCAAGCATTACCTGTGTATAATCATCTCCGAGCTGATAACGATCAATATCTATATCCTGAAAAGTATAATACTGTCTTAAAGACTGCAGCTGATTATAAGTACTCTGCAGGGGCCTGTAGTCCCAGAGTCTAATATTATCGATTACAGTCTCATACTCCATCAATTCATCATAAGTTAAATCGTCCTCCGAAAGCTCAAAATCATCGCTCCGAACGTTATCAAGCCCATAAGCCTTAAGAGTCATCTGAATATTATTATCAATATATTCTTCTTCTCTGTTAATCTCATTCGGCTCCACACTGTACTGCTGGACAAAGGCTGGATAAACTCCAGTGAAAATTATTGATAATAGAATCCAGGCTCCTATCCCCACAACCAGTGGTTTATAATTATTTTTAAATAAGCTGTAAAGTACTGCCAGAGCCACAAAAATTACAGTGACAAATAAAACTTTATATCCCAGCAAATTGGCATTTACATCTGTGTAACCGGCTCCAAAAACAACTCCATCTGCAGAAAATAAAATATTATACATCTGCAGTCTATAATCCCAGGCTTTAAATAATAGAAAAATAAATACAAGGCCTGACATATGCTTTTTTGCCCTGCTGCTTAATTTACCCGAAATTTCACTAAAGGAATGAATACCTGTAAATATGATATAAATTGCTCCAGCTAAAATAAGCGAAATCACTACTACTACCATTCCCATTTCTCTTAAAAAAGAATAAAAGGGAAGGGAAAAAACATAAAAAGAAATGTCATTATTAAAGATTGGATCAACAGCGTTAAATTCTGTTTTATTAAAGAATTTCAGAACCATTTTCCAGCTGTCTGCAGAAATTGAAGAAAATAAAAATCCAAAAACAAGACTGGAAAATAAATAAATTAAGTTTAAGCGCTTTTTATTGAGCCATTCAAAAATCTCGTTTCTTTCCTCGCCAAATAAATTTTCTACCTTTGAATCTTTTTTTGTATTAATAAATTTATAAATTGGTTTTTTGGTAAAATGAAGATTTAAATATATTAAAGCTGCAAATATTACTCCAATAAACAGCCTTAAAAGAAAATTAGAAAGAAACATTATTGTAAATGTTTTTTCGAAATTTAATTCTTTAAACCAGAGCCAGTCAGTATAAATACTTGCCCCAGTAGAAATAAAAATAATCAGCAAAATAGCTGTTATTGCAAAAATAGAGAGAAAAAGCTTAATTGTTTTACTCATGATTTTCTCCTTTCAATTTCTTTAATTTAATTACAGATTATCTAATTTAGTTTTTCTGCAATCTTAAAAGACCTTTTTTCTGCTTCATAAAATATTTTTTCCTGATCAAGTGTTTTGAGTTCATTATTTTCCATTAAAATCTTACCATCTACGATAACTGTGTCAATACTGCGGCTGTCAGCAGCATAAAATAAATTAGATAGATTATTGTGATGGGGATAATAGAAAGTATCACTTTTGATATCAATCAGCTGCAGATCTGCCTTCTTTCCTTCTGCAATCAGACCGAGATTATCGAGTTTAAGTGCCTCAGCCCCATTTACAGTTGAAATTTCTAAGATCTGATTAATATCAATAATTGTTGGATCCTCGTATTTCATTTTCTGCAGATAAGAAGCCATTTTTGCTTCTTTTAGCATATCTAAAGAATTATTACTGGAAACACCATCTGTGCCCAGACTAACATTAATTTCATTTTTTAGATATTTTTTAACTGGTGCTATCCCATTGGCCAGCTTAGCATTACTCATTGGATTATGAGCAATTTGAACATTATTTTTCTTAAGAATTTCCAGATCACCTGGCTCCAAATGTACACAGTGAGCAGCCAGTATATGATTATCAAAAAAATCAAAATCAGCTAAATATTTAATTGGAGATTTCTGGTGATTATTCAAAAAATCATCGACTTCTTTTTTGCTTTCAGAAAGATGAATATGAACTGGCAGATTATTTGCCTCAGCCAGCTCTTTTATCTGTACTAAATAATCCCGGCTGCAGGTATATGGTGCATGTGGTGCCAGCATAGTTGTAATTCTCCCAGCAGCTGAATCATTATAATCCAGAG
Source organism: Halanaerobium sp. (assembly GCA_046260625.1). GTDB lineage: Bacteria > Bacillota > Halanaerobiia > Halanaerobiales > Halanaerobiaceae > Halanaerobium. Next base: position 5,936 of record JBHEOV010000024.1, on the reverse strand, counting down.
CATATTTCAAAGCCCTGTTTAAACCTTCCTGACCATCATTGGCCTCAATTAAACCCTCAGCCAGAACTGCTCTAATTCCACTTTCTTCAACAATCTCTGCAACTTTATCCATTGAAAAATACATATCAGAAAAAGTTGTAGTTCCTGTTTTTATCATTTCCATAACTGCCAGAGCAGTTCCCCAGTAAATATCTTCTGCATCAATTCTGCCCTCAAAAGGCCAGATTTTATTCTGCAGCCATTTATCTAAGGGCATGTCATCTGCATAACCCCGCATTAAGGTCATAGCTGCATGAGTATGAGTGTTGATAAAACCAGGCAGCACAATTTTGTCAGCAGCATCAATCAAATAATCGTATTCTTCTGCCTGATCAAAGCTGGACATTTTATCAATTTTTTTGATAATCTGATCTTCTATTACAATATATTGATCCTTTTTGTTTTCCGAAAAAGGACTGTGAATTTCTTTAATATTTTTGATTAAAATTTTCAAATTATACATCCTCTCCAAGAAAATTTATTTAAAAGTTTTTTTATAGGCCCTAATCGAATAATCAAGAGCAGAAATAATATTGATTGGGATCACAATATAAAATAGTATATTTCCAAAATAATTTATATCTAAAAGTTTTAAAGCAATAGCTAAATATAATAAAGCCATAGAAACTTTACCAATAAAACTTGGATTAATGAAATTAAGGCCAAAAAAATAGGTTATAATTCCAGATAATAAAATAAATAATTCCCTTGCCAGGATTATATAAGAAATAAAACGAGGTATAATATCTAAATAAATTAAGACTAAGAATATACTGATAATGGTTAGTTTATCAGCCAGTGGATCCAGTAGTTTACCTGTTTTTGATTTCAAATTATATTTTCTAGCAATATAGCCGTCCAGAAAATCTGTAACAGCAGAAAGAGAAAAAAACAGAGCTGCTTCCAAAATATTGCCCTGGATAAAATAATATAAATAAACTGGAATTAATAAAATTCTTAAAAATGTAATATAATTAGGGATTGTAAACAAGATTACCACTCCAGGGCTTAATTATTTTCAAATTCTTCTTTACTAATTATTTTCCCAGATTCTATTTCTTGATTTATAATATTATATCTTTTATCAAATTCTAAATGAAGGTCAATTTTATTATAGCACTGATCACAGACTACCACCTTTTTTATTTCATAAGCAGCATCACTATTATCTTCATAAACTTTTTGAATATCATAACTTTTTCTAAATAACAGCTGCATTTGATTTCCACATTTATCATCTTCAACATAAATATCAACTAACTTAGACTGGCTGTCTCCAGTAAATAATGATTTAATTTTATCTAAAAATCCCATTTCAGATCCACCCTCTCTTTTAGAAAAAATTAATAAAGTTAAGTGATTAAAGAGATATATCTACTTAAAATAGATATATCTCTTATAATAATTATCTTGCTTCTCCTTCAGCAGCAGATTGAGTTCTGCCACCAAGTTTATCATTCATCATAAATATTCCTTGAGTAGAATCACCAATTAATTTTAATTTATGAACAATTTCTCCCACATGATTTTCCTCTTCCACCTGTTCATCAACAAACCACTGCAGGAAAGAGTGAGTTGCATAATCTTTTTCTTCATCTGCTAAAGCAACTAAGTCATTGATCATAGCTGTTATTTTTTCCTCATGTGCCAGAGATTCTTCAAAAACTTCTAAAGAAGAATTCCAGTCACTTTTTGGCTTGTCTATACCTTCTAAAATAACTCTACCACCTCGTTCATTCACATAATCATAAATCTTACGGGTATGAGCCTGTTCTTCTTTAGCCTGAAGATCCATCCAGCGGGCAAAACCATCTAAGCTTTTATCCTCAAAATAAGCAGCCATAGACTGATATAAATAAGCTGAATACAATTCTGCATTAATCTGTTCATTTAAAGCTTTTTCTACACTTTCTTTTAACATAATATTACCTCCGTATTTATAATTTTTAAATCACTCTTCATTATTAATTATTCAACAATAACTACTGATATCCTGCTTTTTTTAACCTAATAAAATTATTTTAAATTATTAATTTTGCTCAAATACTTTTCCATGTCAAATTTTCTTTCCAGACCACCAGCATTCATATATCTTACTTTTCCGAAAATTTCTCTTTCTGTCCAGGCACGATCATGTTTTGAAAAAATCCAGCCAACCCCAGCATAACTGTTAGGATCTCTACCGTCAAGTGAATATTTATTATTTAATTTGAGTGCCCACTGATAAGCCTCTTCCGGGTCTGAAGTCCATTCTAGAATCTTTTTACCCCAGTACATCCGCATATAGTTATGCATCTTGCCAGTAATCTTCATTTCTCTCTGAGCTGCATTCCAGTATTGATCATGGGTTTCTGCATTTTCCAGTTCCTGATAGTTATAGAGATATTCCCGCTCATCACTCTTGTGTTCCATTAATGACTCGTAAGCCCAATCATAAAGAATATCTTTTAAGCTATCATCATAATTTTGATTATAATAAACAAAGTTAAATGACAGCTCTCGGCGGACAATAAGTTCTTCTAAAAAAACTTCTGCATCATATTCGGAATTTAATGCTGCTAATGCAACTTCCTGAGCAGATATCTGACCAAAATGCAGATAAGGACTCAAATCTGATTGAAAATTAAGATGTGGAATATTTCTTTTCTCAGAATAGTCTTTTAGCTTATTTTTTATAAAATCTTTAAGTTTAAGCTTTGCCTGCTGATATCCACCTTTAAAAAAATCATCATAGCTGATTTTTTGTTCAAAATCTATCTCAGCCAGATAATGATCCAGATCATCAACAAATTCTAAATCTTTATTTCCTAATTTGATTTCAGACCTGTTTTCAAGCTCATCAGGCTCATATTTTTTTAAGTATTTATCTCTAATTCCATTGATCTTTTTGCGAATAGTATAAGCTGCATATTCTTCCTTCTCACTGACTTCCTCGATTGGACAGACAAGATTACTTTCTACTAAATAAAATGGAACTTCCAAACTCTCAGCAGCTTCTTGTTTCCAGCTGCGAAGATGTTTTAGATATACCTTTTCGCTGACAACTAAAGATGCCTCGTCTGTTATTTTTTCAAAATCTTCTAGATTTTGATAATTAACTAAATAAAAGTTTATATCTGCTGCTTTTAAATTTTTTTTAATTTCTTTTAAACCCTGCAGCATAAACTTAAAGTGACCGTATTCTGCCTCCGGAAAATTTGAATTTAATAAGAAAAAAATTAAAAGAGGCTGATTTAATTTATTAGCTCTTTCTACAGCATAGCCCAGAGCCTGATTATATTCCAGTCGCTGAGATGACTGCATCCAGTAGGCAACAAATTCATTTTCTTTTAAGTCAGCATCATTAATTTTTTCTATTCTATTTTTATTAACTAGCATAGTTTTGTTCCCTCATCAAAATGAATATCCAACTGTGGATAAGGAATACCAATCCCAGCCTCATCAAAGGCATCTTTAACTTGTTCGTGCATATCATAAAAAACAGTCCAGTAATCTGCACCTTTTACCCAGACTTTACAGGCAATATTAATTGAGCTGCCGGCATGTTCAGTCACTCTAATAATTGGTTCCGGATCATCTAAAATTAAATCATGTTTGGAAGCTAATTCTTTTAAGAGAGATATAGCTTCGTGAAAATTATCATCATAACCAACACCAAATGTCAAATCAACTCTTCTCTCGTTCATAGCGGAAAAGTTTGTAATACTGCTGTTTGAAATATTACTGTTTGGAATCATTATTTTTTTGTTATCAAAAGTGATCATTATAGTATATAAAATCTGTATTTCTTGAACTTTACCTTTATGACCGTCTACTTCTATTGTATCTCCAGCTGTAAATGGTCTAAACATAAGTAGTAAAACTCCACCAGCAAAATTAGATAAACTACCCTGCAGTGCAAAACCTACTGCAAAAGAAGCTGCACCTAAGACTGCAATAAAAGAAGTTACTTCAATCCCAATTGTAGAAACAATGGAAATAAACAACAATACTAATAATCCGGCTCTGGTAATTGACATTAAAAACCCAGTTAGAGTTCTATCAAATTTACCCTGAATATTTTTTTCTAATAGTTTAACTGTAAACTTAATCACCCATAAACCTACAATCAATAAGACAATTGCCAGCAAAAGCTTCATCCCGTAATCAGCAGCAATAGACTGAAAACCAGCTGTAATTTGATTCATAATTTTCCCCCTTTATTTTAAAGATAAATAAAAATTTTCAAATTTTATGCAACTTACTATATTTAATTCTAGTTAATTACTTACATTCCTGCAAATCATTAAAAAAAATTCCTTATTCATAATTTTTAAAAATTAAGAATAAGGAAATTTTTAAATTAAATAAAAAGAAGAACCGGATATCTCCGGTCCTCCAATAAGTAATATTATTATATATTAAACATCAACTGTTTCTTTGAAAGACTTACCACTTCTAAATACAGGTACTTTGCGTGCTGGAATTTGAATTTCTTCCCCTGTTTGAGGATTACGTCCTTTTCTGGAACTTCTATCTCTTACTTCAAAAGTCCCAAAACCAATCAACTGGACATTATCACGATCATCTTCAGCTTTGTCAGCTTCCGATTTTAGGTAATTCATGATAGTGTCAATAGTTTCGTTAACAACTTCCCCTGTATCTTTTTTAGTGACACCAGTTTTTTCTGCAACGGCATCAATAAGTTCATTCTTAGTCATGAAAATTCACCTCCTTTAAAAACTAAATCTTTTGCTGTCATAATTTATTATTCTCGCTATAACAGCGATTTCCTGCTTTATTTAAGAAAAAATTTATAAATTTTCTAGATATTCCATAAAGAATTATCTACAGCTGATTCCATTTCGTGTTTTTTGCTGCGAAGCATCAGCTCTTCTACTGCCTGATAGGGATCTTTAGCTTCAAATAAAACCTGATACACCTTTTTAGTAATCGGCATCTCCAAATCTATTTCTTTTGAGTTTAACCACCTGTAAATAGCTCTGGCAGTTTTAACACCTTCTACAACCTGATTAACCTCTTCTTTTGCTTCTAAAAGTGTTTTCCCTTTGCCAATCTCAATCCCGAAACGGCGGTTACGGCTGTGCATACTGGTACAGGTAACTACAAGATCTCCCATACCGGATAATCCGACTAAGGTCAGATTTTTAGCTCCGTGATATTCAACAAAACGACTCATCTCATTTAGACCGCGGGTAATTAGAGCAGCTCTGGTATTATCACCAAAATCTAGTCCATCACAGATACCGCTTGCTAAAGCAATTACATTTTTTAGAGCTCCACCAAGTTCTACTCCTTTAAGATCAGGATTAGTATAAACTCTAAAATATTTCGACATAAATAAATCCTGCACTTTTTCTGCTGCCTCTTTACTTTTAGCTGCAGAAACTATTGCAGTAGGCAATTTTTCCATCACCTCTTCTGCATGAGTTGGTCCTGACAGTACTACTACCTTATTAAAACCAGCATCTCTAATCATTTGAGAATTAGTTTTAAAAGAATTTTCATCAATTCCTTTGGCTGTAGATACAATTATTGTTTCTGAATTTATTAAATTCTTTATTTTAACTAAAACACTATTTAGAGCCTGAGTTGGAACAGAAATAACAACCAGATCTACATCATCTAAGCTCTTTTTTAAATTATTGAAGGCAGTTAAATTTCTCTGCAGTTTATGTTCAGGAAAATATTTTAAATTTCGATGCTGCTGATTAATTGAATCAACTACTTCTTTATCTCTCGCATATATTCTTACTTCTTCTCCATTTTCAACAAGTAAATTAGCCAGAGCAGTCCCCCAACTGCCAGCACCAAGAACGGTAATCTTTGAATTCATTACTTTTTCCCACTCTTTCCTAATTTATCTGGATCCATTCTATTTTCTTCCCCTTTAAACA
>JBHEOV010000023.1:0-24179 GCA_046260625.1 Halanaerobium sp. | reverse complement strand
GTCACTCAAGGGAGATACTAATTTCCCAATGATCATTGGAAAAAATACTATAATCTAATTTAATTGATTAAAAATTTTATTAAAGTTAGAAAAAAGGCAGGGGAAATTATATCCCTGCCTTTTTATAATTAAGATTAACTTTTAACTAATTTAAACTCAATTTTACATCAATAAAATACTGCTCTTTAATTAAGCGGCCTGATCATGGTCAAGCTCCTGCAGATAGTCATCTTTTTCTTTTACAATTACTCCTGCCAGAACAACTAGAGCAATTAAGTTTGGAGCTGCCATTAAACCATTTAAGGTATCAGCTAAAAGCCAGATCGGTTCTAAAGCTCCAACCGCACCTACAAATAAGAGAATCACAAAAACAAGTCGATATGGTTTAACAATTTTTTTGCCAAATAAATATTTCCAGCTCTCTTCTCCGTAAAAACTCCAGGTCAGCATTGTAGTATAAGCAAAGATAATGATACTGATATTAATAATATATCCACCGGGTCCTGGTAAACCGCGGGTAAACCCTTCAGCTGCCAGAACTGCTCCTGTTTCTCCAGTTCCCAGAGCTCCAGTCAATAAGATTACAAGAGCTGTAATTGTACCAACAATAATGGTATCAATAAAGACTTCCCAGATGCCCCACATTCCCTGACGGGTAGGCTTATTTCTTGCCTGGGCGTGAACCATTGATGCTGCTCCCAGACCTGCTTCATTGGAAAATACACCGCGGGCAATACCAAAACGGACAGCCATTCTAACTGAAGCACCGGCAAAACCACCAAAAGCAGCTGCAGGATTAAAAGCACTACTGAAAATACTGGCCATAACTGCAGGCACTTCGGAAATATTAGCAATAATTATCACTGCTCCACCAATAAAATAAAAGGCTGCCATCAAAGGAACTAATTTTTCTGCTACCTTACCAATTCTCTTAATTCCTCCCAGAACAACCAGCCCCACTAAGAATGAAACTACCAGACCGGTAAGCCAGTTCGGTACAGCAAAACCATTTTCAGCTGCATGAGCCAGAGTATTTGACTGCACCATATTACCGATACCAAAGGCTGCCATTCCAGCAAAAAAGGCATATAAAGAAGCCAGCCATTTCCAGCGACCACCCATTCCTTTTTCGATATAATACATTACTCCGCCACTATACTCGTCTTCTCCCGTTTTTTCTCTAAATTTAACTCCAAGCTGTGCTTCAGCAAATTTGGTTGCCATTCCGACTAGAGCAGAAATCCACATCCAAAAAACTGCTCCCGGCCCTCCAAGTGATAAAGCTGTAGAAACTCCAGCAATATTTCCTACCCCCAGAGTTGCAGCCATAGCCGAACTAATAGCCTGAAAAGATGATAATACCCCTTCTTCATTCTCTACATCTCTGCGAAAATAACGACCAAAACTTTTGTCCCAGGATAATTTAAAATGTTTAAACTGCAGAAAATCAAGTCTAATAGTTAAATAGAGTCCAGTTCCAACCAGTAAAAATAAAAATGGTGGTCCCCAGACAATCGAGTTTACAGAACTATTAATAGATAAAAACCATTCCAGCATAAAATTCCTCCCTGTATATTTTAATAATTAATATAAAAAAATTATATCATAAATCTGAAATATTAAAACAATTATCCATGTATACATTCAAATTTTACTGAATTTAAGCTAATTCTTTAATAATTAATTTTATATCTAGAATATTTTTGCTCTTAGTCAAAAATTATATGTTAAGTGTTTAATATTTTTGCAAAAAAAAGAAGAGCTATTAACTCTTCTTTAATTTTTAAAATTCTGATTTATTACTCTAACCGATAATATTTGTAGTTCATTAGCTTAAATTGAAATAATTAAATTTCTCTAATTATTGGCTCTCCCTCTATTAAATCACAGTAGTCATCAACACTCCCGTCATTAAGTGCAGTCTCAATAATTTTTCTACCCAGAGGATCAAGTCCGGGCTCCAGATACTCTTTAATACATTTTTTGAAGAAATCAGAAAGTATCCTGCCCCCAATATCATAGGCTTTTTCTCCAACTTCCGGCTGCCTGTGAACCTGCAGAAATTCTCTTTCTATATGCTGACCTTCAACCAGTAATTCCTGCAGTGAATATCCGAGCAGCGGCATCCGAGCCGGTTTCAACTGTCCTTCTGTAAACCAGGCTCCTCCCCGTCGAGCTAAATATTCTCTGGTAATCCACTCCGGCATAAAGCCCACCTTCCAGGCTCCAATATGCTGATTGGGAACTAAAATATATTTAACTTTCGGGGTATCCATTATCTGTTCCAGCAGTAAATTCGCCTGATCAACCTTTTTACCGGTAGCAAAGGGCCAGTAAGAACCAACTCCCTCTGAGCTCATTCCTGAGCCAGTAATAATACTCGGGTTACCGTGACCTCTTGGAGCTACCAGCCGCCAGAGCCAGGCTAAAGCTGGGGGCAGCACATGGAAAAGTCCCAGAATACCGTAAGTCGGGTTTTCCTTTGTACAGGGTGGAACTCTAACCCCAAAACTGCGGACATCAATAGATAGAGGAGCTTTTAATACATCAGGTATAATCTCTCTAGGAATTGTCACTCGTGGATTAGGACAGGGTTTACCCGGCTCATCCTCAATATGTTCCCAGATTAAAGCAGTACTATTGGGTGCTGCATCAATATTTAAAAATAATAAAGGTTTATCCGGATTGGCTGTAATCGATTCCAGATTGGGCTCAGTCCCATATTTATTTATATGGTCTACCCTGACAAACCAGGAATTTTCAGCATCCATTAAAGTTAGTTTCCCATTATTTTTCTGCAGTGAATTATGACAGATTGCCATATCATCAGTCATCGGCCTCAGCCCACATCCCTGGGGCAGGGTAATATGGAATTTTTCATCTGTTATTAAATTTTTACCAAATAAGAGGCGCCCGCTTCTTTCACGGTGCATATCCTCTAACATTTCACTTTTTCCACCACCACTGGCACCTTCATGTGAAATATTAACTGTATTTCCATAAGGAGTTACCACCTGGACAGCCGAACAGTGTAAGGTCACCCATTCTTCTTTTTCTCCCTGATTGATCAGCATCCCATAAACACCTTTTTTGGCACTGGGACCGGGGTAAAGATTATAGGCAAACATTTCATATTTATTATCCAGCCGGCGGTGAACAACAACCTGTTTACCATCAAAATGAGTATGCCGGAAAGGTGGTGCTATATAAATATGAGAGCTGGGTTTAAATACTTCCTCCCGCTCACGAGTATCAACTATTCCCTGCAGCAGAGAAAGTCCAAAAGCAAAAAAGGCTGCATTTGCCGGCACCAGAGCCATCGCCTTAACTCCAAGTCCATTCGGACCTGTTTCAAAAAAGAATAACGCAAGTTCCTGTTTTTTTAACCACTCAAAGGTCTCCGATCTCATATTATCTTCAAATTTTTCTCCAAATCGATTTTCATATCTCTCTTTATCTGTAGCTTTCTGATCTGCAATCAACATACAGTTTGGATCCCGCCGGCGCATATATGGATCGGGATAATTGGCTGAAATACCATTGCGAACTTTACAGACAACAGCCTCCACTACCTCTCCCCGCTCAGGTATCTCATACTTTACTTCCTGACAACCATTTTTAGCATCTCTAACCGAAAGCTCAACCAGCTGCTGCTCATTATGAGCAACTGTATATTTAGGACAGGCCTGCAGTAATTGTTCAACCTCTTCCGGCAGCTCAACATTCTTTAAATTCTCATCTTTAATCATATTTACTCTACTACTCCCTTCTTTTTCGCGGAAATTTAAAAAATAGGTGAAAATTGCCACAATTTAAGTTAAAATATTATAATTATTCAGATACTTAGTCTTAATTTTATCATAAGAGCAGAAAAGCTACAAGCTTTTAATAGCCTGTAACTAAATCTGCTGCATAAACTACCATTCCAGTAATTGGCGGTACAAGCACTTCATGAGAATGAAAAAATCTAATTGGTTCAGTACCTGCTTCTTTATCGTCAACTACTATCGCCCAGGTTCTATTTTCAGGCAAATAAAACTGCTTCCACTCTCTTGAAGGATTCAATAAAACTAAAATTGTACTCCAGGCATCTTCATTTGCATTGTTAAAAATCCCATAACCAACAGTTCCAAAAGGAGAATCAATAAAGTGTAAATTTTCTTTGATTTCTGTTCTTCTGCGCATTCTGAAAGCTGGATGATGACTGCGCAGATTGATCAGTCCTTTGACATAATTAAAATGATCCCGGAAAGTGGTTTTTCTCTCCCATTTAAGTTCATTAACTTCAATTCCAGAATCATAACTATTGTTATCACCAAATTTAGTTCTTAAAAATTCAGTTCCAGCCTGGATAAAAGGTACTCCCTGTGAGGTAAATAAAACTACCTGTCCCAGTTTATGCATTTTTTTACGCTCTTTTTCATCAGCTCCCGGACAGGCGCGGCTCAATTTATCCCAGAGGCTTAAATCATCATGAGAATCCAGATAATTAATACTTTCACAGGGATGAAGAGTAAAACCATATAATCGTCTCTCTTCTAGACCAATTGCCCCGATAACTCCTTCATCTACTTCTCTTTCCAGTCCAATCTTTCCCTGAATAAAACCCTTATCTGTACCATCACCGCTTCCTTTAAGAGCATTGCGGAAGTTATCATTAAAAACTGAAATACCTGTTCCCCGCTGATCACCCTTACGAACCTGCTGATATCTCTCCAGCTGTGGCTCTAGCGCTGTCCAGGGTTCTCCGTAAAGCAGGACTGAAGGATTTTCCTTTGATAATTTATGTTCAGCTAAAAGCATAGTTTCTCGATCAATAGAGGACATTAGATCAAAGCGAAAGCCGTCAACATGATATTCGCGACTCCAGTATAAAAGGGAATCCACGATATATTTGCGCATCATTTCGCGCTCTGTTGCAAGCTCATTCCCACAGCCAGAAGCATTGGCGAATTTACCATCTTTTGTAAATCTATAAAAATAGTTGGGGAAAATCTTTTGAAAAGGTGAATTTTGAGTCTGATAGGTATGATTATAGACTACATCCATAATTACCCCAATTCCATATGAATGAAGAGTTTTAACCATCTTTTTAAATTCATAAATTCTGCTCTCATTGGAAGGATTAGAGGCATATGAACCCTCAGGCACCATATAATAAAGTGGATCATAACCCCAGTTATAATCATCTGGATCAGTATCATCAACTGTGGCAAAATCATATACGGGCAGCAGATGAACATGTGTCACCCCAAGTTCTTTAAGATGTGCGATTCCAGTCAGCATTCCTTCTTTATTTACACTGTGCCTTTCGGTAAAAGCAGTATATTTTCCCTGATGTCTAATTCCACTTTCCTTTGAGGCAGAAAAATCTTTTACATGCAGCTCATAAATTACTGCATCAACTGGATCTTCAAGTTCTACTTTCTGATCATGAGTCCAGGTTGGAGGAAAAACACGAGCAGGATCAACTATCAGTCCGTACTCACTATTTTTTCCCACTGCCTTTGCCCAGGGATCAACAAAATTGTATTCCTTACGGGGCAGATTCAGTTTTAAACGATAGTATTTACCATAATATCTTTGTGAAAAACTGACTTCCCAGGTATCACCTAAAGAAGACCGAAGCTTAAATTCCTTAAGTTTTTTTTGGCCCTGATCATCAGCATAAATTTCAATTGCGGCTGACTGAGCAGGAGGTGACCAGATTTTATAAGTTATACTTTCTTCAGAAAAGGTTAAACCTAAATCATTACCGGCATAATATAGTTTTGCCGGTTTAATATTAATTTTTTGCTTAAACATAGAATCATCCCCACTATTATAACGCTTTATAGACTGAAAGTATTAAAATTATTAAAGTTTTACTCTCATTATAAATTATTCTTTTGAGTATATTATTTATTGTCTGTACTATTTATAATTCTTTATCATTAGGAGTATTCCTGCTCTAACTTGAGATTAATTATTTTAAAAACAGGTTATTTGCAATTTATGTAGAAATATTGTTAATAAGGTGAGTTTAAAATTAAAAATGTGAGGTGAGGCGATTGTTAACAATTAATGACAGTTTTAATTTCCAAGAAAACGACTTCGATATAACTGCTTATGGAGAGGTTCTGCTGGATATGATATCCAGGGAGGAAGCTCCACTTAAAGAGTGCGTTAATTTCACCCGCTATTTTGGTGGTTCACCTGCCAATGTTTTAGTAAATATGCAGCGCCTCGAAAACAAAACAGCATTTATCAGTCGAGTTGGAGATGATGAATTTGGAGAATATTTGACAGAAATTTTAGAAAATGAAGGAGTTAATCTTGACTGCATGCAGTATGATCAGGAGCAGGGAACACCAATTATTTTTGTCAATAAGAGTAAAGAAACTCCCTCCTGGCTTGCTTATCGAGGAGCAGATATCAACCTACAGCTAAATGATCAAATATATGATAAAATTAATAATTCTTCAATATTTTTTACAGGTAGTTTTATTCTCTCAAAAAACCCTGCTCGAGCAACCGCCATCAAAGCTATAGAATATGCTGTAAAAAAAGATAAAATTTTTGCCTTTGATCCAAGTTTTAGAGCTAATCTCTGGCCTGAAGGTAATAAAGGTAGTGAGATTATAAGAGAACTCATAGCTCAGTCAGATATTATTAAACCATCTTTAGATGATGCCTATCATCTTTATGGACAGGACCATCCAGAAAACTATCTAAAAAAATATCACAGTGATGGGGCTAAAATTGTTATTTTAAGCCTGGGAAAAGACGGTGTTCTTCTTTCTGACGGCAGTAATCAGGCTCTGCATATACCTGTTTTCTCAGAGAAGGTAGTAGATGTTACAGGTGCAGGTGATTCTTTCTGGTCTGGATTTTTAACAGGGATTTTAAAAGGCCTTCCTATTAAGGAAGCAGCCAGACTGGGAAATGCTGTAGCAGCCTTTAAAATTCAGGGAGTAGGAGCTCTATCTTCAGTACCACCGTTAATGGAAATTATGTCTTATTATGATATTCAGCCAATTGAAGGAGGTAATTTTAATGAGCGAAATTAAACGTGTAGCATTTTTAAACCCTCAGGGTAATTTTGATCAAAATGATAGTTATTGGACAGAACATCCCGATTTTGGTGGTCAGCTGGTTTATGTTAAGGAACTTAGCCTGGCCCTGGCCAAAATGGGAATTAAAGTAGATATAATAACCCGCCAGATAAATGATCCAGAATGGCCTGAATTCAATGAGCTTTATGACAGCTATCCGGGAGCTGAAAATTTAAGAATTATTCGTCTTCCCTTTGGTGGTGATAAATTTTTAGCCAAAGAAAAATTATGGCCGCATCTAAAAGAATATGTAGATGCAGTTGCCGCATTTTATGATGAAGAAGGACATTTCCCTGATTTCTTTACCACTCATTATGGAGATGGCGGCCTGGCTGGAGTACTACTTAAAGAAAAAATGGAATGCCCCTTTTCTTTTACAGGTCACTCTCTTGGGGCTCAAAAAATGGATAAACTTAATTTCTCTAAAGAAAATTCAAATCAGCTAATTGATCGCTTCAAATTTCACAGCCGGATCATTGCTGAAAGATTAGCTATGGAATTTTCCAATCAAATAATTGTTAGTACTTCTCAGGAAAGAATGGAACAGTATTCCCATCCCTATTATGAGGGAGCAGTTGATGTAAATAATAATGATAAGTTTTCTGTTATACCTCCCGGGGTAAATACCGAAGTTTTTGACGGCAGCTATTCTAAATCTACTGCTCAGATGATAGAAAAGTATCTTGAGCGAGATTTAGAAGCTGATAGAATCGATAAACCTGCTATTATCTGTGCCAGCCGTCTTGATCAAAAGAAAAACCACCTGGCTTTAGTTAAGGCTTTTGCTGGAGATCAAAAACTGCAGCAGAAATCAAATCTAGTTATTACCCTAAGAGGTATAGAAAATCCTTTTGAAGATTATAGCTCTGCTGCAGGTGAAGAAAAAGAAATTCTGGATCAAATTATGGAAGTAATAGAAAAGAATAATTTAAGGGGTAAAGTTTCAATGTTTCCTTTAGGCAGCCAGCAAGAACTGGCTGAATGCTATGGTTATCTAGCAGAAAGAGAATCTGTCTTTTCTCTAACTTCATTTTACGAACCATTTGGTCTGGCTCCAGTCGAAGCAATGGCAGCAGGACTGCCGGCTGTGGTAACTCAAAATGGTGGTCAGAGCGAAATAATGGCTGATGATGAATATGGAATCTTAATTGATCCCGAAGATCCAGCTGATATAGCCAGAGGACTCAGAAAAATAGTAGGAGAAAGTGGAGTCTGGAGAGATTATCAAATAAAAGCCAGAGAAAGAGTAGAAACTACTTATACCTGGGAACAGACTGCAAAACGATATCTAGAGGCAATAAAAAAAGGATTGAGCTTTGATATACCAGTAATCCACAGCGAAATTCCAGCCTATTACTTTCTGCCGGATAGTGACAATGAACATAAATTATTAGAAGAATTTAAAGAAAATGTTTTCAAAAAATAGACATTCGCTGAGAATTTGATATAATAAATAAACAGGAACAAATATTATTATAAATTTTGTGCAAGCGTTTGAACTAATTATTAAATAAGGAGTGATTTGTTAATGAACAACAATAAGCCGCACACAGCTTATTTCTGTATGGAATACGGATTAAATGAAAATATGCGTATTTATTCAGGTGGACTTGGAATTTTAGCAGGAGATATACTTAAAGGGGCAAAAGAATTTTCTTATCCTGTTACAGGAATTGGAATTTTATGGCGTAAAGGTTACTCAAAACAGGTTATCAATAAGGAAGGCAGACCTGAAGATGAGCACCCTGTAAATAAAGAAATTTATGAACACGCTGAAGATACTGGTGAAACTGTAACTGTAACAATCAGAGATCAGGAAGTAAAATTAAAGATCTGGAAACTGGATAAGTTTGATAATGCAACTTTATACCTACTGGATGCAAATCTACCAGAAAACAGAAAGTACCAAACAATTACTGATGGTCTTTATGACGGCTTTAATGAAAGAAGAATTGCTCAGGAAATTGCACTGGGTATTGGTGGAGTTAAAGCAATTCGTAAGCTGGGCCTTAACATTGATATTTACCATTTTAATGAAGGTCATGCAGCCTTAGCCGGAACTGAATTAATCAAAGAAAAAATGGAAACTGGTATGGACTTCCATACAGCCTGGGATGATGTTAAAGAAGATATTGTCTTCACTACTCATACTCCGGTTAAAGAAGGTAATGAATCTCACAGTTTAGACAGCCTCAAAAAGATGAGTGCTTTTAATGGTCTGACCAGAAAACAGATGAAAGAAATTGGTGACAGCCCATTCAGTATGACAGTTGCCGGCCTGCGTCTGGCAAGAATTTCAAATGGTGTTGCTAAATTACACGGACAGACTTCTCGCGAAATGTGGAAGGATGTTGCCGGTAAATCTCCTATTATCTCAATCACCAATGGTGTCCACAGAGGTACCTGGGTTGATGATAGAATTATTGAAAATATGGGTGATAAAGAAGCAATATATAACACTCGCAAAACAATGAAGCAGGAATTAGTTGACTATGTTAAAAAGACTAATGGTGCAGAACTTGATCCAGATAAATTAATAATTGGTTTTGCTCGTAGAGCAACTGCTTATAAGCGTCCTAATTTAATCTTCAAAAAGTCTGAGGTAATTGATCCATACTTAGAATCAGGCGAGATTCAATTAGTCTTTTCCGGAAAAGCTCATCCAACAGATGACAACGGAAAAGAAATTGTAGCAAATCTGGTTAAAAAAGCAAAAGAATTTCCAAATAGTGTAGTTTTCTTAGAAGATTACAATATGGAAATTGCTCGCTATATGACCCGCGGTGTTGATATCTGGTTAAATAATCCCCGCAAACCACTTGAAGCAAGCGGTACTTCTGGTATGAAAGCTGCTATGAATGGTGGCCTCAACTTAAGTATTCTTGATGGCTGGTGGGTTGAAGGTTGTGAGCACGGAATCAACGGCTGGCAGTTTGGAGATGGCTATGTAGGTGAAGGTCAGGACGAAAGTGATCTTTATGCACTCTACAGAGTTCTATTCAATGATGTTGTGCCTACTTTCTACGGCAATAAAGACCGCTGGAAAGATATGATGATGGAAAGTGTTGATACTACTTATGAAAGATTCTCCGCTAAGAAAATGTTAGAGAGATATTATGGAGAAATGTATAATAAATAAATAATAAAAAGAATTGGCCATAACCTACACGACGACTTTCATTGATAAATAATAAGCTGCAGTTCCTAACTCGCTTCGCTCAAACATTGGAACTGCGATCGCTTATTATTTATATTCAAGTCTGTTCCGGTTAAAGTGCCAATTCTTTTTTTATTTATATTTATTTGGAGACATTAAAATTAAGGTCTGCCCTAACTCGCTTTGCTCTGACGGCTTCGATAGCCTAATGCTAACCTGACCATGCGTTATAAAATGAAAGGTTAGTGAGACGGCCTCGATGGCCTAATACTAACCCGACTTTGCGTTATAAAATGAAGGGTTAGTGCGACAAGGGGCAGACTTTTCTTAATTTTATCTGCTTTTAGTCTGTATTATTTAACTTTCTCTATTTTTACTGCTGTTACTTTGAGTTCCGGGATTTTGGCATCTTGATCTAAAACCGGATTGGTCAGCCTGTTTGCAGGACTTTCTGCATAATGGAAAGGCATAAATATCTGTCCCTCCTGAACTCGATCTCCGATTCTGACGTTTGTTTCTACTTCACCTCGCCGGGAACTAACTTTTACCCGATCTCCTGCCTTAATTCTTAACTTTTTAGCATCTTTTTCATTTATTTCTAAATAGGCATCTGGCTCGTGTTTATCAATTGGCTCAGAATTTCTGGTCATAGTCCCGGTATGGAAGTGATAAAGCATTCTACCGGTCATCATTATATAATCATATTGCTCATCTACCTCTTCTGCCGGTGGAATATAAGTCACCGGATGAAACTTGCCTTTTCCCCGGGCAAATTCTCCCTGATGTAAAAATTTAGTTCCAGGGTCTTCTCGATCTCTACAGGGCCACTGCAGCCCTTTTTCTCCCAGCCGATCTGCATAAACACCTCCATAAATTGGGGTCACTTCTGCTATTTCAGCCATAATCAATGCTGGAGAATCATAAGCCATCTGATAACCCATTCTGGTTGAAATGTCGGAGATGATCTTCCAATCAGCTCTTGCTTCACCTGGAGGGTCAATGGCCTGATTGACTTTCTGAATTCTTCTTTCAGTATTAGTAAAAGTACCTTCTTTTTCAGCAAAACAGGCAGCTGGTAAAACTACATCTGCATATTGAGCAGTTTCAGTTAAGAAAATATCTTGCACCACTAAAAAATCAAGACTTTCCAGCGATTCTTCAATATGGCGCTGATCTGGGTCAGAAATTACAGGATTTTCACCAATAATATATAAGCCCCTGATTTTTTTTCCTGCCTCTTTGAAAATTTCAACTACAGTCAAACCAATCTCAGCCGATAATTCTTCTGTTTCCCAGGCCCGAGCAAATTTTTCTTTAATAGCTGGGTCTTCTACCGACTGATAGCCGGGATAAACATTTGACAGTGCTCCTAAATCACAGGCCCCCTGAACATTATTCTGGCCGCGAAGTGGATTTACACCTGTGCTTTCTCGACCAAGATTACCGGTCAGCATTGCTAGATTGGCAACTGATAATACATTATCAGTTCCTGTTCTATGCTGAGTAATTCCCATGGCAAAATAAATAGCCCCTTTATCTGCTCTGGCAAAAATTCTGGCTGCTTTTTTAATTTTAGCAGCAGCTACTCCTGTTATTTTTTCAACTTTTTCCGGGGTATAATCTTCAACAACTGCAGCCAGCAATTCATAGTTTTCAGTTCGCTCTGCTATAAATTTCTGGTCAGCAAGTCCTTCTTCAATTATTACATACATCAGACCATTAAGTAGAGCAACATCTGTGCCCGGCTGCTGCTGAACTGCAACTTCAGCCAGCCCAGAAAGTTCAATTCGGCGGGGATCAGCAATTATAAGTTTTGTTCCCTGTTTCTGTGCTTTTTTCATCTTACTGCCGATTACAGGATGGTTTTCTGTTGGATTGGAACCAATAACAAATATTACATCTGAACCTTCAATTTCACTGATAGAATTTGTCATTGCACCGGAGCCAAAAGCTTTAACCAGTCCGGCAACAGTTGAGGCATGACAGAGTCGGGCACAGTGATCAACTGAGTTGGTACCAATTACTGCCCGCATAAATTTCTGCATTAAGTAATTTTCTTCATTTGTACATTTAGCAGAACTTAAACCGGCCAGAGCACTGCCTCCAAATTCATCTTTGATCTCAGTTAAATTTTCAGCAACCAGGGCCAGAGCTTCCTCCCATTCAGCTTCTTGAAATTTACCATTTCTTTTAATTAATGGCTTTTTGAGTCGGTCCGGATGATTGATAAAATCATAACCGAAACGGCCTTTAACACAGCTTTCACCATAGGGGTTTGGTGTGCCTTCTCTGAAAACTGAGCCGACTTCTATAATTTTTCCATTGTTAATTTTTAATTCCAGCTGACAGCCGACTCCACAATAGGGGCAGGTTGTAACTGTTTTTTCGAAATCATAGTCTCTTCCCTTCTGTTTAGAGGGGATATAGCTTAAGGCCCCTGTTGGACAGAGATCAACACACTGGCCGCAGAAGACACAGCTGGAGTCCTCTCCATTCAGTCCCTGATCATTTGCCGCCCCAACTTTGGTCTGAAAACCTCTTTCCACAAAATCAATGGCATCAGAACACTGAATTTCCTGGTCAACTCTGATACATTTACCGCATAAAATACATTTATCTGGATCAAGCTCTATAAATTCATTATCTCTTTCCACCTGAAAACGAGGCTGATCCTTGCTTCCATAAGAAGAGCGCTGAATTCCATACTGGTAGGCTAAATCCTGCAGAGTACAGTTTCCATCTGCCTCACAGGTCATACAGTCTAAAGGGTGATCCGAAATTAATAAATCTAAAATTGTTCTCCGAGATTCTTCCACTCTCTCACTATTGGTCAGAACTTCCATTCCCTCAACAGCTTCTGTTGTACAGGAAGTTTTTAATTTACCATCAGCTAAATCTTCTATTAAACACATTCTGCAGGCGCCAACATCAGTTAAAAATGGACTGTGGCAGAGGGTTGGAATTTCAATTCCATTTGCTTCAGCTGCTTCTAAAACAGTTTTTCCTGCTTCAACTTCTAAATTTTGATTATTTATTTTAAGCTGCACCATTTATTTAACCTCCTCTGCATCTGTGATTAGTTCTTCGTATTCTTCTCTAAAAAATTCTAGAGTACTTAAAACTGGATTTGGGGCTGTCTGACCTAATCCGCAGAGTGAGGCTTGCTGAATAACCTCTGCCAGCTTTTCAAGTTTAACTAAATCATCACTATTTGCCTTACCAGCCAGAATTTTTTCTAAAATATCAAGCATTCTTTTAGTTCCAACCCGACAGGGGGTGCATTTGCCACATGATTCATCTTCAGTAAAGTCCAAAAAGAAACGAGCTACATCAACCATCGAGTTATCTTGATCCATAATCACCAGACCTCCAGAGCCGACTATAGCTCCAATTTCTGTTAAGGATTCATAGTCGATTTTTAAGTCTAAATGCTCTTTTGGAATCGTTCCACCTGAAGGTCCACCGATCTGGGCTGCTTTAAATTCTTTGCCGTCTGCAATTCCACCTGCTATCTCAAAAACAATTTCTCTTAAAGTGGTTCCCATTGGAACCTCTACCAAACCTGTCTCTTTAACATCTCCGGCGACTGCAAAAACCTTTGTGCCCCTGCTTTTTTCTGTTCCAATACTATTAAACCACTGACTGCCGTTATTGATAATAGGCACTATATTGGCCAGAGTTTCTACATTGTTAATAATTGTTGGCTTTCCCCACAAACCTGAATTAGCAGGAAAAGGTGGTTTGCTAGAAGGCTGACCCCTTTTACCTTCGATGGAAGCTATTAAAGCTGTTTCTTCGCCGCAGACAAAGGCTCCTGCTCCAACTCTAACTTCCAGATTAAAAGAAAAATCACTTCCGAAAATATTGCTGCCCAAATAGCCGGTATTTTCTGCCTGCTTGATTGCAATTTTTAAATTTTTTACAGCAAGTGGATATTCTGCTCTGACATAAACATATCCCTGATCGGCTCCAATTGCATAAGCTGCGATTGCCATTGCTTCAATAATGCTGTGCGGATCTCCTTCTAAAATACTGCGGTCCATAAAAGCACCCGGGTCTCCCTCATCTGCATTACAGATTATGTATTTCTGATCGGCTTTATTTTGCTGAGCAAAACTCCACTTTAATCCGGTCGGAAAACCTGCTCCTCCTCTTCCCCTGAGGCCGGAGTCCTTAATTTCTGCTATCACTTCCTTTGGAGTCATTTTATTTAAAACTTTTTTTAAAGCCTGATAGCCTTCTCTTTCCAGATACTCTTCAATTTTATTGGGATCAATAATTCCTGTATTCCGGAGAGCAATCCTTTTCTGCTTTTTCATAAAGCGAAGATCCTTAAAATCTTCAATTTTTTCGCCTTCTTCTTCAGTCAACAGTTCTTCTACAATTTTACCCTGCTGCAGATGCTGTTTAACAATTTTTGGCACATCTTCAGTTTTTAGCTTTCCATAAAATGTATTATCAGCTTTAATTATAGCAACCGGTCCCAGACTGCAGGGGCCAACACAGCCGGTACTACTGATTACCATTTCGCATTCAAAATCTTCTGTCAAATTTAGTTTTTTAAATTCTGATTCGAATTTAGCCTTTATTGCTTCTGCACCCGCTGAAATACAGGCAGTACCGGCACAGATCAAGATTTCGTTTTTCGCCATTTTAACACCCCGCTTAATATTTATTTATTATCTCTGGAACTTTTTCTACCGTTAAGTTTCCATATATCTGATCATCAATCATAATCACCGGTGCCAGGCTGCAGGTTCCAAGACAGCGAGTCATGGTCATCGTAAATTTATTATCTTTAGTTGTCTGTCCGGTTTTGATTCCAAGTTCTTTCTGCATTCTCATCAAAATATCCTCTGCACCTTTGACATAACAGGCAGTACCCATACAAACTCCAATTGTATGCTCACCTTTGGGCTCAGTAGTAAAAAATGAATAAAAACTGATCACCCCATAAATTTTACTCATCGCTATTCCTAAATTTTCGCTGACATACCTCTGTACTTCAGGCGGAAGATATCCTGTCTTTTCCTGAATTTCATGTAAGACAGGTATTAAATTACCCTTTTTACTGCTGTGTTTTTCAATAATATGGTCCAGTTCACTCAATTTAATTGCTGCCATTATAATACCCCCATAACTTAAATAAATATTCTCCCCCATATGGAGGAGAATATAAATAAAGTCTATTTTCTAGCAAGCATGGATTCCGCCAATTCTTTTCTATCTTTTTTGCTGAGCAGATATTCTACTATAGTTAAAGCAAATTCCTCAGCAACTCCTGGACCACGGCCGGTAATAATATTACCATCAACAACAACTCTTTCTTCCTGGTAATCCGCTGAACCCATCTCATCTGAAAAGCCGGGATAACTGGTAGCCTTCTTTCCTTCTAGAACTCCTGCTGCCTCTAAAACTATCGGAGCTGCACAGACTGCTGCACAGAGACCGTCTTTTTCATTTACCTCTCTAATCAGCTCTAATAATTTAGCATTATCCCGTAAATTTGCTGCTCCGGGCATTCCTCCTGGTAAAACTATAGCAGAAATATCACTGGAATCAACATCTTTTATTTCTATATCTGCCTTTACATTAATATCATGATCTCCCTTTATTTCTTTGCTATCAATTCCTGCAGTAAGCACATCTAATCCTGCCCTTCTTAAAATATCAATATTTGTAACTGCTTCAATTTCTTCAAAACCTTCTGCTAAAGGAATTAAAATTTTACTCATTATTTAGCCTCCTTAAAATTTATAATTAATCATTTTAAAAATTTACTATTATTTAACTTCAGCTTTATTTCCATCATCTTCTTTATCCTCATCATGTTTTTTATCTTTATCTTCATTTTCTTTTTTAGAGATTTCATCACCCTGATCAAGCTGTTTTTTGTTTAAATAATTATTTAAATCAGCCGGCAGTGACTTTAAATGATAATCCTGCTGTGGAAATGGAATTTCAATCTCATTTTCTTTAAAACAATCCCAGATTGAAAATAATACTTCACTGCGGATATTTTGAATTCCATTCCGAGGATCACTGATCCAGAAACGGAGTTCAAAATTAACAGAGCTGTCTCCAAAGCCTATTAAAAGTACATTAGGCTCCGGTTCTGTTAAAATTCTTTCTTTTTCTTCAACCGCCTCCATCATCAATTCCTGGACCAGCCGCAAATCACTATTATAGGACACTCCTACGTCTGCATCGATTCTGACAAGTTCATCACTATAAGACCAGTTAATCACCTCTTTTGTTATAAAATCTTCATTTGGAATTAAAAATTCTTTACCAGAGCGGGTGACCACCGAAACAAAGCGGGTATCAAGTTTTCTGACCCAGCCGTAAACATCACCAATTTCTACTACATCTCCTGGTTTAATTGATTTATCAGCCAGGATAATAATTCCACTGATAAAATTAGACACAATTTTCTGCAGTCCAAAACCTAAACCAACACCAATAGCACCACCAAGGAAGGCAAAGGCACTTAAATTAATTCCAACTGAACTTAAAGTAAATAAGATTGCAGAAGTGAAAATTAAAAATTTAGCTATTTTATTGAGTAAAACTTTTACAGACGGGGTCAGCCCATCACTGCTGTCAACTCTATTTGTTACCAGGCGACTTAATTTTCCAGCCAGCCAGAATAAAATACTGAAAATAATTATTGTCTTTATAATTAATAATAATGAAATTCTTAAATTGCCGCTGTTAAATGCTAAACTTTCAAGCAGCTCAAGTGTCTCTTGATAGATATTAAGTATCCTTAAAGCTGCAATTATCCAGATTAAAGCTGATATAAAACGAAACATTCCATTCCGCGGAAAAAATAGAGTTATTGTCTTTACTATCAGCCAGGCTGAAACTAAATTAGCAAAAATGCTAATAATTACAATTGGTAGATTAAAAGAAACAGCAGTAACATAATATATCCCAACTAAAATCATTAAAACTAAAGGATATAACAATTGATCAATTATTCTAAATCTTTTTCTTTCTTTTAAGGGCTCTATTTTACCGAGCAGCTCATCAACATGTTTATATAAAAGCTTAGATAAAAAATAAGCAGCAGCAAGGAGTAATAAAAAAATTATCAATTCAATCAGATTAGACCAGACTAAAAAGCTATTTTCAATTTTTTCAATTAAAATTCCTATATAATTCTCAATTTTTACACCTTCAAACATTTAATCACCTCTTCCAATTCTTATTCTCTTATATTAATTATAATCTTCTTATCTTTATCAAATAAAAAAAACAATCATTATAATCCAATTTGATATTTTTAAACCACTGTTCTGATAAATACATTTTCCATAAAAAATAATAGAAAAAAAGATATAAATGCTGCTGTAATCGGAGTTAAGATCCAGCCAACTCCAATTTTACTCAGCAATTTAAAATTAATGTTTCTTCCACCTTTGGCCAGACCCAGTCCCAATACTGCTCCAACTACTGCCTGTGAGCTTGAAACCGGCACCAGCGGCAAAGAAGGAAGTCCAAGCATAATTAAAAAATTCTTCAGGGTGGCAGAAGCAAAAATAAAAAGAGTGGTAGAACTTGCCAGCACAATTATAAAGGCTCCGATTGGCGAAATATCCATAATATTTGAACCAACAGTGAGCATTACTCTTTTTGAATAAGTAACTACTCCGACTGAAATCGCAATTCCTCCCAGCAAAAATAGCTGCTGGGCACCGCTGAAATTAAATATTCCCAGCTCATAATTTGGAATCTCCATAATTCCAGTAAAAACTCCCATTACATTGGCAATATTATTAGCTCCCAGAGAATAGGCACCAAAGGCTCCAACAATCATTAATCCCCAGCGAGTATAAAAGTCAAGGTGCAGCAGATGGATTTTGGAATTATTTAAGACTTTTTTAAAAATAAAATATAAAACTACTGCAAAAGCCGCTGATAAAACTGGTGAAAATATCCAGGCTCCTACAATCTCTCTTAAAACACTTAAATCAGTAGCAAAACCGGAATAAAGGTTCCAGCCAATAATACCACCAACAATTGAATGAGAGGTAGATACAGGCAAACTTAATTTTGTCATCCAGTAGACTGCAAGTGCTGCTGAAAAAGCAACCACAAAGGCTGCAGGCAGAGTTCCAACCTGACCTAAGGCTCCCAGGGTATGTGAGGCACCGGCTCCACTGACCACAGATCCTAAAATCACAAAAATTGTCATGATCATTGCCGCTGTAGAAAATTTAAGCATCTTGCTGCCAACTGCTGTTCCAAAAATGTTGGCCGCATCATTGGCTCCTAAAGACCAGCCTAAAAAGAGACCACTGGAAAGATAAATAATAACTTCAATCATTTTTCACACCACCATTTACTGATTTAAATTCTTCTTTTAACAGATGCAACCGATACTTCCTCACTTACCATTTCTGCCTGATCAGATAAGGCGGCAATCTCTTCAATAAAATATCTTAACTGCAGTTTATAACAAATTTCAAGTTTCTCACATTCTTCAGAGAAAATCCTTCTTTTCAATCTCTCTTCATTTTTATCTGCCTGATGTTCAAAAAAATGAACCTTATTCACATAATCATTAACCTGAGCAATTTCTTCAAAAAATGACCTGACTGCTTTAACAAGCATATCAACTGCCTCAGAACTGTTTTCTACCAATTCTAAAAAATCACTTTCCAGTTCAGCAGGAATCACGGGTTTCTCTATAGAAATTTCATAAATAACTTCTTTAGCCAGATCTGTAATGGTATCTATTTCTTCAATAATTGTTAATACATCTGCTCTTGATTCCGGAATCAGCATATATTTGTAGAGCTTATACTTGATATTCTTTTGATGTTCATCAGCATTATTTTCAATTTTTTTAATATCGCTCAATGATTCTTCAAAGAGCTTAAAATCTTTTTTAATATATCTTTTTAAATCTCTTTTAAAAGTTAGAGCTCCCTGATTGACAAGGTCTAAATATTCTGTAATTTCAATTTCCAGTTCTTTGGAACGGCCAAATAAAATATGTGGCATAGTCGTCACTCCCTGAGGTATAATTTTAACTCTTTTTCTAAACTATCTGCATCCTTAAAATGAATTACTCTGATACCTTTTTTGAAGGCTGCCTTAATATTTTCCTTAGAATCATCAATAAAAACTGTTTCTTCTGCTTTTAAATCAAATTTATCTAAAAGGTGATCATAAATTTCAGCATTTGGTTTAATTAATCCAATATCTGCTGAAATAACCCGACCATCAAAAAATTTAAAGAAATCATATTTGCTGCTGACATAGTCAAATGCCTTTTGATGAAAGTTTGATAATATATACATTTTATAATTTTTTGCTGCAAGAGATTCTAGAATTTCTGCTGTATCGCTTTTTAAAGTTAGAATTTTTTCCCAGGCAGACATTACATCTCCAATTTCATCTTTTATCTCAGGATTGCGCTCTTGCCATTTTTCAACTGCTTCTTTTTGAGTGATCGTACCTTGGTCAAGCTGCAGCCATTCTTCTGTTGCAAAAATTTCTGATTTTAATTTATCTTTGATTTCTCCGCTATAGCCTAAATCTTCTAAATAACTGTCAGGATCAAAATCAAGCAGTACATTGCCCAGATCAAAAATTATATTTCTTATCATTATTTAGCCTCCATCTTAATGGTACCAGTTACTTATAAATTTTAGTTTATTTTCATTAATATATTATGGTGAACATTTACAAGTAATCGTTACCTAAATATCTTCTTAATATAATATTCTAGCTTGATTAAACTTTTCCTGTTTATTTTTAGCTTTTAAAGCAAAAAACCCGACTTAAAAGTCGGATTTTTATATAAATATGATTTAATTTATCAATTTATTATTAAATTTAATTTAAATTTTATTCTAAATTATTCAATTTCGGCTTTCATTTTTTCTAATAATTTATTGAATCTTTTATTAAATCCTTCCTGAAACTCTGATACTTTTTGAGCCAGCTGCTGCCTCATTTGAGCATTCATTCCATTCTGACCTTCGCTTCCATTCTGAGCTGCGGCCAGTGGATTTTGTGACTGTCCCTGTTGTGCCTGCTCTAAATGCTGTTTTACCTGCTCATCCAGCTGCTTTTTCTGAGTCTGATACTGCTGCTGTAAGCTCTGAGCCTGAGTAAACTGCTTTTCAAAAAAGTTGGCCTTGCTGCCACTTTCTTTAAGTGATTCAACAGCAACAACAGCCTCTTTACGTCTTTTTATCTGCTCAGAAGAATTACGCAGTCCAATTGATTCAACTAACATCAGCTGTGCTTCCTTTAAGTATGCTTCCTCTTTAGATTCCAGCTTCTTCCATAATCCTTCTGCATCAATTTCTCCTTTAAAATATGGAGCCATAATTTCTTTCAGTTCTTCTCTAACTTCTAAAGAATTGAGATCAACGTCACTTTTTCCATAAACTTCATCTGCTCTTTCCATTGCTTTCTCATAAGCGCTTTTCATAATTATCAGTCCTCCTTAAACAGATCAAAAAATCTATCTTGATATGCATTAAAAACTCCCCAGCGATCAAGCTCCTGTTTTAAGCGGGAAGGATCTTCATCACCATTTTTAACCATCTCAAACATTTTTTCAATCTCTTCACTGGCTGCAATAGGCAGTCCTTCAAGATTTCTGGTAACTACAGAATAGCCTTTGTCATCTGTGCTCAAAAATCCTTTTTCCTCATAATCAGGCATTTGAGATTTATAAGCACTCTTTAGCATTAAAGTCTGAATGAATTTCATCAGCGAAACATCCCAGAGTTCATCTACTCCCTTAATAATTACTGTTAAAATACTATCCTCTTCATTTATATCTTCTCTTATTTCAGCTTCAGCCGCCTCTATTTCTCTGCTGATAGTAAAAGTACTAATTGATTGTTTTTTATAATTCATCTTATAGAGCAATCCGGCCAGATCTGGATTTTCGCGAGCAATAATCTGCATGGCCTTTTTTGCTTCACCACTAAAACCGCTCATGTTCATCATATAATCCGGAGTTAAAAGCTTAGGCTTTTCCCAGGTAATCTTTCCTTCTCGCACCTTAGTTTCTGGACCTTCCTCCGGAAATTCGTCCAGATAATATGGCTTGCTGAGTACATAGTAATGGAGAGTTGTATCATGTTCTGTAGAAATTAAATCATCTGGCTCAAGCAATATTTCAGTATTTTCCAGTACTTCTTTAATTCTCTGCTTATCTTTCATTTTAACTCCTCCTCTCAAGCCTCAATCGGAGTTTATTCTCCTGATCTATATAATACATTATACATTATCTGGAGCAGTGAAGTCAAAAAAGACTGAAGCAGCTACTTCAGTCTTTTGATTGCTAATTATTTTTTTGAAAATTAATTAAAGCTTTACCAATGATTAATGAAAATACAGCCGCTACAATTATTTCGGGTATTCCATTTGTAAAAGCAACTGCCCAGGCAGCACTTGCAGGCAAATAACCTCTGACTACAGCCAAAATTAAAACACCGGCTGTGTTTACAATTGTTCCGACTGCTCCTGCAAAAATTAAAGAAGTGCTCTGATTGAAATTTTTAGTAGAGCGATAGGCATAATAGGCAGCAACACCGATAAATAAACGCGGCAGTACTGCAATAATTGGGTCTGCAAATATTGGATTAGTAGCTCTGATAAAACTAAAAACACCAAATATCAATCCGATCAGCAGTCCAACAATCGGTCCTTCAATAATCCCGCCTAAAATAGCAGGTAAATGCATTATTGTTGCATGTCCGGCTGCACTGGGCCAGGGTATTAACCCTAGTCCTGTAGCACCTAAAATAATAGAAATAGCCCCCAACATCCCAGCAATCACGATCTGTCTTGTTTTGAGTTTTATTTTCTTTTCCTCCCATCCCAGTCCATTGATCCAGGTGGACTAAACTTATTGTATTTAATAGCTTTTTTTGGGTGCAGCTCTTAATTTTAAGATTCCGCCCCGACTATTATAGCTATATTATAATAATTATTAGCTTAAATAACAAGTGTTTTAAGAAAGTTTTACTTAAATTTTTATTTACTTTCTTCTTTCAGTCAGTTTTTTTAAATAATTAATGATCATTTGATCAACTTCCATTACTTTAAAATGCTCAATCAATTTATCCTGTTTAAAGTAGCGCAGCAGTCTGACTAAATAACTCATCACCTTATTGCGTTTACTTTCTCGCATTAATTGCCGGTGGAAAAGTTCTGTCCCCATCTCATAATAGTTGAGTTTGAGGGCTGCGATTAATCTATAAAAATCGAGATACTCATCATCTAAATATTTACCGTGAGGAATCTCTGTTAAAATTGGTGCCGGATCTGCGAATCTCAGTATTGTTTCATAATAAGCAACCGTATCAAAATAACTTTCTACAGCAGCATTTTCAACAGTATTTACCAGCTCTTCTTTCTGCTCCTGTTCAAGTTCTGATTGATATTTGAGCAGTCTCAATTTAGCATAACTTAAGGCTGGAGTATTAACTCCGGCAGCATCAACTTCTGCTATAACATCTTTTAATTCCTGAGTAGTCATCTCTCTTCCCTGATCATAGATTGTTTCATCTCCGTCTAGGGCGGCCAGACTAATAAATAAACGATTGTTGTAAATATCTTTTTTCTGTATTTGCTGGATCAGGCCAGAATCAATGAGTTCTAATAAACTATTTAAAAGTAGCTTCTGGTAGTTTCTGGATTCTTCATTTTCAATTAACATCATTAAACTTGCCAGCAGATTATCCTCTTCTCCCAGCAGCTGACTAAAGTCTGCCACAAAATTAGCCAGATCATCGTCAGCTCCATGCTCAACCAGAAATCTTAAATAATCAGAAGCTACCTGCCAGTTATGAAAATGGCCATCTTTTCTACTTTTTTCAATGGTGAAGGCTGTTTTAATTTTATCTTCAGCTGATTTAAGATTTCCCTGCTGATAATCAGCCAAGAATAATAGCCTCAGATAATCAGGATTTTTCAGATGCTCAGCTTCCAGCTCTTCTGCAAAATCAGCAAAGTCAGTATATAACTCGGCTCCCAGATAGCGGGCCAGAATATCAAGAGCAATCTGTGAATTTTTAGGAGGCAGATCTTTAATCTCAGCCAATAATTCTCTACCTTCACTCTCAGCTGAACTCATTTTTAAATTATCCAGCTGCTGAAAAACACGGAAAATCTCTGCTGCCTGAGATAGAGATTCTTTTATCTTTAACTTTTTATTTTCTGCGAAATTAAATCTTTCCCTGATAAAATCATCTAAAAATGAAATCACGCGCATATGTTTGTATTCTTTGAGCTGATCATAATATTTTTCAAAAAGACTTAAAGCACTGACTACATCATCTAAGTCCATTAGAGTTTCCAGACGGAAAACTATCAGCTGTAAATTTTCAGCATCAATCTCCATCGCTCGTGCAATAATGTCATTAACCCGCTGAAAATTCTCACCCTTTTTGTAAACCTCAGCCAGAGCAATTAAGAGTGGAATACTTTCTCCTTTCTCTTCCAGAGCCTGACGCACAAGTTCTTCTGCCTCATCAATTTCTTCCTGGTCCAGCATAATATTGACCAGTGGAGAGATAAAGGCTTCATCTAATTCGGTTCCCATCAGCTGCCAGGCATGTCTTAAATATTTTCCTGCTTTTTGATAATTATTACTCTGTAAAGTATAAACTATTAAAGGCAGCAGAAATCTGTGCTCAAGTGGATAGTTCTTTACTGCATCTTTTAATAAATTAAGCACCTCTTCTTCATTTTCGGCCTCTTTAACTGCCTCAAAATATTCTTCTACACTTTTATCCGGATTGTTCCGGGCACAGCATTTTTTGAATTTCTTACCACTGCCGCAGGGACAGGACTCATTACGACCAATACTGTAAGAGCGAACTGTGTCTTTTTCTCGTCTTTGAGCAATACTTTCTTTTAAACCTTTTAATCTTTTATCCATTTAATAC
>JBHEOV010000022.1:24813-25226 GCA_046260625.1 Halanaerobium sp. | reverse complement strand
AGCGCTAACTGTGTAGTCAAAACCAGCTTCCTCAATTACAGCAATTGCTTTGTCAACTAAATCATAAATTTCTGCTTTAGCTGAAACTCCCAGTGGAAGACACTGTATATCAACAGCTGCTTTCATTAAATCACCCCTTTCGCGAAAATAATCTTTAAAATACAAAAACCCTCCAGGTTTGTAAGCCACAAACCGGAGGGTTTAATAATCTTAATATCTTACCTACGCCTGCATTACCAGGATCAGGTCTATGGGTCGATGATTGCTCATCCTCTCAGCTTCCAGTTTGCTCCCCACTTTTAAATTTTTAAATTTAAATATTTAGATTTAAGTTTATTATACTACATTAAAAAAAATTTATCAAATTTAATTTTAGTATTCAACTCCACTTTTGCTGAAAATGATGAACTATA
>JBHEOV010000022.1:0-24803 GCA_046260625.1 Halanaerobium sp. | reverse complement strand
AGTATCTACTGCATCAACCTTAAAAGCCTCCACAAAGCCGAGATCATTTAAGTAATAATACGAGCCCTCACTGCCGCAGGTGATAAAAATTATTGGAATTTCAAATTCAGCTTTTAATTTGGCTGCCCCTTTTTCAATCTCAGCTGTTCCTGTTAAAAATTCTAACTCCTCTTCTGAAACTTTTAAAATATCAACCTGATCAATTACAGATAAAATCATTTCTTTAGCCTCTGCCAGTGAATCCCAGAGCATTTCTCTTAAATTTGGATCATAAGAAACCAGCATCTCATTTTGATGAGCCAGCTCTATCCCCTTTTTTGTTGCTGATCTTGCCGGCTGATTAATTAAAGAAATCGAGCCAAAGTGATAAATTTTATTCTGCTCAAAAAGTTCTGTATCAATCTCATCTGACCTTAAGAATCTGTCAGCACTGGGATCTATGTAAAAATCAAAACTGCGATCTCCATCCTGATCTAAGGTGACAAAGGTAATTGCAGTTTTAGCCTCATCTGTTAAAATTAAATTATCAATATTGATTTTTTCTGACTCTAATTTTTTTGCTAAAAAATTTCCTAAAACATCATTTCCAACCTTACCCACAAAACTAACATCTACTCCCAGTCTGCTTAAAGCAACAGCTACATTGGCCGGGGCCCCACCTGGATTTTTACGAAAATCCAGATTCTGATCATCTAATGGTGTAAAATCAATTAAAGCTTCTCCTAAAGTTATTACTCCCTGCATTGAAAACCCTCCTTATTAAATTAAAAATATTTTCTTTATTTTCTAGTATATATAATTTTTTCTCCCTGTTCAGCAATTTCAGCAACT
The DNA here is from genome assembly GCA_046260625.1 of Halanaerobium sp. Classification (GTDB taxonomy): domain Bacteria; phylum Bacillota; class Halanaerobiia; order Halanaerobiales; family Halanaerobiaceae; genus Halanaerobium. The sequence goes on along the minus strand of JBHEOV010000022.1, from coordinate 23,972 downwards.
CGAGTCCAATCGGAATTAAATCTCTCTTTAAAAAATCTAGTGATATCATAGTTGTCTGCAAAATGAATAGGGACGAAAAGGGAAGGCATAATTTCTTCAATAAAATATTCTCCTGCTAGATAAAAATACTCTTCTAAACGAGGATCAACCGGCACAAAAGCAATATCTATCCGTTTTTCAATTAATTTATCAACTTCTCTTTTATATTCTCTCTCTTCTCTTGCCTGAACTTTGGGGCTGAATTTTTTCCACTTCCACCAGTTTAAATCTCCAGCATGAAAAATACTTAAGTTCTCAAGTTCGACTAAAAACGAGACCCCCTGATCTGTACTGCCATAACTTGAAACCTTGACATCTTCCAGCTTCAGCTCTTCATCTTTTTCCATTAGATAAAGATTATCCTTATTTTTCAGCTCTGCCTCCAGCTCTACCTCGGCTGCTAAAATATAATTTATACTGTCACAATATTTTTCCCACTCAAAAATAACCTGATTATAGTGATCATGATGGCTGTGGGATACAAAAACATAAGCTTCATTTATATTTTTAAAACTATCTTCGCGGATAACTCCTTTTTCTAAGGAACTTGCAACTGCTTTTTCTTTTTGCGGCTCATCTTTAAAATAGTCAAAAATAAATAATTTATTCTGAACTCTGACAGCGGTTCCACTGTGAAACAAATGATATATTTCTGCCTGCATCTTTTATCATCTCCTGCGCTTAAGACTAACAAAGACCTTTATTTTTTGCAAGTATTTAAATTACAATTTTTAGACGAATATATTTTAAAATCAGCTAAATATAAACCAGCTCACTTGTCTGACTCTATTTTAAATCAATTTTTTCCATTTGATTGCTCAATAAGTCAATATGCAGCAGCTGATCTTTTAGATAATCATCAAAATCAAGCAGATATTTTAAAGCTTCCAGTACCTGGATGGAAGCTGTTACTGTCACTGCTGGAGAAAAAACAGCCGGGATCTCATTTTTGGCTGTGCCGGCAAAAACATCTTCTAAACGCAGCCTGCTTTCAGGCAGCACCAGCATAATCTGAGCAAAAAATTCTTCGATACCGGCATGGATAAAGGGCAGCTTTTTTTCTAAAGCCAGTTTGTCTAAAATAAAGCGGGATTTAAAATTGTCCATACCATCAAATATAATATCCACATCTTCCGGGACTGCTGTTTCCAGTGTTATTTTCTCATTCCGAGCAGCTATTTTAGTCTCTAATTCAAACTGCTTTAAAAACTCAGCTGCCGCTTCTACTTTTGGCCGACCAATATCTTTTTTGCCATAACAGAGCTGTCGGTTAAGATTAGTAATTTCTACCTGATCATAATCATAAAGATAGATTTTATTAACTCCAATCCGCTGCAGCTGTAGAGCCTGATTGGTACCCAACCCACCTGTGCCAGCAATCATAACCTTTAATTCTGCCAGCTTCTGCTGCTGTTTTTTAGTAAATAATTTTTCCTGTCTTTTTAGATAATCTCTCATTTTTAACCTCCCGCAGATGGTGGAAATAAGGTGACTGTATCCTGATTATCAATTTTTGTTTGCAGTCCTTGCAGATGAATAACATTATGACCATTGACCAGAATAATTGAACCAGCAGAAATACTGCCATCTTCTTCCAGTAATTTTTGAGTAAAATAACCATCAAAATCTTGATCTAACTTTTTAATTAATTTAGAAATATCAATCTGCTCTTCCAGTTCATATTCAATTCCAGGACTTTTTAAGTTAATTTTAAACAAAGAATAAAATTTAACTATCAGTGCCATTTTTATCACCCTTCAATATTAAAATTCCACTCAGCTCCCGGCAGAGAACTGAGTGGATTTAAATTACTCAATTAAACTCAGTCAGTAGTTAAATTCTAACTAAGTTATTATTTGATTTTAAGATCCTGCAATTTCTGATCACTAATAAAACCGTCTTCTTCCCAGCCGCGATGTTTATAATATTCGGGCAGGATTTCTTGATATCTGGAAGCATTTCCTTTTAGAGGTCCATCAGGAATTGGTTCATTTAAGAAACGATCAGGCAGTTTATCAGTATCAGGTGTTACTCCTGCTTCATAATTAAATATGCGCTCTAAGTTCCAGATTCTTTCTCCAGCCTCAAGCAGTGACTCAGATGTATAGTCAAATTTAGTACCAGCATTGACTATCTCTCTATAATCATCAAGTCCTAAAGCAAAAGAAGTAAAGAGGCACATTCCAATTGAATCAATTACAGCAGTTAAATCCTGAAAAATAACAACCCATTCTGGTTTACCTTTTAGCTCCAGAGGATCAAGCTTTTCTGGCACACCAAGAACTTCCGGAGAAACCATATAGCCTCTAACATGACAGCCACCACGATTAGAAGTAGCATAACTTAATCCATGGCCCTGTAATCCTCGTGGATCATAGGCAGGTAATTCCTGTTTTTTAACACTCATCGAAAATTCAGGATGTCCTTTGGAGTCGGCAAAACGATATGAACCTTCTGCCATTTCATCTCCTATACCTTCTCTAAGAGCCATCTTCTGAGTATAATATATTACGGATTCTGAAGATCCAAATTTAAGTTCTGGACCATTTTCCAGCTCTTCCTGATCTATATATCCTTCTTCATACATTTCCATGGCACAGGCAATTGTAGCACCAGCAGAAATAGTATCCATGCCAAGATCATTACACATATAATTTGCTTCGACAATAGCATTTAAATCATTTACATCACAGTCAGCTCCAAAAGCCCAGCCTGTTTCATATTCAGGACCTTCACCGGAACGACCATTAGGCAGTTTAGTATTTCTACTACAGCGGATAGGACAGCCATAACAACCTTTATTACCCTGCAGATAACCTTTTTCAACAAGTGCTTCTCCGGATACCTCTGCAACATCTTCATAAGTTGATTTCTGGAAGTTTCTTGTTGGATAAACTCCAGTTGAATTACAGATATTATCAAGAACTTTGGTTCCTAAGGAAGGTAAACCTTCACCGGTAACTCCATCTTCTTTAAGAATTTTAGTCTGTTTTTTTACAACTTCCATCATTTCATCTTTATAATACTCAACCTGTTTTTCATCTGCTCTAACAACAACAGCTTTTAAATTTTTGGAGCCCATAACCGCTCCAACTCCAGTTCTGCCTGCTGCTCTATCTTTTTCATTCATAATTGAAGCAAACTTAACCATTTTTTCACCAGCAGGTCCAATACAGCTGACTCTGGATTTTTCATCACCCGATTCTTCAATTAAAATATCTGTGGTATCATAGGTACCCTTGCCCCAGACATGAGAAGCATCTTTTAATTCAACTTCATCACCTTTAATTGATAAATAGAGAGGACGCTCTGCTTTACCTTCAAAAATTATAATATCATTACCACTAAATCTTAATTCGGCTCCAAAAAAACCGCCTGAGTTACTGCTGGCAATAGTCCCTGTGAGAGGCCCTTTGGTAACAACCATATAGCGGCCGCCAGTAGAAGCTGCTGTTCCAGTTAAAAGTCCTGTTGCATAAATCAGCTTATTTTCAGGGCTTAAAGGATCAACCTTTGGATCGATTTCATCATATAAAATTTTCGATGCCAGACCTCGACCACCAAGATATTTTTTTACATTTTCACCAGCAATTTTTTCTCTCTTAATCTCTTCTTTTGCTAAATCTACTCTTAAGACATTGTACTCATAAATTTTTCCCATAATCATTTATACCTCCTTTAATTACTCTTCTTTCCAAGCACGGGAGGCTGAGTCATTTCTTCCTCAACCCAGCGGTCTAACTCCCATAGAAAACTCCTTAGGCAGAAAGACTCGAAGGTATATTATTAATATTCAATATAGTTAGCCTAATTCCTGCTTTATTAATTTAATTATTTTTATTTTCTAATTATTAAAAACCTTCATAGGCACTTTCAAAGATTCCAATTACTTCTTCCACTGTTGCCTGTCTCGGGTTAGTTGCACTACTTGCATCTGCTAAAGCATTTTTAGCCAGGGTTTCAAAATCTTTAGGATTAACATCATCTAATTCTTTTAAACTACCTGGAATACCTAAATCGGAAGCAAGATCAACTATTGCTTTAATTCCCTCATCAGCTGCTTCCATTAAGTTCATACCATAAGTATTAGCACCTAAAAGCTCACCCATTTTTGCAACTTTTTCTGGTTTAGCAAGTTTATTAAAGTTTGTTACATGAGGCAGTAAAATGGCATTGCAGACACCATGTGGCAGATCGTAAAAACCACCAAGCTGATGGGCCATACCGTGAACTAAACCTAAGGAAGCATTATTAAAGGCCATACCTGCTAAAAATTGAGCATAAGCCATTTTTTCTCTAAGTTCATAATCAGAACCATTAGCAACAACCTTGCGTAAATTTTCGCCAATAAGTTCAAATGCTTTTTCAGCTGCTGAATCAGTCAGGGGATTTGCAATTGTAGAAACATAAGCTTCTACTGCATGAGTTAAAGCATCCATACCAGTATTAGCTGTTAAGGATTGTGGCTTTTTAAGCATTAAAACTGGATCATTAATTGATACATTAGGAGTTACTCTCCAATCTACTATAGCCATTTTTATATGTCTTTCTTCATCAGTTATAATACAGAAACGAGTCATTTCACTAGCAGTACCAGCAGTAGTATTAACAGCTACTAGAGGCATAATTGGTTTGTTAAGCTCATTTAAGCCTTCATAATCCTGGATTTTACCACCATTAGTCGCAACAGTTGCAATACCTTTAGCACAATCATGGGAACTTCCTCCACCAAGTGACACAATAACATCAATACCCTCAGAATCAATCATTTCCAGGCCAGCTTCCACATTAGATACTGTCGGATTTGGCTGAACTCCATCAAATACAGCATAATCAATACCTGCTGCTTCCAGATGATCAGTTACAGTTTCAACTATACCAATCTTGACCAAAACTTCATCAGTTACGATCAAAGCTTTTGTACCATTCTGCCTTTTAATATACTCCCCAATTTCACCGACTGTGTCCTTACCTAAAACATTAACGGACGGAATAAAATATCTACTTTCTTGTGCCACTTTGCAACACTCCCTTTGTTATTTTTTTGTGTAAATTCAGAAAATTTACACATTACATCTATATTATAATCAAGTAATTTATGGAAGTCAAGCAATATATTTAATTATTATTTTCACAGCAAAGTTTTAGAATTTTAAGGACACTGAATAACTCCTCTGGCCCAGAGACAGTCTCCACAGACCGGGAATTCATTACCGTGACAATCTTCTTCATTTTCTTTAGACATTTCACAGCCAGAACACTGGGTACAATCTGAAAAAGGAAAGTCTTTAACTTTTTTTCGAAAATCTCTAAATTCGCTGCTGTTCCAGATTTCAGTTAGTGATTTTTCTGAAATTTTGCCAAGAGAATATTTGTTAATATGCTTTTCCCTTTCTCTAATATAGAGGTCATAACTGTGCATTAAAGCAATACAGGGGCTGATCTCTCCCTGCCAGTTTACAGCGATTGAACCATCTTCGACAAATTTACAGTAACCCTGATGAGGATTAAAAGGAACCTGAGTTGTACTGATCGAACTTGACTTCCCCCCGACTGCAGCCAGATCACGAATGATATCCTCCCGCAGATCAGTTGGAGGTAGATAAATTTCTGGTCTGTGCTCAGTTCTAATCTCCGGCTGGGAACGGCTGATAGAAAAAGAATAAAGTATTTCATCAGACATATCTTCAGTGTAGGGTAAAAGATTTGTCAGAAAGATAAAAGAAGCTCCCATTCTGAAAGCAAGCTTACGTAAATCTTTAAGTTCATCCACATTGGATTTCATGATTACATATTCAATCCCAATTTCACATTCTTTCTGTTTTTTATCTCGCAGACTGCGGAATTTCTGCACATTTTGAATTACAGTCTTTAGATCTGCTCCGGAACGAATATCAGCCATTGTTTCGGGAGAAGTTCCATCTACAGAAACTACCAGGCTGTCCAATCCTGCCTCCAGTAAGGCTTCTGCCTTATCCTCTTCCAGTAAAAGAGCATTGGTGATTATCTGAGTTTTGACTCCCAATTCAGAAGCCAGTTTAACCATTTCTGCAATCTGAGGATGAAAAAGCGGTTCCCCAATTCCCCAGAATGAGATTTTCTGAAGACCCTTAAACTCTTTTAGCTCTTCAATTAATTTTTGGTAGTCCTCAAGCTGCATAAAACCCATTTCTTCGTCCCAGGAATGGCGGACACAGGTTTTACAGTTTAAATTACAGTCACTTGTCGGCTCAATATAGACTTTGGTCAGTCTGGGATCAGCCCTTTCGATATACATCCCCTTTTGATTAAACTGAATTTTAATTTCTGTCTCTGAATTAAGTCCCAATTTTTCTTTTATCTCTGCTGGAATTTCAAGTTTTCCATTTTTAAGTTTAAGCTCCATATTTTCTGGAATTTCTTCATTCATTCCTTCACTGCGCCAGAATTGTGGATTGTTGATTAAAAATTGCATTTTATTATTTTCCTCCTTTTAGTACATTTTCCGAAAGTTATTTTTAAATATAAAACTGCTAAATTCTATTCCCAGTCTAAAAGCCGCTGTTCCCCTTCTCCTCCTGCCATCATCCCCCTTTAAAATTCAAGCAGCTGCTGAACTCGCTGCTCACTGTTATTTATAAATTAAGACATTAAATCAGTTTCCAATTTTAGTAGTTATAATTTTTAGTTAATTATAGTTTATCTTTTTTGAAAGCTAATTGCAATAAGCTGAGTGATTTTCTTATAATTAAATCAAAAACAAAAAGCCAACCCCAATCTGAGGCTGGCTTAGATATAAAATCTATAATTTTAATATTTGCTTATTTATATATTATTTATATCAAGTTCAAGCGAGTATTATTTTCTTTAAATTTCCCATAACTTTTTTTGATATACATCATCAAAAAACTGATATTCAAATTTAATTGAATTATTGAATTGATCTTTCAGCTGTTCAAAATTTGCTTCAGTTAATTTTGCTTCTAAAAGAATAATTAAGTCTTCAACTAATTCTCTATATTCACTGCTTCTAAAAACAGCAGCCCAGTTTTTATATATTTCATTTTTATTTTCTCTTAAATGATCAGAATGTTCTTCAGCCATTTTTTGATAAATCCAGTAACAGGGAATTAGAGCTGCTAAACCCTCAGCAAAAGAATTTTGAGAGCTCACTGCAAGCAAATAATTGGAATAGGAAATATTAGCATAACTAAGTCTAAAATTTTTATAGTTAGCTTTATTAATTTTATATAAGTCAAGTAATTTTTCGTATTCAGCAAATTCAACATTTGCTTCACTATTTAAAACTCCAATTAACTTTTGTTTTGCTTGAACATTATCCAGTTTAGAAATTAAGACTGCCATATTTCGCATTGACTGATTTAAATAATAATAATCCTGTTTCAAGTAAAATTTAAAAATATCTTCATCTAGATCACCACTGAAGATTTCTTTAACAAATGGATGCTCAATTACTTTTTTCCAGTTGTTTTTAGTATCTTCAATGATTTCTTGAAAACTCAATTTATTTTACCCCCTTAACAACTACATAATCACCTTTTTTATATCCTGCTACTGCTGCTTCTATTGATTCATTGGCATATTTAGGGTGTTTAGTAAGTGTCTGTAAAAATTCTAAATTTTTAAAGCCTGCATCTTCCATAATTACTATTAGATCTTCAGTAGAAATCCAGTCTGTACCTTCAAGAAATTCAATTGGATAAGGATAATCAGGTGAAATTTTATTTAGATAATACCCTTCAATTGAAACAAGTCTGTAAAGCAGAGCAAAAGAGGCTTCAGCTGGAAGTATAGAAATTATTACTTCTCCTCCTTTTTCTAGTATTCTAAAAGCTTCTTCAACAGCTTTTCTTTTATCATCAACATAAGACAATATTGTACCCAGCAAAACCTGTTTTACGCTTTCCGCTGCCAGTGGAATAGCTTCGGCTCTACCTTCAATAACTTCAATTCCTTTTTTTCGCGCCAGTTCTGCCATAGCTTGAGAAGGTTCTATCCCTTTTTTTATACCCAATTTTTCTGCTAAAAGTCCATTTCCAATTCCTATACTTATACAATTTTGGGGATCTGATACCATTTTTTCTAAAGCCTTAAATTCTGTCATGAAAATATTCTTATTATTTTTGAACCAGATTTCAAAATCTTCTGCACCCTGATTAAATTTCTGATTATTATTTGAGAGCTTATCATTAATTTCCATTTTATATTTCCTCCCTTAATTTTAATTCATTTTCAAATAAATGTTATCCATAAATTCTCGTTTAAATTTTGCTGGAGTCTGCTCTTTTGCTGCTGCTTTTTCAGCCGCTAAGGCATAATGATAAACTGCAGTCTCCAACAGCTCAATCAACTTAAAGTTAGAGCTCCCTGCTGCAGCTGTAAAAACAGCCAGAGTTGAACCCAGCATACAGCCTGTACCTACTACTTCTGCCATTAATGGACTACCTCTATTAATTTTTTTAGTTATTTTTCCATCAGAAATAATATCAATTTTTGAACTAACTACAACAATTGTATTTAATTTAGCTGCCAGGTTTTCAGCCGTTAACTCAATTTGTGAATAGTTACCTATTGCTTCAACTCCTTTAACTTCTGCTTTTTGGCCTGCTAAAAAGGATATTTCTCCTTGATTACCTTTAATAACAGTAAGCTCCAGCTCAGTTATTAATTTGTGAGCCGCTTTGTTTCTAAATTCAGTAGATCCAACCCCTACCGGATCTAAAATTACAGGGATCCCAAGCTGATTTGCCCTCCGACCTGCTTTGAGCATTGAATCCAGCTGACTGGAAGAGATAGTACCTAAATTTAAAACTAAAGCAGAAGCATTTTCCACCATTTGAGCTGATTCTTCTGCTCCTGGGGCCATCACCGGCAGAGCTCCCAAGTTTAAAGTGATATTAGCACAGTCATTAACAGTTACATTATTGGTGATATGATGAATAAGAGGTTTTTCTTTTTTTATTATATCTTTTATCTGTTTCCATTTTTGATCAATTTCTGCTGAAAGATTATTATTTTCTACTGACAATTTTATGCCCTCCTTTTAGATTTTGCTCTTTTGATAATTTTTTTAAATTCAGCTGTTTCCTGACTAATATTTTTTGCCCTATTTATCGCAGTAATTACCGAAATGCAGTCGGCACCAGATTTGATCACCTGTGAGGAATTATCTTTATTCAATCCACCAATTGCAATCAGCGGTAATTTGCTTTGATTCCTAATCTCTCTAATTTTATTAACACCGATTCCATTTTTTTCTGGATTAAGGTTTTTAGAGTCAGTTTTAAAAATAGAACCTACCCCCAGATAATCAGCACCACCAGCCTCAGCAGCTAAAATTTCCTGATTTTTCCAGGCGGAAAGACCTATAATTTTATCAGGCCCTAAAATTTCGCGGGCAGTTTGTAGGGGCAGGTCAGTCTGACCCAGATGAACCCCATCTGCATCTAGAGCCAGAGCCAGATCCACCCGATCATTGACAATAAAATCAATCTTATGCTGTTTACATATTTTTTTGATCTTTTTACCGAGCTTAAATTTTTCTCGTAAAGACATCTTTTTCTCCCGCAGCTGAATCACATCAACTCCAGCTGCCGCTGTTTGCTTAACAACTTCAATTGTTTTTCTACCTGCTGCAAGACTTTCTTCGGTAATAAAATATAAATCCCAGTTTATATTTTTCATAATCTCTCCTTTCTTTGTTCTGTAGTAACTGAAGTTAAGTTATCCAGTCCTGATAAAATTCCACGATTTAAATTCCAGAAGTGATTTACCGGACTATTACCCTGACCAACTGTAAAATTATTTTTGATGGCTCCAGTAATAAAATCCTTCGCTTTTTTTACAGCAGCTTCCATTTCCATTCCCTCTGCCAGATTGGAAGCTATAGCCGCCGAAAGGGTACAGCCTGTTCCATGAGTATTATTGGTATTAATATATTCTGCTTCATATTCTACAAATTGGCTGCCATCATAAAGTAGGTCGAGCGCAATTTTAGGTTTTTTAAACCTGCTGGCATGACCACCTTTAATCAAAACATAAGGGCTGCCATAATTAATTAATTTCTCTGCCAGATAATAGGGATCAACATTCTCCTCTTCCTCTAATCCGGCCAGCACTTTAGCTTCCTGCAGATTGGGAGTAATAATTTCGGCCAGAGGAAAAAGTTTCTCTATATAACTAGCTACTGCTTCTCTTTCTAAAAGTAAATCCCCACTGGTAGCTACCATTACTGGATCTACTACCAGATTGGAAAGTGAATATTCTTTGATCTTTAAAGCCACTGCTTCAATAATTTTGCTGTTGGCCAGCATTCCAGTTTTCAAAGCAGAAAATTTAATATCTTTTAAAACAGAATCTAACTGTGATCTAACTTCTGCTTCAGAAAGAGTTATCACCTTTTGAACCCCCATTGTATTCTGAGCAGTAATAGCTGTAATTACCGAAGCTCCATAAAGCTGGTGAACTGTCATTGTTTTTAAATCAGCCTGAATCCCAGCACCTCCTCCAGAATCAGAACCTGCAATTGTTAAAACTTTTTTCACTTTGATCAACTCCTTTTAGCTGTTTTTAAATTATGCTGATTAATAAAATAGAATGCTTTAGTTCAACTCATCAATAAAACTTAAACTGTCTGCCTTTTCCACTGTTTTTAAGAATAAATAGGCAATCAATGCTCCTCCGGCAGCACTCAAAGAAAATGGAAGGACAAAGAAGAAAATAGCTGAACTGCTGCCCATTAAAAAAAGGGCAATCGGATAGGCTGCTATCGCTCCCAGAATTCCTGTTCCAAAAAGCTCACCAAATAAAGCCCAGTTTTGAGATTTAAACTTCTGATAGAGCAGTCCTGCCATCAGGGCTCCAATCATACTTCCCGGAAAAGCCAGCAGTGAACCTGTGCCCAGCATATTTCTAAACAAAGAGATTGCAAAAGCATTCCAGACTGCATAGAGCGGTCCTAAAAGTACTGCTGATAAAATATTGATTAAATGTTGAACCGGAAAGGCTTTTGCTACTCCGATCGGAATATAAATTAAATGTCCAGTCACTGTACCTAAAGCAATTAATAGAGCTGAAAAAGTTAATTTTTTATTATCCAATTTAATCACCCTCCAATTTTTTTACAAAATAAAAAAAGCACAGTCTCCAACTAAGGAAACTGTGCTTAATAATTAATTTATAACAGTAATATTGCACAACTTCCTTCGCTGGTATTATCCAGATCAGGTCCAAAGGGTCAAAGTATCTGCTTTTTCTCAGCCGTAGGGCTCCCCTGTTAAATATTAAATTGTTTTTTATAGAAAATAGTTAGATTTGCGTTAGCACATTAAGTGCTTCATTCTCTTTCTAGTGCTTTCATTACAATCATCACCACAACATAAGTAACAATTGTAGTCGGAATCAAAAATGTGGCATTATAAACTGTCGAATAAACCCAGACGTTCTGACCTTCAGGAGCATAACTGCCAAAAAAGATAGCACCTGATAAAATATGAATTATTAATCTTAAAATAGAGGCAACTACTACCGCCCAGAACATCTTTAAAGGCTGAATAATCTCATCTTTTCTGATCTTGAATATTCCTGCTACTCCGAGAACCATATAGGGTAAAGGATAATCCATAATCAGCTGTACCGGATGAATAACATAGGCTCCAAACATCAGCTGCAGCAAACCATAGGCCAGTCCCCCAAATATACCGGCTCCCAATCCCCAGCGAAATGCAACTACAAAAATGGGCAGCATTTCTAAACTAACAGAACCACCCTGGGGCATCCGCCATAATTTGAGAAAATTTAAGACTACTGCCAGCGCCACAGCAACCCCAATCTCAGCTAACATTCTTGTTGAAAATTTATTCTGCATAATAAAAACCCTCCTGATTTGTGAGGAACAAACCGGAGGGTTTAATTTCTTTATATTACTACCTACGCCTGCATTACCAGGTTCAGGTTATTGGGTCGATGATTGCTCATCCTCTCAGCTCCAGTTTGGCTCCCCAGTCTTTGATTTTAAATTTATTTATGTCGAAATCTCTATCTAGCTTTATTATACTATAGAAATTTGAATTAATCAAATGAAATTAATCAACCCTTATAATAACTATTTCTCCCTCATCCTCTACCCGCAAAATTTCTTTCTCCTCAGAGAGATCATCAAGGGTTTTACTAAGAGCATTTAAATCTATATCTTTTTCTGCCATTTTATTTCGTGCTGATTGGGGCACAAAATTTAAAATCCCCAAATCATTTTGACCAGCATTGTAACTATAACTGCTAAAACTAAAATCAAAAAATATTTGTTTTTATTTATAGACATCAAACCACCTCTAGACTTTTTCTCTAAATCAATAAATATTGGGCTGATAATTTACTTTAAAGCTCAAGTAATATTTTAACAAATTTCAATTTAGATTTTTCAATTTAGATTTCTAGTAGCAAGTAAATAAGGCAATTATTTTTTAAATTTTATTTAATTAATACTAAAATTTAAGAAAATCAATTGAAAGTTTTGAGCTGGCCTGTTAAACTAAAATTAAAGTTGAAGTTATTTATATAAACGAGGTGAATCACCTTGCAAACTATAAAAAACCTAAGTCAGAAATATCGAGCAGATATGATCAGTGGTTTAACAACTGCTACTATTGCCCTGCCGCAAAATATGGCTTATGCTTTAATTTTAGGAATTAATCCGATTTATGGTATTTATGCTTCAATATTTTCAATGTTAGCAGCTTCAATTTTTAATCTATCATCGTATATCATTGTTGGGCCCACAAATATGATGGCAGTTGCTCTTTTTAGTAGTTTAAACAACTTTCAGGGAGAAAATTATTTAGAAATAATATTTCTCACTACTTTTCTCATTGGTTTATTTCAATTCTTGCTGGTCAGCTTTAATTTAAGTGAACTGATTAAATATGTTTCTCACCCGGTAGTTGTGGCTCTTTCTCATGGAGCTGCCATCTTGATTTTATTTTCTCAGATCGAAAATTTTACAGGTGTTAGTGTCAGCGGTTCAAATGTAATTACCAAAGGCTGGCAGTTTATTTTGAATATCTCACAGCTGAACTATGTTAATCTGGGGGTTGGAATTTTAACTTTAATTTTAATCTATACTATTCCGCTTATCAAAAAAGAGCTCCCGGAATATCTATTAACAGTTTTGATAGTATCTCTGATAACTGCAGTCTCAGGTATTAACAATCTGATCCCTCTGGTGGGAGAAATACCTAAACAAATTATCGATTTTAATATTATAAACTTCGACTGGCACCTGGTCGGTCAGCTTTATACCAAGGCTTTTTCCATTGCCTTACTCGGTCTGATTCAAACAATGGCTGTTCTGCAGGCTGTTGCTTTAAAAACAAATGAAGAACCTGATTTTAATAGAGAATTTAGAAGCCAGGGAATTACAAATATGATTATTTCATTTTTCAGCGGCTTTGCAATTTCTGCTTCTTTTTCTAATACTTTTGCTAATCTTAGTTCAGGCGCCAAACACAGAATATCCCAATTTTTCTGTGCCTTATCAATAATAATTTTTATACTCTTTTTTAGGCCCCTTTTAGCCTACATTCCAGTTTCTGTTTTAGCCGGTCTTGTAATTGCAGCTGCTATTGGAATTGTAGATCTTAAAGAAGTTACAAAAAATATGAAAACTACCAAAGGAGATGCTCTAATCTTCTGGTCAACTTTTATGGCTACTATTGTCCTGCCAAATCTTGATCAGGCAATTTACTTTGGAGTTATAGTTTCTCTAGTTGTAGTTTTACAAATTTCTAAAAAAGCTGATATTGAAATGCTCTACTATGATAAAAAAGAAGATGACCGGGCATATCACCTGCACCATGCCAGTCAGAATAAAGCCGATAATTCAGAAATTTCAGCTCAGCAGGCCCGGGTTATTGATCTTAAAGGAGCTGTTCACTTCAGTGCAGCTGATGACTTAAAAAACCAGCTCGATCAATTTTTTGAACCTAATACAGATTTTATTATCCGCTTTCGCAATGTAATTAGAATTGATGTCACAATCATTAGAGTTCTGGAAGAATTTATTGACAGAGTTCAGAAAAATGGTGGCGAGATTATGTTGACGGGGGTCAATAAAAATATTTTTAAAATTTTTCGCAAAGTCGGACTGGCCGATAAAATTGGAAAGGGAAATATTTTTCTACCTGAGACTGAATACTTTGCAGCAACTAATAAGGCTCTTGACTTCAGCCATCATCATGAAGATAATAACCAGAATAAAAACAATAAACAGGATAAAAAAGGAGAATAATTAAACTCCCACAATGACTGTTGATATAAAATACAGCCTGAGTGGGAGTTTTTGCTTATAAAATATTTATTAATTTGTTAAAACTATTTTAATTGATTATTTTTATATTATCTTAAACTGTGTCCTTTATTCTGACTGACCTGGCGTCCGAGTGAAGCAATGATTCCACCGATACACTGACGGCAGTCTCCTGCTTTTTCATTAATACATATTTTTTCAGGATAAATCTGATACTGCTCTCTGTACTTTGAATCAGTCACATTTGGCATCACAACATTGGCCCCCGCTCTTAAAGCCTTCTGTCTGCCCTCAGCATCAATTGTTCCAAGAGCTGTAGTAGCTGGAATATGGACCAGCGGCAGCAGCAGCCTGCTTAAAGCGGTGAATTTTAGAGTCATCTCTACTGTGCCAGTTTTATTATTTTTAAGAGGAGTCTGCTGATGAGGAATAAAGGGACCTGAGCCAATCATATCAAGTTCTAAATCCTGTGAGAGCAGCAAATCTTCAGCCAGAATCTCTGGAGTCTGTCCCGGTAGATCAATTATAACTCCACTTCCGATCTGATAACCAATTGTTTTTAAATATTCAAGACTTTCAATTCTATTGGCAAAACTCATTCCGGGATGATATTTTTCATATAAAGCCCGATCGGCTATTTCATGTTTTAAAAGATAACGATCAGCTCCTGCTTCCCGCCAGAGCTTATAGGCGGCAAAATCCCTTTCTCCCAGGCTTAAGGTAACTGCCATCCTGGTTGTTTTTTTAATTTCTTTGATAATTTCTGCAATCTCTGCAGCCGGATATTGATCTTCACCTGACTGCAGTACAACTGTCTGATAGCCCAGTTCAGCTGCCATCTGAGCAGTTTTAATTATTTCTTCTTTTTCCAGTTGATAGCGTTTAAGCTGCTGATTATCTTTTCGTAAACCACAATAATGACAGTTCTGCTTACAGTAGCTCGAAAACTCAATGATTGCTCTTAAATGAACCTCATCTCCACAGATTTCTTCTCTTTTTTGATCAGCCTTTTCCAGCAGATAATCCAGGTCTGCAATATCTGCAGCCAGCAGAGCTGCAATTTCTTTTTTACTTAGAACTGATTTTTCAAAGGCCTGATCGACCAGACTTTTTATTTTAAATTGATTCAACTAAACCACCTCTTCCCGTTTTTTACAGTCCAATTCTGAGCGATCCTGCTGCCAGAGTTCCAAAGCTTCGGGAAAGGGTTTTAAAGCTCGATCCAAAATGCCGTGCAGCCAGGCAATTCCCATTCCATAATTGATTACCGGAATTCCTGCCGCTGTCGCCTCTTTTAGTCGCGATAAAACTTCCTTGCGGTTTAACATACAGCTGCCGCAGTGCAGAATTAACTGATATTCTTCCAGATTATCCGGAAATTCTCTGCCGGAAACATGTTCAAATTCAATCTCCGAACTTATTTTTTCGTGAACCCAGTTAGGAATTTTAACTGTGCCAATATCATCCTGCTGCCTGCGGTGTGTACAGGCTTCAGCCACCAGAACTTTATCTCCAGACTTTAATTTTTCCATAGCCTTTGCTCCCCTGACAAAAGTGTTAAGATCCCCTTTGTAGCGAGCAAAAAGAACTGAAAATCCTGTCAACAGAATATCTTTCGGTACTTCTTCAGATACTGTTTCAAAAGCCTGTGAGTCAGTAACCACAATTTTTGGCTTCTTTTGCAGTTTATTAATTTCAGAGTGTACTTCCGCTTTTTTGGTCACCAGAGCTGTAGCATTATGGTCTAAGATATCTCTAATTGTCTGCACCTGAGGTAAAATCAGTCTCCCTTTAGGAGCAGCACTGTCAATTGGAGTCACTAAAACCACTACATCTTCCGGCTCGATCAGATCACCCACAATTGTTTTTCGACTGTGATCTCGAGGCATCTTTTCGACGATTTCCTCTCGGATTAAATCAATGTTAATCTCAGCTTCCGCACTGGCCTTGATAAAGTCCAGTTCGTGCTTTTCAAAAAATTGATTTAATTCCTTTAAAGCTTTCTGCTGTTCACTATCTTCTTCCAGCAGTTCAACCTTGTTTAAAACAGTTATAAACGGAATTTCGCGTTCTTTGAATTCCTGAACCAATTCAGTTTCAAATTTTCCCGCTTCCTGAGAAGCCGAGATCACCAGTAATGCCAGATCAGTTTTGCGCATTATTTCCTTAGTCTTTTTAATCCTCATCTCTCCCAGCTCACCCTGATCATCAATTCCTGCTGTATCAATCATCATCACCGGACCAATTGGCAGCAGCTCCATTGCTTTATAGACAGGGTCAGTTGTGGTCCCGGGCTGACTTGAGACCAGGGCCAGCTTCTGATTTGTCAGTTTATTAATTAAAGAAGATTTACCCACATTACGCCGCCCAAAAACTGCAATATGTGGCCGATCTCCTTTTGCTGTAGAATTCATTTCCCCACTTCCTTTACTAATTAAAGATATAAATCATGTTCACCAGACGAAATTTTTTCAAGTTTCTCTTCAATATTTTCAGCCAGTTTTGGATTATCATTTTCCAGTTTTTCCATCAGCTCACTTAAACATTCTTTGCCGTGTTTGCGGCTTTCTGTAGTTCCAAAGTCTTCTAAGTATTCCTTAAAAGTCAGCATTGCATTAGGACGGCAAAATTCCTGAATCTTACCAGGTTTGGCTAAATCCATAAAGTCTTTTCCTGTCCGACCGAGGCGGTAACAGGCTGTGCAGAAACTTGGAATATAGCCATCTTTAGCAATTCCGGAAATAATCTCATCAATTGGCCGCAGATCATGCAGTGAAAACTGGGCCAGCTCTTCCTTATTCTTTTCCTTTTTCTCATAGCCGCCGGGAGTAGTTCGAGAACCGGCTGAAATCTGAGAAACTCCGTGCTCAAATAATTCATTGCGCATCTCTGTGCTTTCCCTGGTTGATAAAATCATACCTGCATAGGGAACAGCCAATCTTAAAACTGCTACCAGCTTTCGGAAATCAGCATCTGAGACTGGATAGGGAACCTCGTCTAAAGGAGTTCCCAGAGCTGGATTCAGCCTCGGTACAGAAACTGTGTGAGGCCCAACTCCATATTTTTGATCTAAGTATTCTGCATGTAAGAGCATCCCAATTACATCAAATTTATAATCATAAAGTCCAAATAAGGCTCCAATTCCAACATCATCAATTCCCGCCTCCTGAGCTCTATCCATTACCGAAAGGCGCCATTCATAATTGCTCTTCGGGCCCGAGGGATGAAGCTTTTGATACTGTTTGCGGTTATATGTTTCCTGGAAACAGGTATAGGTTCCGATCTCAGATTTTTTAAGTTTTTTGAAATCTTCAGTACTTAAAGGAGCAATTTCAGCGTTGATTCTTCTGATTTCTCCTCCATTTTCAGTTTTCACATCATAGGCAGTTTTAATACTTTCTACAACATAATCTAAATCAGTTATCGGTGCCTCACCTGTTAAAACTAAAAGCCTTTTATGGCCCTCACGCTCTAAAGCCTTCACTTCATTTCGAATCTCCTGCTGAGACAATTTTTTGCGATCGATCTGCTGGTTATCCTTGCGGAAACCACAGTAAAGACAGTTATTAACACACTGATTGGCAAAATATAAGGGAGCAAAAATCACCAGCCGCTTCCCGTAAATCTCTTCTTTGACTCTGCGGGCAGCCTCCAGAAAGCGATCGATCAGCTCCTCATCTTCTACCTGCAGCAGAGTTGCAGCTTCCACTGGTGTAATTCCATTTAACTCCAGAGCCTTATCAACAATCCGTTTTACTTCTTTCTGACTCGGCTCTTTTGCTGAATCCAATATACCTTCAATCTTCTCATCAGTTATATAGTCACAGACTTCTGTCCGATAATTTTCTCCAAACTCTTCTTTAAAATAATTAATCTTAATCTCCTCCTTAAATTTCTTGTATGTGCAGGTGCCGTGCACCACCCGATTTATGTCGAAAAACGTCTACTAAAAACTTTTACAGACATAAAAATTATAATTCGACAGGTTCACGGTACCTGTAAGTTTATTACTCCACTTCAACTGAAGTTAAAGCTGACTTTAAATTTACTCCCGGCAGATTTCCCAGCTGACCGGTCATTGCTCCAATCTGATCAGGAGTTCCCTCAACTATCAGAGAAATCATTGATAGACCGTGTTCAGCTGAGGGAATACCCATTCGGCCGATAATACAATCTGCATTTTTGCTTAAAATCTTATTAATCCGATCACTTACTCTTTCTCTTTTTTCAACAACTACTGCTACTGAACCAATTCTTTTTTTCATTTTCTGCCTCCAATAATTGTGATTTATTTCTTTTTAACCAGTTACAAAATATTTACTTAAATTTTGACATAGAAAAACCCCTCCCCTGATTCTCAGAAATTCTCCTTAAATTCAGGAAGTACTAAATTATGATATCCTTTCAGACAGGTGGCCCCGGCTGATCAGATATTTGATTTGTTACAATTATAACTCATTTTAAGTGTTTGTTCAAGTTTTCACTAAAATAAGATATGCTTAATTTATACTTTCTGTAATTATGTGTTTTAGAGCCAATGTATACTCTAATCCCCGGATATAAAGGCCTGTTCGAGTTAGCTGACAAATTAGCTGCTTGCTTTTTGACTTAAAATATTGTAAAATTATATAGGAACACTTTATTTAAAAAAATATGATAAAGTGTTAAAGTATTAAAGTATTAAATTTATTTACTACAAGAAGGGAGAAGATATAATTTATGTTAAAAAAGAAAAATGCTTTATTGATTTTGACTGCTGTAGTAGTTTTTAGTCTTTTAATCAGTGGAATAGTTACCGCACAGGAAACTACTTTCATCTCACTCGCAACCGGAGGTACTTCAGGTACTTATTATCCAGTTGGAGGTGCAATTGCAGATGTATTAAATAATAATATTGATGATGTTAATGTTTCTGCTCAATCTACAGGAGCTTCTGTAACTAACAGCCGCTTAATCTATAATCAGGAAGTAGAACTTTCTATTTTGCAGAATGATATTGCAAGTTATGCTGTAAATGGTCAAAACCAATTTGCAGATAACCAGGTAAATAATATGAGTGGAATTGCTTCATTATATCCAGAAGTTATTCAGATTATTGTCCGCAGTGATGCAGGTATCGAAAGTATTGAGGATCTAAAGGATAAAAGTGTAGCTGTTGGTGCACCTGGTAGTGGAGCTGAAGCAAATGCCAGCCAGATTTTAGAATTCTTTGGTTTAACTTATGATGATATTGACGAAGATTATCTGTCATTTGGAGAAGCAGCAAGCAGACTTAAAGATAGACAGATTGATGCAGCTTTCCTAACAGCCGGTCTTCCAACTGCAGCTGTAATGGATGTTGCGGCAACACAGGAAATCTCACTGCTTAACTTTAGTGATTCAGATATTGAATCTTTAAGTGAAAGTTACCCTTATTTAACCGGGGTTACAGTTCCTGCTGGAACTTATAATGGCTTAGAGAATGATATTCAGACTGTAGCTTTAAAAGCTATTTTAGTTGCTGAGTCAGGTTTAAGTGAAGAAGTAGTCTATAATATCACTAAGGCTATTTTTGAAAACCGTGAGACCTTAATTGCTGCTCATGATAGAGCTAGAGATATTAAATTAGAAGATGCACTTAAAGGAATGACAGTTGAATTACATCCTGGTGCTCAAAAATATTATGATGAAGTTAAATAATTAAATTATTAAAGGAGGAAACCGGGTATTGAGAAATACCCGGCTCTCATTTATTATGTTAAAAAACAAAAGACTTAAATTTTTTTTGCTTGCATTATTAGTTTTAATTATAATATTTTCACTCTCTGTTTTTAAAGTTAGGACTCTGCAGCTTATTGACTATAATTCAGAGCAAATTATCTGGGAAGAAAAAATAGATAATGGCGATGATTTTAGTATTAAATATCAGCACTCAGTCGCCAGAACCCCGGTAATTGAATTCTTTGAAATCAAAGATGGAAAAATATTATTAACAGGAACAGAATATCAGTCATATGGAGCAGGTCTTCCAACTTCAGCTGCAGCAGGAGATTATATTTTAGAAAATGATAAGTTTATCATTAAAAATATAAATCAATTTCTGCCAGAAATCATGCTCAGAGTCAGCGATTATGCAGAACATGAATTTAGCTTTAAGCAGCAAAACTATAAATTATATAAAATTGTTGGAAACGAAACTCTGCTGCAGATTCAGACTGAAAAAATTAGCTATTTTAGATTTATCTTAAAGGAGGTTTCAAAATGGTTGAAAAAGAACATTTAAAAGAAGATGAATTACTTAAAAAATATGACCCCAGTGCAGATTACAGACATTATACCGGCCTGGCAGCAATATTAGTTTCTACAATTGCTATAGTTTTATCTTTATTTCACCTTTATACAGCCGGTTTTGGGGTGCTGCTGGCTTTAAAACAGCGGGCTGTTCACCTGGGATTTATTTTCACTCTTATTTTCCTTTTATACCCGGCTTTAAAAAATAAAAAAGACAATAAATTTATTCTAGGAATCGATCTGATCTTAGCCTTAGGAAGTATTGCAATTTCTTCCTATATCATTTTTAATTATGAAGTACTGGTCCGCAGAGCTGGAATGTACACCCAGCTGGATCAGTTTATGGCTATTCTGGCCATTATTATTGTTCTGGAAGGTACCCGCCGGGCTTTAG
Organism: Halanaerobium sp.; assembly: GCA_046260625.1. GTDB lineage: Bacteria > Bacillota > Halanaerobiia > Halanaerobiales > Halanaerobiaceae > Halanaerobium. The sequence continues at coordinate 2,967 of JBHEOV010000022.1, read as the reverse complement.
GTCCAGAACTTCCGGCAATTGCAGTTCTCTTTCTGCTTTATGCGCATTACGGCCAGCAGATGCCCGGAATGTTAGCTCACCGCGGTTATAGCTGGTCTAGAATTGCAAGCCACATGTATTTTACAACTGAAGGTATTTTCGGAATTCCACTTGGAGTTTCAGCAACTTATATTTTCCTCTTTTTACTTCTGGGGGCCTTTGCTAAAAGAACCGGCCTCGGTGATTTATTCATTGACCTGGCTTTATCGCTCACCGGTAGAACTACTGGTGGACCGGCTAAAGCTGCAGTTGTTTCCAGTGGATTAATGGGTTCTATATCTGGTAGTTCAGTTGCCAATACAGTTACAACTGGATCATTTACTATTCCATTAATGAAAAGAGTTGGCTATAATTCTCAATTTGCAGCTGCAGTAGAAGCTGCAGCATCTACCGGAGGACAGATAATGCCTCCAATTATGGGTGCAGCTGCCTTTATCATGGCCGAATTTATTGGAGTTCCTTATGTTACGATTGCCAGAGCAGCTATTTTACCAGCAATACTTTACTATATAACTGTTGGTTTAATGGTTCACTTTGAAGCAAAAAAACAGGGGCTGCAGGGAATGAGTGATGATTTAATTCCTAAGTTCTTAGATGTTTTAAAAAATAGAGGCCACATGATTGCACCACTGATCATTATCTTCTATTATTTATTTAAAGGTTATACACCTTTAAGAGCAGCTTTTTTAGGTATCCTGGTTTCTTTTGCCTTAAGTTTTTTCAAAAAAGATACCAGAATGAATTTGCAGGATCTGCTTGATACTCTGAGAGAAGGTGCAATTTCTGCTCTGGGAGTTGCTGCCGCCTGTGCTGCAGTTGGTTTTATAGTTGGAGTAACAACTCTGACCGGACTGGGACTTAAATTTACCAGCTTAACTGTTGCTCTCTCACAGGGTAATTTATTCCTGGCCCTCTTCTTTACTATGGTGGCCTGTACTATTTTAGGAACAGGTTTACCTACAACTGCTACTTATATTGTGCTGGCAACTATGGCCGCTCCTGCTCTAACAGAACTGGGAGTACCTATTTTAGCAGCTCATTTATTTGTACTTTACTTTGGTGTTGTAGCTGACCTGACTCCACCGGCAGCTCTAGCAGCCTATGCTGGTGCAGGTATTTCAGGTTCTAACCCACTAAAAACCGGATTGACGGCGGTTAAACTGGCGATAGCTGGTTTTGTGGTGCCTTTTGTCTTTGCCTATTCTCCTTCACTGCTTTTAATTGATACTACAGTATTTCAGGTAATCTTAATTACAGGTAGTTCAATTCTGGGAGTATTCGCTCTGGCAGCAGCAGTTCTTGGTTACTTAAACCGCAAAACTACAATTATTGAAAGATTACTGCTGCTGGGAAGTGCCTATGGCCTGTTAATTCCAGGCTGGCAGTCTGATATTTTAGGAATTATACTCTTAGGAACCGTATTATATCTGCAGTTTAATAAAGAGGAAGCTGATATGGCTCAAGCAGCTTAATTTAAATAGATAAAAAAATATATGTAATCAAAAAACCATCTAAGTCAGCAGCTCAACTTAGATGGTTTTTCTATGCGAACATATTTTATTAATAAATATGTTTAATCTGATAGACTAAATATCTTTCAATGCTTAAATATTATGAATTTTTAGCTTATTTAAAGCAGCTTAATACTTATTTAGATTATTAATCAGCTTCTTTTTCATCTCTCTTCTTTAAAACTTCCAAACTGTGACCCGGTGGCAGTAAATCTTCAATACCTCTGATCAGGTGATTATCAGCCTGACTTTTCATTGTCATTTCAGGATGATCTTCCGGAGCTTCAATAGAATATCCACCTGCTTTCTTTCTGAAAAGACCATCTTTGGGATAATTTGCTCTGCCAGAATGAACTAAAAATAATTTTCCTCCTTCAGCTAAAAACTGATCAATTCGCTGTTCATGATATTGACCAAGCCAGTAAGACTCATCATTCGGATCATTAATCTTACCCCAGGTTGCTAAAATCAAAACATCGTATTCCATTAGACCATCCCAGTCAATTTCCTGATGATTGCTGTAGATATCAAGGTGATAGTTCTTTTTGATTACCATTTTTAAAGCCTGTTTCAAATAATCTGAAGGATGGTAATAATCCCCTACCAGGGCCAGTACTTTTTTCATCTGCTATCCCCTCCTTCTCTAAATTAATTCTATCACATTTTGAGACTATTAATCAATAATTAATAGATCATGAGGATCATCAACAATAATTTGCGGTGCTCCCTGATAAAACTCAATTTGACCTAAAACTTTAATTTTTTTATTCAATAAATATTCAGCTGGCTGATAATCAAATTTATTTAAATTACGGTTAAAAATAACCACTGAAAGTGTTTCCTGATAGTTTTCAGAAAAATTTAGGTAATTGATCGAATCAGTAGCTGCAGTATCTACAATTTGACCTTCCACAATTACTCTTTGATCTTTAAATAATCCAGCCTGCTCAAAGGAAATTAAAGGCAGAGATTCTTCCAGTTTTAGAACCTGAGACCAGATCCCCTTTTTAGACTCTCTTGCTGCTGCGGCTGCTGTTTTAAATTCTTTTTCATATTTATCATTGGGCTCAACCAGCATCAAAGTTGCATAACCTTCCTGCAGCAGTTTTTGATTAAAATTCTGACCCTCCTGATAAATATAGGCCAGAATCCTGCCGTACTGATCTTCTCGCTCCTTATCATATTCCAGCAGGACATTCTGATCCTTTAAATGTCTTAGCGTAAAATCTCTGGCCTCAGTCGCATAAAACTCAGAATTATTAGCCTCCCAGTCGATCTCAGGAGTGTCGACTCCTAAAAGTCGAATAGAATCTCCGGCTGCAGTTTCAACTGTATCTCCATCAATTACTCTTTCAATATAGACTTCAGCTGCCTGCTGGCCGTCAAAATAAAAGTAAGAACCCCCAAGTATAACCAC
>JBHEOV010000021.1:0-25335 GCA_046260625.1 Halanaerobium sp. | reverse complement strand
GGGTTTATATCCCTATTCTAAATTTTATTTAAGAGATGTTAAGAAAAGATTTAATAAATATTGGTCAAACCACTTTTCTACAATTGGCCTGGTTGGGATGAATGAAGCACTTTTAAACCTTTTCGGAATAAATATCGCTGATCAAGAAGGAAATAAATTTGCTGAAAAAGTATTAGATAAAATGAAAGAGAAATTATTAGAATATCAAGATGAAACTGATAATTTGTATAATCTTGAAGCTACTCCAGCCGAAGGGACTTCTTATTCTCTAGCTAAAAAAGATAGAGAACGCTTTGGTAATCAGATTATTTGCGCTAATCAAGAAAGAGTTGTGGCTGGTGAAGGAGAACCTTATTACACTAATTCAACTCAATTACCTGTTGGTTTAACTGAAGATGTTTTTGAAGCTTTGGATTTACAGGACAATCTGCAGTCATCATATACTGGAGGTAGTTCTTTCCACGCTTTTATTGGTGAAAAGCTCGATAATATTGAAACAACCAAAAAGCTGGTTAAAAGAATTGCTGAAAACTATAAGCTGCCATATTATTCAATAACACCTACCTTTAGTATCTGTCCTGTTCACGGATATATTCCTGGTGAACACGAATACTGTCCTAAATGTAAGGCAGAAGTAGAAGCTGAGGAGGCAATGTAAATGAAAATAGGGGGATTACAAAAAACTTCAGCTATTGATTATCCCGGACAGCTTACAGCTATTTTATTTACCCAGGGCTGTAATTTAAAATGTCCTTACTGTCATAATCCTGAATTAATATCAATCAAAAGTGATAGTCCAGAATTTGATAAAGAAAAGTTCTTTAGTTTTCTTGAAAAAAGAAAAAATATATTAGATGCTGTAACTATTACAGGTGGTGAACCAACTTTACAGAAAGATCTTATTCCTTTTATCAAAAAAATAAAAGAAATGAATTATTTAATTAAGCTGGATTCTAATGGATTAAAACCGAAAATTTTAAATAAGTTAATTAATCATAATTTATTAGATTATCTAGCTGTGGATATTAAATTACCAGCTGAATCATACAGTAAATTAGATGCTCAAATGGATCTAGCTAAAATAAAAAATAATCTCCAGGCGACTATCGAAATTATTGAAAAGGCTGAACTTGATTATGAATTTAGAACGACAGTTGTTACTGGTTTTCACAGTAAAAGCAGTTTTGAAAGAACAGTTAAACAAATTAAAGGTTCCCAAAACTATTATATTCAAAATTTCAGACCCCATAAAACACTTAATAAATCCTTTGAGAAGAAAAGACGATTTACAGAAAAAGAATTAAATGAGTTTAAAGAAATAGCTAAAAAATATGTAAAAAATGTTTACATTAGAGATTAAAAATAAAAAATTAACAAAGGAGGAATTTAAAAATGTCCAAAAAGAAAGTACAAAAATGTGATGTTTATTCCCGAGTAGTTGGTTATTTATCTCCAGTAAGTAATTGGAATAAAGGTAAAAAAGAAGAATTTAAGGACCGCAAAACTTTTAAATATAGTGAAAAATAATTTTATAGTTAAAATTTAAAATTAAATACAAAAATATAACTATTAAAGACTAAATAAGGGCTATCATAGTGATAGCCCTTATATTTTTTCCTTATTTGCAGGAATTTACATCTAAAGCGAGAAGTTAGTTAATTGGAAGTCATTTTTGTAATAATGAAATAATTATTAAAATGCACAGATCTTTGGTGGAAGGGTGTAAAAATTGCAGGTAGAGAGAAAACAATGTCAGAGTACAGATCAGTTAATTGAGTTTTTTATAAAATTACAGGATTCACCGGCTCAGGTAGTACAGCTTTTTTCTTCTAGATCGGAGACGGTCAATAGAGAATTAATAGCTGCTTTTAACCGTTATTTACCCCTCTCCACATTAATGGGAGTTAGTGCAGAAGAAATGATTTTCGAAAATGAGCTTAATCATAAACAGCTAACGGCAGTGGCACTGCGTTTTGAAAAAAGTAGTTTTAAATTATTAAAAACTGAATTGAGCAGCAGAGAAAACGCAAAATTAATAATGAGAGCTGTTGAAAATGATACTAAGGCAGTAATTATTTTCTCTGATGATCAATATAATAATGGTGATAATCTTATAGAAGAATTAAATAAATATCAGTCTGAAATTCTAATTGCAGGTGGTCAGGCAGGCCACGGAGAAGAAAATGAATCAGGATATGTTTTTGATAAGAGGGGAATTATTAAAGAAGGCAGCCTGGCTCTGATTCTTAACGGCAGTCAATTGCTGGCAAAGTGGAATTACAGTATGGGTTGGGACAGCATTAGTCGGAAAATGGAAATTACTAAAGCAGAAAATCGGGTTGTTTATGAACTTGATGGCAGAAATATTTTTCAGGTATATTCAGAATTTTTAGGAGAAGATATTAAAGATAAATTACCTTCTGCGGCAGTTACTAAATTTCCACTTGTTTTTAATCGTGGTTTCAAAAATGCACGATCCGCTCAGGACAAAGTGGGAAATGGAATTAAATTTTCGGGTGAGTTGAAAGAAGGAGATTACGTAAAAATTTCCTATGGCAGTTTAAATAAAATTCTGGCCAACTCGATGCGGCTGCAGAAAAATCTTGGTTTTTATCCTGAGTTTTCATTTGTTTATTCCTGCTCCGGTCGAAGTCAGCATTTAAAATCACTTAATTCTAGTTTGAGTGAGGAAATTAAGGTCATTCCCTCTCCTAAAGCTGGTTTTTGTACTAATGGTGAATATGGAATTATTGATAATAAGTTTGAGTATTTTAATATTACAACCACAGTTCTTTATTTAAGTGAAAAAAAGGAAGTTTTACATAAAAAGATTGAATTCGATACAGAAAAGCCGGATGTGAAAACAGAGCATCTTTTCCACTTATCCAAAAAAGTAGTTTCGGAGTTAGAAATGATTAATCAAAAAATGAGGCAGGCCAATCAGGCAACAGGTAATAATAAAATAGCAGAAACATCTTCCAGTCTCTTTAAGTTGATTTTTGATGCTCAAAATTATACAGGTGGAATAATAATTCAGGAAGCTAAAAATTTAACTAAAATTTATCTTGAGGATAGACTGGGTGCAAAAGCCTATGATATCTTTAGAGAATTCTGGCAGCAGCGGCCCCAGGAAATTAGCAAGCAAAAGAATGTTTTGGGCTTCGAAAATGCCTTTTTAATTCCACTTAATAAAGAAGTAGAGGCTTTAATGATAATTTTAAGTGATGAAGTCGACCTCTATGATATTAAGAAAAATCATTTCTTCATTGAACAGATTCCAAATTACCTAAAAAAAGCACTACTGTATGAAAGCCTGGAGCGAAATTTAGCCAGTCTTTCAACTTTAGAGCAGACCTCAGATTTCTTATATTCAACTCTGGATTTAGATCTGCTTTATGAACGGATACTCGATATAATTGTGGGAACAATGGGGATGTCAGCTGCGGTAATTTTTAAAAAAGAAGATAATCAGTTAAAGATGATGAAAAATATCAATGTGGAGGCAGAGAGTGAGCTTTATTTTTATTTAAAAGGACACTACAAAGAAATTGCAGCCTCCGAGCAGATATTAATCGAAAATGAGGTTGATCTTTTTGAAGAAATCCAGACTTTAATTGCTATTCCTATCAACTTAAATGATTATCAGGGCATTCTCTATGCGATGCAGTCTAAATATCAGCAGTTAATCAACGAAAATCAGAAGAAATTTATTAGAACTCTGGCCAATCAGATTCGGGTTAGCATCAGAAATGCCTTAAATCATCATAAAGTAAAAAGGCTTTCGGTTACTGATGGCCTAACTAACCTCTATAATCATTCTTACTTTCATAATCAGCTGCAGGAAAAAGAAGGAGAAAAATATTCAGTGGCAATACTGGATATTGATAATTTTAAGGATTTTAATGATCAGTATGGTCATCAGGCTGGAGATGAGGTTTTAAGGGAGCTTTCTGAGGTTTTGAAATCTGAAATTCGGGAAGATGATATAGTTGCCCGTTATGGTGGTGAAGAATTTGTAATCTATTTTGATGTTGTTGATCAGGACATTTTATCCAGAGTTATTAAGCGACTGATGAAAAAAATCAGGGGATTGGAAGTTAATTTTGAAGGAGAAAAGCTCAGAATTACTGTTTCAATCGGAGTTGCTGTTAATCAGAATGGAAAATATTCAGCAGAACGTTTAATTAAGCAGGCAGATACAGCTTTATATATAGCCAAAGGTGCAGGGAGAGATATGGTCAAGTTTTATAAAAATATAGAATAATCAACAATAATCTACTAAAAAAATAAAATTTGGCATAAATTTTTCCTTGAAATGGATTTTTTATTATGCTATAATAACTATCGATGGGTGAAGTTTTAACTGAACGAACCCCAAATATAGAATATTCCTAGGGGGAATGAATTAATATGATTTACACAGGTAAAGTAAAATGGTTTGACGCGAAAAAAGGTTATGGTTTTATTGAAAGAGAAGATGGCGACGATGTATTTGTACATTTCTCAGCTATTGAGGACGAAGGTTTCAAAACACTTGAAGACGAACAAGAAGTAGAATTCGAAATCGTTGAAGGCGACCGCGGTCCACAAGCTGAAAACGTTGTAAAGTTATAGAGTTTAAAACTGTATAAACTTAAGACAACTTACCCCGTCCAGGGTTTTGGGCGGGGTTTTAATTTGTGTACAGGTGTGTACAGGTGCCGTGCACCACCCGATTTATGTCGAATTATGTTTAAAAAATTAAACCATTAATCTGTATTCTCCTTTAGAGGAGATTTTTTCTTTTTAACCTTGAATTTAATGCAAAAAAACTTCTATTTATGATAAGATGGGGATAAGAATAAATTTTTAAATCATTAATTTTTAGATAATTCAAACATAAATAATCCAGACTGAGAATTATACCTGAGGAGGTTTTTTAATGGAGAATCCTGTTATTTTACAGACTTTTTACTGGGAAATGAATACCGGTAAATATGCAGAAGAATATCCGGAAGAAGCTAATTTATGGCAGCTTCTGGCTGAGCGGGCAGAAGCGATAAGTGAAGCGGGTTTTGACTTGCTCTGGTTGCCGCCGGCAAATAAAGGAGCCGGAGGTGTCGATGATGTTGGTTATGGAACCTATGATCTCTGGGATTTAGGAGAGTTTGAGCAGAAAGGTTCTCAAAGAACAAAATATGGAAAAAAGGAAGAACTCCTTAAAGCTGTGGAAGAACTGCATAAATATGATTTAAAATTACTTTATGATGCTGTTTTAGATCACCGAATGGGTGCTGATGAAAAAGAAAAAGTTAAATTAAAAGATGGTTCTGAAGCAGAGGTCTGGACCAAATTTAATTTTCCCGGACGAGGCGATAAATACAGTTCTTTAAAGTTTGATTGGAACTGTTTTGACGGCACAGACTGGAATGAATTAACTAAAGAGACAGGTGAAATGCTTTTTAATACCAAAGAATGGGATGATTCTTTTGAGCATGATTACTTGATGGGAGCCAATTTAGATTATCAAGAAGCGGCTGTGCGTGAGGACACTCTAAACTGGGGTAAATGGATAATTAATGAGATAGGTTTTGATGGTTTTCGCTTTGATGCCAGCAAGCATATAGATAATTCCATGATTTATGAGTTTATAGAAGAGACGGATAAAGCTTCAGAAAAAGAAATGTTTTATATCGGGGAAGCCTGGATTAATGATGTTGATACTTTAGTTGATTATTTAGAGGCCATAGGGCATCCTAAATTACATGTCTTTGATTTTCCCCTGCGAGAAAGATTTATCGAGCTGATGCGTGGTAATTTGGATCTGCGCTGGCTGGGAGAAAAGGGTCTGGTTAATAAAAAAGATTATCAAGACCGGGCTATAACTTTTATTGAAAATCATGATACAGAAAGAGATGAAGAAAGTGAATACGGTACAGAGGCAATTGCGCATCGTAAATTTCAGGCATACTGCTATATCTTAATGCGTAAAGATGGAGTTCCAAAAGTGTTCTGGAAAGATTATCACCACTTTGGTTTAAAAGAGGTAATTGATAAATTAATTGAGGCCCGCAAAAAATTTGCCTATGGTGAGGCCTATGAGAGTGAATCCAATGATCAAAATACCTACTCTTATATCCGCACCGGTGATGATCAGCATCCGGGCAGTGGTTTAGTCATGATGATTACCAAACATGAAAATGGAGAGATAATAGAAAAGACTGTTAACACTGGTAAGGCAGATACCGAATATTATGATTACACCGGAAATATTGAAGAAAAAGTTAAAACTGATAGTAAAGCTAATGCTCAGTTTAAAGTAAAAGGGACTGCAGAAAAGGGCTTTTCTATCTGGGTTAAGGTAGGAGAATAAAAGTGCTGACAGGAATTATCTTAGCAGCCGGGGAAGCAAGCAGGATGGGAGAATTAAAACAGCTTTTAGACTGGGAAGCTCAGAATACGATACTTGGTAAAACTATTGATAATCTGCTGGCAGCAGAAATTGTTGATGAAGAGTTGCTAGTTGTAGTTGGAGCCCAAAAACAAAAAGTAAAAAATTATTTAAGAGAAAAATACAGCAGTGAGCTCAAAAGAGCTGAGCTAAAAATTGTAGAAAATGATGATTATCAAAAAGGAATGATGTCCTCAGTCAAAAAAGCTCTGACTGAGCTGGCAGCAGGCAATCAATATCTACTTTTCACTCTTGCCGATAAGCCTTTTATTGGTCCGAAAATTTACAGGGAATTCTTTCAAAAATGTCTGGAACTTGAAGCAGAAATTTTTCTGCCTGAATATCAGGGCCAGCCGGGACATCCGGTTATAATTAAAAATAAATTTAGAAAAACTGCTCTTAAACTCGAAGGTGAGGGTGGACTGCGCAATCTTTTTGCTCTAATGCCGGATAAAATTTATCATTATGCCTGTGATTTTAAAGAAATAACTGTTGATTTAGATTTCAAGAAAGATTATCAGAAATACAGATCTAATAATTTTGAGTTAAAAAATAAATAGAGCTAAAAAGAGAATGATCTTTAGATAAAAAAGATTAAAGCTGATATTTTGAGAAAGGAGAAAAAATGCGATTAAATTATAAATTATGGCTGGAAGAAGATGAGCGGCTTTTTGGAGATGGCCCCTGTCAGATTTTAGAGCTTGTTGATCAGCTTGGTTCATTAAGGCAGGCAGCAGCTGAAATCAATATGTCCTACAGTCAGGCCTGGAAATTAATAAAAAAATTGGAGAAAAGATTGGACTTTAAATTGCTTGATAAAAAGGTTGGAGGCAGCAGTGGTGGCGGCTCAGAACTGACTGTTAAGGGAAGAATTTTAACTGAAAATTTTTCTGAATTTAGAAAAGAGGCCATTGATTGTCTTTCAGAATTGGAAAAAAAGTATTTTGATCAGGAATTTAAGCAGCAGTTGGAAGAATAATTTATCTAAAAAGATTATTCTGTCAGGTTTTGTAATCAAGTTTTCTAAAAAACACAAAATAATGTCTGAATTTATTTAATTTTTATGTTATAATATAATCGTTATATGAGGTTAAACATAACGAAAAAAGGAGTGGTAAAATGTTAAGCAGTAAAAAAAGAAAAATTACTGTCAAAAGAACTGTTCTGATTTTTAGTCTGAGCCTATTTCTGCTTTTAGTTCCAGTTTTAAAAGTGGAGGCGGCCCGAAGTTTCACTGATATGATGGGTCGAGAAATAACTGTGCCGGAAGAAGTTGAGAGAGTTGTTACTACATACAAGTCAGCAACCCAGTTTGTGCTGGCCTTAAATGCAGGAGATAAATTGGTTGGAGTTTCAATCAAGACTGATAAACAGCCGTTATTTGTCAATCTGCGTCCGGAACTGGCGGAGCTGCCGCAGGTGGGTTCAAAAAGAAACGGTATAAATTTAGAAACCACTTTAAATGTTAATCCAGATCTGGTTATTTTGTATCCACATCGAGATGCAGTTGAAACTGCAGAAAAATTAGAAGAACAGGGGGTAACTGCTCTGATTATAAACCCTGAAAGTCTGGAACAGATCAGAGAAACAACTGAATTTTTAGGAGAAGTTCTAAAGAAAGAGAAAAAGGCAGCAGAGGTGCTGGCGGCTTATGATAGAATTGATAGTCTGACAGCAAAAACTGCTGCACTGCCGGATTCAGAAAAGAAAAAAATATATTTTGCTAACTCAGAATTTACCGACTCAGTGGGGGCAGAGATGATGCAGACTGCTTTAATTGAAAACGCAGGGGGAATTAACCCGGCAGCTGAATTGAAATCAGGCTTTATTAAAGTTTCTGCAGAAAATATCTTAGCCTGGAATCCGGAACTGATAATTGTTTCCCAATATTTTAATAATAATTTAGAAGAACTGCTTCGAGAAAATAAATATCAGAATCTGAGTGCTTTTAAAAATAAAGAGCTGTATCGGGTTCCTTCCAGATTAGAACCCTGGGATTTTCCGTCTCCTTCAACCTTTATTGCTCAGCTGTGGCTGGCTCAAAAAGCTTATCCAGCTGAATATCAGGATTTAAATTATCAAAATGAAGTTAATGATTTTTATCAGACTCTATATGGTAAGACATTTGAGGAACTGGGAGGAGAGTTTTAGTCAATGCTTAGAATAACTGCTGCTCATAAAATTATAATAACCGGGCTGCTTTTAATAGCTTTAATTTTAATTTCAATGCTGATTGGCAATTATGAGCTTGCTCTTTCAGATTTAGCTCTGATTTTATCAGATTTTTTTAGCGGTGAGCTGGAAAAAATATTTAATAATCCTGATTGGTCAGTGCTCTATTATATTCGCCTGCCCCGAATTTTAACAGTGGTGCTGGTGGGCTCAGCTCTTTCAATCAGTGGAGCCGCCTATCAGAATATTTTTCGCAATCCTCTGGTTTCACCCGATATTCTTGGTGTTTCAGCAGGGGCCGGACTTGGAGTAGCTCTTGGACTATTATACAGCAGTGGTTCAATATTTGAAGTATATTTAATTGCTTTTATCACCGGTACAGCTGCAGTGGCCTTAACTTACTGGCTTAGTCAGCTGGCTGGTGGTAAAAACACAATGTTTATGGTGCTGGCCGGAATCGTTGTTTCCTCACTGGCCAATGCTTTGATTTCACTTTTGAAATATCTGGCAGATCCGATGCAGAATCTGCCGGGCATTGTTTTTTATTTAATGGGAGGTTTTTCTCGCAGTGGCTGGCAGGAATTTTATCTGCTTTTACCGGTGGTTATTATTTCGCTGACGGTTATTTTGCTTTTGCGCTGGCAGCTCAATATTTTTTCTCTGGGAGAAAAAGAAGCAGCAGCACTGGGAGTAGATACTGAAAAAATTAAATTAATAGTTATTGTATTTTCAACAATTATGGTAGCAGCAGCAACTGCAGCCGCGGGACAGGTGAGCTGGATTGGTCTTGTTATTCCCCATATAGCAAGATTTATAGTTGGGAGTAAATATAAATATTACCTACCTGCTTCAGCTCTTTTAGGAGGTTTTTCGCTGCTTCTGATGGACAATCTAGCCCGAACTATAAGTGGGGCAGAAATACCAATTAGCATTATTACTGCTTTAATTGGGGCTCCGTTTTTTGCTTATTTATTGATTACCAAAAAAGAAAGTGGGTGGAGTTAATGTTAAAATGCAGTAATTTATCTTTTGCATATCCAAATCAAAAAGTACTTCAAAATATTGACTTCCGGGCAGAAAAGGGAGAATTCATCTCAATTTTGGGGGCCAATGGCTCTGGAAAAACAACTTTTTTTCAATGTATGCAGGGATTATTAAATCTTGATGCAGGAAAAATACTGCTCGACGGAGAAAATATAAATAAGATGACTAAAAAAGAAATTGCTCAAAAAATAGCTGTTGTGCCTCAAGAAAGTAAAAATATATTTGATTATCAGGTTCTGGACATGGTTTTGATGGGGATTAACCCCTGGCTTTCTTTTGCGGAACAGCCTGGAGCTGAGGCTTATCAAAAAGCAGAAGAAATTTTAGCAGAACTGGAAATCTTGAATTTAAAGAATAAAAGTTTTAATAAAATTTCTGGTGGAGAAAGACAGCTGGTTTTGATAGCAAGGGCGATGATGCAGAAAAGCAGTCTATTATTTTTAGATGAGCCAAATTCGCATCTTGATTTTAAAAATACCCATTTGATTTTAAAAATTATGAGAGAGCTCAGTGCAAAGCAAAAAACAGTGATTACAGCCCTCCATGATCCAAACCTTGCCTACCAGTATTCAGATCGAGTGCTGATTCTTAAAGGTGGTAAAATAATAGCTTCCGGTCCAGTTAAAGAGGTTATGACAGCTGCTAATTTAAGCAGGGCTTACGAAATTGAGATTAACAAAGAGAGTTCAATATTTTCTTTAGCCTTTCAGGAAAGCAGATTATTGAAACAACGAGCATAAATATTTTAAGAGATCTTCTCAGTTTTTAATTAAATAGCTAATAGTGATTTATACTTTTAAGATGAAGGGATGTGGCAGAGATGGAAGATTTCTTCAAAAAAGTTTTTGAAGAACTAAAGGGAAGTAAAAAGATACTGACTGCAGTCTTAACCGATATAGATAGTGAAGAGATATCAGAAAATTTGCTGGGGGAGATGTTTTTATTCGACGAAGAAGGAGTAATCGAGTTTTCTTCTGATCAGCTTGAAAATGAAATGGAAAAGTTTTTTATTAATGCAGAACTGCAGAATCAGCTTTTAGCTTTAGGAGAAGAAAAAAACAAAGAGTCACAGCTGAAAGAAATTAAATTAGATCAGGATAATAAGCTGGAAATCTTTCTGGAACCAGTAGTTGATCAGCCTCATCTGACTGTTTTTGGTGCAGGTCATATTGCTGAACCACTGGTAAAAATCTGCAGCCTTTTAGATTTTACAATTACTGTAGTAGATGATCGGGAAGAATTTTTAAATTATGATAGATTTCCAACTGCTGACCAGCTGCTGCTTTTGCCCTACAATGATTATTTTGCCAGGGCAGAGATTAAAGAAAATGATTATTTAGTAATTGTAACCAGAGGCCATCAGCATGATTATCAGGTTTTAAAAAATGTAATTAATACTGAGGCGGCTTATCTGGGAATGATTGGTAGTTCTCGCAAAATAAAGACAGTTTATAATCAACTTCGGGATGATGGAATCGATGAAGAAAAATTAGCTAATGTGCATGCTCCAATAGGACTTGCTATTGGAAGTGAAACACCAGCAGAGATAGCTTTGGCGATTGCAGCAGAGATTATTGCTGTCAGGAGGGATAAGTAGTGAGGAAAGAAATTCTGGAAAAAATTATTAAATTAAAACAAGATAATATCAGACTGGCAAGAGCCTTTATTATTCAGGCAAAAAGTTCTTCTCCTCGTAATACTGGAACAGAGATGATAATCACGGAACAAGGTAATACTTTCGGCAGTATCGGTGGAGGACAGGACGAAAAGAAAGTTATAGAAAAAGCCCTGGAGTTAATTGAAAAAGGGAAATCAGAAAAATTGAAATTAACTTTAACTCGCAAGGAAGCGGCAGAAATTGGCTGGGTCTGTGGTGGACAGATAGATATTTTTATTCAGATAATTTCTTAACTCAGATATTTGTGAGCAAGAGTTCAAAGTTGACAGAATCACTAAAGATTGATATAATTTATGGCAAATGTCCATCTAAAAAAATTAAAAATAGTGGATATTCAAAAATATTTATTTGGATGGAGGAAAAAAATGTACCCGAAGATTTTAATTACATCTTTTAAAGTTCCCACAGAAAAAATGGGAGAGCTCTATAAACTTGAGGGAGTGGAATTTTCTCTGGTGACTCAGGATTATTCTGAGGCTCTGAGTCTGGCAGGAGCAATACCCTTAATTATGCCTTATATTGAATCAAGAAGAGAAGATGAGCAGTATATTAGAGAATTTCTTGATCAGGTTGACGGTGTGGTTTTACCGGGTGGAAGTGATATTGACCCGGCTTTATATAATTCCTATCCCCAAAAACATCTGGGGAATATTTCACCAGAGCGAGACCGCTGGGAATTAAAAATTTTAGAGATGGCCATAAAAATGAATAAACCTATTTTAGGAATCTGTCGTG
This sequence comes from Halanaerobium sp., assembly GCA_046260625.1. Taxonomy (GTDB): domain Bacteria; phylum Bacillota; class Halanaerobiia; order Halanaerobiales; family Halanaerobiaceae; genus Halanaerobium. The sequence goes on along the minus strand of JBHEOV010000021.1, from coordinate 13,276 downwards.
GTTTTCAGCTGATAAATATTTATTATGGTGGTTCTTTAAAAGTTGATGTCTGTGGTAATAATACTGAGAGCAGAATACCTCATATGGCGCTGATGGTTCCCAAATATTATAAGACACATCAGCTGGATATTAAATCAAATACACGTCTGGCCCAGATTTTTGCCGGAGATGAAGTTGCAGTTAATTCTTATCACCACCAGGCAGTTGATAAGGTTGGTGAAGGCTTAAAAGTTTCTGCAGTAGCTCCAGATGGTTTTGTTGAAGGGGTTGAGGATCCTGATTATCCTTATTTAGTAGGAGTGCAGTGGCATCCAGAGATGATGGCTGCTAAAGATCCGATTCAGTTAAAATTATTTAAAGACTTTGTTGAATTTGTTGATCAGGCTAGAAAATGATCAAACGAGTATTATAAGGAGGAAGTATAATGAAAAATAAGTTTTTAGTTTTATTATTAACTGCTTTATTTATGGTTTCAGTTTTTTCTGCTGTACAGGCACAGGAAACTGAGAGCTTTGTAATGGGAATAGAGGATGAGGTAAGTAACCTTGATCCCGGTGAAACAACAATTTCTGTTAATGAGAGAGTAGCCTCATTACTTTTTGATGGTCTGGTAGAGTACGGAGAGGCTAATAAAATTGTGCCTGGTATTGCCAGTGACTGGACAGTTTCCGATGATGGTCTCGAATATATCTTTGAGTTAAGAGAAGGTGTAATGTTCCATAACGGTGAGGAGTTAACTGCTGAAGATGTAGAATATACTTATCAGCGTATTTTAGATCCGGAATATGGTTCAGGCCTGAGAGCTAAGGTTGAATCAATAGAGGAAATCGAAGTAGTTGATGATTATACAATTAAATTTACTTTAAATGAACCCTATGCGCCCTTTATTCTGGGAATGACCTTTGGTATTCTTCCAAAAGAGTATGCTGAAGAAATCGGCGATGAAGAGCTTGGCCGAAATCCTATTGGTGCTGGTCCCTTTAAAATGGAAGAATGGGATGCCGGTAATCAGATAGTCTTATCTGCTTTTGCAGACCACTGGAATAAGGTTCCAAATATTAAAGAACTGGTTATTAGATCAATTCCAGAATCTGCAACTCAGGCAATGGAACTGCGCAGTGGTGGCATTGACTTTGGTGTCAACCTTGATGTAGGACAGCTTGATTCATTTAGAGATAATCCTGATTTTCAGGTTAAAGCAGCTGCCGGTGCCGGTATTAACTTCTTAGGTTTCAATTTTGAGATGGAGCCGACTCAGGAGCGTAAGTTTAGAGAGGCTGTAATACAGGCAGTACCTTTTGATCAGATTATACCTCAGGTTTTTGGTATTTTAGGTGAAAGAGCTTATTCAATGTTACCACCTACAATCTGGCCGGAAGAAAGAGATTTCTTAACAGAAAATGCTGTCAGTTTTGATCCTGAAGCAGCAGCCCAGAAATTTGAAGAATTAAAGGCTGATGGTGTAATTGCAGATGATTATACTGCTCAGGTATATGTTTCAAACAGCAGGCCAAATCAGGTTAAAACAGCAGAGGCAATGGTTACTGCTTTAAATCAAGCAGGACTGAATTCTCAAGTACAGGCTATGGAATTTGGAACAATGTGGGATATGCTGGGACGTGGAGAAATTGGAATGTTCTTCTTAAGATTTGTCTCTGATCCTGATCCTGATTACTGGTTATATAGATTCTTTAAATCTCCTGATGAAGGTGGATCTTTAAACAGAGCTTTTTATTCAAATGATGAGGTAGATCAGTGGTTAGAGGAAGCCAGATCAATTTCTGATCAGGCTGAGAGAGAAGAGCTTTATAATAAAGTCTTAAGAAAGGTTCTAGTTGAAGATCTAGTTTTCCATCCGCTTGCTCATTCAACTCAGATTTATGTAATGCAGAATGATGTAAAAGAACTTGAACCTGGTAACTCACTCTTGATTCCGTTAGTTACTCCAACAGCAAATGTTTATAAAGAATAACTAAAGAATTAAGCTTAGATTAAAAAGTGATTTTAGAATATAAAAATAAATTATCTTAGATTACTATGCAGATAGCTTAAACTATCTGCATAGTCTTTTTAGAAAGAGGTGAACAATTTGTTTGCTTATATTATTAAAAGACTGCTCTGGTTAATTCCAGTAGTAATAGGTGTATCTTTAATTTTATTTGGGATTATGCAGCTGGTGCCGGGTAATCCAGCAGCTATTATGCTGGGGACCAATGCAACTCCAGCGTCAATAGAAGCTTTAAATGAAAAATTTGGCTTTAATGAGCCTTTTCATACTAGATACTTTTTAATGCTTAAAAACTTCCTGACGGGAGAACTTGATTCCATTTATTATGGAGATGAAGTAATAAATATCATTGGACGCCGTTTAACAGCTACGATTGAACTGGGCTTACTCTCACTAATTATTGCAGTGCTAATAGCGATTCCGACTGGAGTAATTGCCGCAGTTAAAAAGAATTCTTTATTTGATCTTTTGAGTATGTTTGTTGCAACTATTGGTATTTCTGTGCCGGCATTTTTTACAGGTATTATTTTTATTTATATCTTCTCGGTTTATTTTCCGTTTCTGCCTTCTTCAGGTTATGGAGGCCGAATCTGGACTATAAATGGTTTAAGGCATTTGATTTTACCGGCTTTTGCTTTAAGTACAGTTATGATCGCTTCTACCAGTCGGATTACCAGATCTTCAATGCTCGATATTATGAAAGAAGATTATCTGGTCACAGCTCGTTCTAAAGGAGTTGCCGAAAAAGTTATTGTTTTAAAACATGCTTTTCGCAATGCCTTGATCCCGATTATAACTAATATTGGTAATCAGCTGGCTATGATGTTTGGAGGAGCAATCTTAATTGAATCAGTTTTTGCCTGGCCCGGGGTAGGAAGACTGGCAGTTAGTGCTGTTGAGGCTAGAGATCAGCCGCTGGTTTTTGGATCAATTTTGATTTTATCGATCCTTTTTGTTCTGGTAAATCTGCTGGTAGATATTATTTATGTCTTTATTAACCCCCGGATTAGTTATAAATAGCAGGGGAATGAGGTGTTGAAATTTGAAAAAGAAAGTTATTTTATTTATACTATTATTAATTCAAATATATATAAGTTATAAAAACTGGTTTATAGAAGATAAAATTTGGAGCAGTCTGGAATATAAATTTGCTACAGTTTTTTCTGTATTTTTAATTCTGATGCTTTTATTAATGTTATTTAAAAGTAATATTTTTCTTAAATTTAAGGAGAATGCTCTTTATGCAAAAATGTTTAAAGAATTTAATAAGGGCTATGGAGGAAAAATTGCAGTAATTATTCTGGCTTTAATATTCTATGCAGCATTTATGGCACCTTTTATTGCGCCTTATTCGCCGACTGAAATTGATTACAGCAATATGACATATTCAGCACCCTCTTTAGAACACTGGTTTGGTACAGATGATTTTGGTAGAGATATGTTCTCCCGAGTTCTTTATGGGGCCAGAATCGCTCTCGGCGTAGGTTTTGCAGCTGTTTTAGTTAATGCCAGTCTGGGAGTCACTCTTGGTTTGATAGCTGGTTATTATGGTGGTAAAGCCGATATGATAATTATGCGTCTGGTGGAAATCTGGAATTCGATTCCCTTTATTCTGCTGGCGCTGGCCATAATTTCTGCACTGGGAACAGGGATTTTTAATATTATTATTGCAGTTGGGGTTACCGGTTTAATTAACTTTTCAAGGCTGACCCGCTCCATAGTTTTTCAAATTAAAGAAAAAGAATATGTTTTAGCTGCAAAGGCTCTGGGAGCAAGTGACTTCAGAATTTTATATAACCATGTTTTGCCCAATTCAATTTCTTCTTTAATAGTGCTTTCTACTTTGAGAATTGGTATTTCAATTCTGGTGGTAGCCGGTCTCAGCTTTTTAGGACTTGGTATTCAGCCGCCAACTGCTGCCTGGGGAACTATGTTAAATAGAGGTCAGGAATATCTAATCCAGGCACCCTGGATGTCAATTTTTCCAGGACTGGCGATTATTATTACAGTCTTGAGTTTTAACCTCTTGGGTGATGCTTTAAGAGATGCTCTTGATCCCAGACAGCTGGATTAAAAGTTCAGCTACCGTTTGCTGGACCATATTTTTCCAATAATTGATTGATTTTTTAAAGGAGTAGATCAGATTTATGTCGCAGAGAGAAGAAAATAGGCTCGGTAAAAAAAAATTGACTGCAAAATTAAATGATTCAAGTTTAAAGAGTGGGGTCAAAGATGCTCTGCCGATAATTTTAGGTTATTTACCGATTGGAATTGCTTACGGGATGCTGGCAGTTAATAAAGGGTTGACACCATTTCAGACTACAGCCATGTCGCTTTTTGTTTTTGCTGGTTCAGCTCAGCTGGTTTCAATCGAAATGATTGCTGGGGGGGCAGCAGTTGCTGCAATAATTGCAATGACTTTTCTGGTTAATTTACGCCACCTTTTATTATCTGCTTCTTTGAGTCTGCATTTAAGAAATTTACCACTTTATTATTATCCTTTTTTAGGTTTTTTAGTAACTGATGAGTCTTTTGCAGTTGCCATGAGTAAAATAGAGAGTAAAAAGAAAAAGCAGAGATATTTTTTAGGCCTTGGTTTTACTGCTTATCTGGGCTGGGTTTTCAGTTCTGCTGCCGGTGCTTTTTTGACTGAGTTTATTAACTTCGGTAGTGGAGGAGCTCTTGATTTTGTTTTGCCGGCAATGTTTGTGGTTCTGCTGGTGATGCAGATCAGCTCCAGAACTGAAATTGTCGTGGCAGTTTTTTCTGCTTTTTTATCACTGTTTTTTGCTTTAACGATCGACGGCAGCTGGAATATTATTCTGGCAACAGTGCTGGCTGCTTTTTTAGGGGTGTATATCAGTGGAAATAGTTAGTTTTATACTGATGGTTTCTGGAATGGTAATTGTAACCTTTATTCCGAGATTTTTACCTTTAGTTTTATTAGGAAATAAAGAGCTGCCGGAAAAGGTAGTGCTCTGGCTGAGTTTTATTCCAGCAGCTGTGCTGGCAGCTTTACTGGCACCATCAATACTGCTTAAAAACGGCAGTCTATATTTGAGTTTGGAGAACACGGCTCTGATTGCTTTTTTTCCGACACTGCTGGCAGCATATAAAACTAAAAACATTTTTTATACAGTCAGCGGGGGATTAATTTTTTATTTATTAGCATCGATTATATTCTAAATTGGGGGATTTTAAAATGGAAATCAAAGTTGATTTATTTAGTGATACAGGAACCAGGCCTTCTCAGGATATGAGAAGATTTATGTCCGAAGCAGAAGTTGGTGATGAGCAGTTAGGAGAAGATCCGAGTGTAAATCGACTCTGTCGGATGACTGCTGAGATGCTGGGTAAAGATGATGCTGTTTATTTACCTTCTGGCCTGATGGCAAATCAGATTTCTTTTGCTGTACATACGAGCCAGGGAGATGAAATAATTATGGATCAGACTGCACATCCGATTCATTATGAGAGTGCTGCTCTGGCAGTTATTTCTGGCGCTGCAATTAAGCCGCTTCAGGGAGAAGGCGGGATTTTTACTGCTAAGCAGGTTGAGGCAGCAATCAGAGACAAAGATTATCACAGTCCACAGACAAAGGTGATATCTATTGAGCAGACAACTAATTTAGGTGGTGGTCGAATCTGGCCTCTGCAGAAAATTAAAGAGATTGCAGAGCTTGCTGTAGCCAATGACCTAAAAATGCATATGGATGGAGCTCGAATGTTAAATGCTGCAGTTGAAGCAGAAGTTGATCCAGCAGCATATGGACAGTATTTTGATTCAATCTGGCTTGATCTGAGTAAAGGGCTGGGGGCTCCGGTTGGTTCGGTACTGGCAGGTTCAGCAGAATTTATCGAAAAAGCGCGCTTCTGGAAGCAGCGTCTTGGTGGAGCAATGCGGCAGGCTGGAATTATTGCAGCCGGAGGTATTTTTGCTCTGGAGCATAATGTGGCCCGTTTAAAAGAAGATCACAAACATGCTAAGATGCTGGCAGAAACTATTGCAGATCAGGAAGGTCTGGAAATTGATCCAGCTACAGTTGAAACTAATATTGTTCTTTTTTCTGTTGCAGATGGTAAAGCAGATTTATTTGCAGATAAGCTGCTGCAAAAAGGAATTAGAGTCAGCAGATTGGAAGGGAAACTGCGCGCTGTTACTCACTTAGACTTAAGTTTAGAAGATATTCGTTATGCTGTAAAACATATTGAAATGACAGCCAAAGAAATTTTTGTTTAAATTAAATTAAAAAAAAGGCAGGATTTTAGTATTCTGTCAAGAATATTTTAATTATGATGTAATTAATTAATTTATCAATAAACTTAACTTTATTAAATTTAAAAGAGGAGAGTGAGTCCAATGGAACAGGTGTATGAAAAAAAACGTGAACAGCTGCTCAGTGATCTCAGCGATATGAGTGAAGTTGCAGAGGAAATGCTGCAAAATGTAATTAAAGCAATGGATGATTTAAATGTTGAAAAAGCTCATGAGATAATTGAAAGAGATGATGTGCTGGATAACTATTTAATTACAATAGAAGAAGAAGTATCTCGTTTATTAACTCTGGATCAACCCCTGGCCTCAGATACCTGGTTTAGTATTGCCATGATTAAAATTGCAAATGACTTAGAAAGAATAGGAGATCAGGCTACTAATATGGCTGAAATTTTACTTGAACTAAGACATGACGGGATTATGAAACCACTGTTAATGATTCCGGAACTTGCTGATATTGTAACTGATATGCTGGATGTAGTTTTAGAATCATTTTCCACCAGAAATTCAGATTTAGCTGAAGCAGCCTGCAGAATGGATGAAAAAGCAGATAACCTTTATGAAGATATTTATCACAAAGCGATCAAAATGATGAGCAAAAAAGAGGATAGGGAAGAAGTTAAGCAGATAGTTCAACACATCAATTTAGCTAAAGCCTTAGAGCGCGTTGGAGATCACGCTACTAATATTGGTGAGGAGACTATCTTTATTGTTACTGGTAAAAGAGTTAAGTATTAAATATATTATTTGATTTTAAGTATTGAGTATTAAAATAATCGATAATTAGTTTTAGATATCGATAATAAATTAAGAAAACGGCCTATTATTTGTAGGCCGTTTTCTTATGGGTATTTTTATTTGATTTTGTTTAGTAAAATAAGACTCCTCCTGGACCAATTGGTAAATTGAAGATGAACCAGATAATTAGTAAGATTGTCCAGCCGAGCATAAAGGCTATAGAATAAGGAACCATTGTTGATACTAAAGTACCTATTCCAATATCGTCATCATACTTTTTAGCAAAAGCAATAATGATTGCAAAATAAGGCATCAGTGGTGCCACAATATTTTCAGTTACCCAGGTACCGATAATTGTAACTAAAAAGGTTGAAGCCACCATAAAATAGTAATTTACAGTTGGTGGAATAGTATAACCTGAATCAATCAGCTGAGCTGCTTCCTGAGAAAGTCCGGCCAGTAAAGGATCCAGAGTTGAAATAAGTAAATTAGCACTAAAACCTCCAGAAACACCAGCAAAAGCTGCAGCCAGACCAACAAGTGGATGTCTTCCCTTGGCTGCAAAAATAACAGCACCTAAAGGTACTAAAACTACATAACCTGCATCTGAAGCTATATTTGACATAATTCCAGCAAAAATAACAACAGCTCTAATAGTTTCACCTGTATCCGGATGGGTTACAGCTACTTCGAATAAACTGACAAACCAGGATAAGGCCAAAACAAATGCAGATAAAATAAAGAATAAAATAACCGGAAAAAAGATTTAGTGGGAGTTTAATTAGCTTGAGATTGAAATATTTTAAAGAGCGGAATTTAAAATTGCTTCTTTGACTACTTCAGCAGCGGTGATTCCAACTTGGTTAATGTCAGCTTTAATTTGATTTGAAGCTAAACAAAAAATACTATCACCATCCAAAAGAGTGTGTACTGGATAAATTGTGCGGCTTAAACCGCTGTGAGCCATCATTGAAACCCGGTTGGCTTCAGCTTTATCTAAACTGGCATTAGTTGCTACCACAATTAAAGTTGTATTTTCTCTCAAAAAACCAAGATTAATTTCTGGTTGATTAATTATAGTCTCTTCTGTATTAATAAAGCTGCCAGATTGATCTCTGGCCCCTGCAATGATTTTTCCTGTCTCAGGATTTTTAAGATCACCAAAGGCATTTACAACTGCCAGTGCAGCAACTATTAAATCTCCACTTTTACGAGCTGCATGCCCGAGCCTTGTTTTGCTGGCACTTTCCATTCCCCTTATTTTTCCACAGCTGGAACCTGCTGCAGCCCCAATACTTTTATTTGGTTGGGCCTTACTATCAGCATTAAGACAGGCCTGATAGGCCATTTCTTGATCTGGATATTGATTGCTCTTATATTCTAAATCATAAATGACAGCAGCTGGTACAATAGGAACTACTCCACCTCCAGTTTGAAAACCAATATTTTTTTCTCTTAAGTATTTCATCACTCCACCGGCTGCATCCAGACCATAGGCACTGCCTCCACTAAGGAAAACAGCATTTGCCGTATCAACTGCCGCTCTGCTGTCTGTTAGAGCAATTTCTCTACTTCCCGGCGCTCCTCCTCTGATTTCTGCTCCTATTGTAAAATCACCTTCGCTTAAAACTACTGTACAGCCTGTACCGGCCTCCTGATCATCTGCATGTCCAACTTTTATTCCTTTGACTGCTGTTAAATCATTATTCATTTATTTTCCTCCTCAAAATTTGATTTTTAGTTTATCAATATTTTTTATTACACTGTTTATTATCCTTGTGATTAATAAATATTATATCAGATTAAATACAATTTTCGTATTTCAATTAAGATTGTATTATTTGTGTAAACTTCTTATTATTTCAGCAGGAAAATGACGATAAATGTTTAAGTATATAGAATAATATAATTTTATAATAATTCTTGGGGGGATGAAAATGAGAAAAAAGTTAATTTTATTGTTAATTGTTTTAATGGGGGTTTTTCTTTTAAGTGGCTGTTCAAGTGATGGTGATTCGTTAAATGATGAAAGTGCTGTTTTAAAAACTGTAAAAGCACTGGAAGAAGACTTAGATAGTTTAGCTGTTAATCCTTTGAGCGGAGAAGTGAATGGTGATTGGTCTGATGATTATAATTTTGGTTTTACATTTAGTGGAGTGGAGACAAATATTGATGATTTAAATTTATTTAAGAATATCTTTATTCTTGCAGCTGACAGCATGAGAATTAATTCAGTTGAATTTAATGTACAATCACCTGTAATTAATTCTAATAATAAAGCTACGGTAAATGCTGATTTATTAAGTTCTGAACCGGAAGCGATGAGTAATGGTATAGATTATAATATTATTATTGATTTATCTAAGACAGATAATAAGTGGTTTATAGAAAGTTTTGAAATTAGGATTGATGATCAGGAAGTGCTGTCTGAGGAACTGGGGGATGTGTATGGAGATGGGAGTGTGAAAATATATTATCCTGTAGGTGATACCTGGTCAAAACCTGGTTCAGATAATTTTCTTGATGGGGGGATAAAATTAGAATCTAAATACTATAGTGATAATGAAAACTTCAAAGTTATTAGTTCTTATCCAAAGTATTCAACTTTATCTGTTGATAAAGGAAAAATTAATGGAGAAAACATTGAAAATCTTTCAGACCTTGAGAAAATAATTAATCAAAAAACAGAATATGAAGAAGAGATAAAAAATCTTTCTAAAAATCTTTTAGAGAGCTTATATGGTGGAGAAATTAATATAACAATTAAGATAGATGATTTTATAATCGAAAAAGTCGAACTTGTTGAAGATAATGTTCTTATATCAGATATGAGTATTAAGTTATCTCCAGATATAGAGGCTCCTGATTATGATATCAATATCAATGGTAAAATATCACTAAACTATAAATTTAAAATCATCTATAAACTTTATGGCAGCAACTTATATCTAGCAGCTTATGCTGCACCAGAATTATATTATAATGAGGATCTTGTTGAAAAATTGATTAGTAATTTTAATATTTATCTGGGATAATAAATTTAAATTTGATTAACCCAACTCAGTAAAACAAATCACAACTTCCTAATTTAGAAAATATTTCTTTTTAAAAGGCAGGAAGATTAAGATTGATCTCAAATATAATATTATAAGAGAAGAAACATTTTTCAAAAAAATACGGAGGTGGAATTTGTGAAATTCAAAAAATTATCGATCACTTTATTAACACTGCTTTTAGTTATGACTTTATCTTTTACTATTCTGGCGGAAGAAGTTGAATTAAGGATTTATCATGTTAATGATGTTCATTCCAGAGTAGAGGAAGATGATTATGCTGGAAGTATGGGTTATGCTAAAATGGCAACTCTGATTAAAGAAGGACGAAGAGCAAAAGAAAATGTAATGTTTTTAGATGCTGGAGATTCTTTCCATGGTCAGACAATTGCCAACATAAATGACGGGGAAGCAATCAGTAATATTTTAGATTTAATGAATGTTGATGCTTTAACCCTGGGAAATCATGATTTTAATTATGGTCAGCCTAGATTAGAGGAACTGGCTGAGATGAGTAATTTCCCATTTTTGGCTGCTAATCTTAAAAGCGAAGATGGAGAAGAAATTCCTTATACTGAAGATTATCTAATTAAAGAATATAATGGACTTAAGGTTGGTATTTTTGGTCTGGCTACTCCCGAAACTGCCTATAAAACACACCCCAAAAATATTGAAGGCTTAGTCTTTGAAAATCCGATTACTTCGGCCAATGCAGTGGTCAATGAATTAAGAGACCAGGTTGATGTAGTCATTGGTTTAACACATCTGGGTATTAGTGAAGGTAGTCAATATACAAGTAAAATGGTAGCTGAAGAAGTACCTGGTATTGATCTAATTGTAGACGGTCACAGCCATAATGTATTAGAAGAAGGTATGATGGTTAATGAGACAATGATTGTGATGGCCGGTGAATATTCTAAATACTTAGGTTATGTAGATCTAACTGTTGACTCTGGAAATATAACAAATATGAAAGCTAATTTAATTCCCAGAGAAGATACTGCAGACGTGAAGGAAGACTTTGTTATTTCCACAGTTGTAGATAGAATTAATAGAGCCAATGCGGCCATTACTTCTCAGGTAGTTGGAGAAACTTCTGTAGAACTTGATGGTTCCCGTGGAAATGTGCGTACAGGTGAAACCAATCTTGGTAATTTATTAACTGATGCAATGAGAACAAAGTTAAATGCTGATGCTGCTATTACTAATGGTGGTGGAATTAGAGCTTCCATCGATCAGGGTGAAATAACTCAGGGTGAAGTTATTACAGTACTGCCCTTTGGTAATACAACAATGGCTATCGAATTAAGTGGTGCTGATTTAAGAGCAGCTCTAGAACACGCTGTTTCTGAATATCCAGCAACTGAAGGTCTATTCCCACAGGTTTCTGGAATTAAATTCACCTTTGATGGTGAGGCTGAACCAGGAAATAGAGTTCAGGAAGTATGGGTTGGCGGTGAAGCATTAGATGAAAGCAAAATGTACACTGTTGCCACTAATGACTTTATGAAAGCTGGTGGAGATGGCTACTCAATGTTTACTGATGCTCCAATAGTCAGTGAAGCTGGCGGCTTAGAGGAAGTATTAATGGAATACATTGAAGCTAACTCTCCTGTAGCTCCAGAAACAGAAGGTAGAATTATAGTTCAGTAAAAAGTACAGGTGCCGTGCACCACCCGATATATGTCGAAAAAAATCGAATAAATTGAATGATAGAACCCCCTGCTGATAATCTGGTAGGGGGTTTTTATTATTTTTAGCCTAATCAATTTCAAATTGGATAGATAAACTTTACAAATGTCACAAAATTAGATAAAATTAAGCTGTAATTTAATCTATTAAAGTAATAAAATAAAACAGAGGAGGTAATTATTATTAGTGGAGAAACTGTTGGTTTTTTGTCAATTATTCCACCCCTGCTGGCGATAATTCTGGCTATGTACACCAGGGAGGTACTTATTTCTTTATTTGCCGGAGTCTGGTCTGCAGCTTTGATTATCAGCAGCTGGAATCCAATTTCTGCAACTTCATTATCCCTGCGCTGGATTGTTAATACAGTTAATGATCCCTGGAATGCTAAATTTTTAATTCTGATTATGCTGATGGGAGCTGGAGCTGCTTTAATTTACAAATCTGGAAGTGTGCTGGCTCTGGAAAACTGGATGGGTAATGCTGTTCGAACTTCAAGAGACTCACAGATTTTAACCTGGATGATCGGAATGTTTATCTTTATTGACTCTTATACCAGTACTATTGTAACAGGAAATGCAACTCGAGATGTGAGTATCAAAAATAAAACATCGAGAGAAGCTCATTCTTACATTTTAGATTCTACAACTGCACCTGTTACCACCTTTGGCCCGGTTTCAAACTGGATTGGTTATCAGGTCTCGATGATTGCTGCTGGATTTACGGCAGCTGGAATAACTGCTGAACAGATTGGGGTTACTCCTTATGCAGTATTTTTAAAGTCAATACCCTGGAATTTTTACTGTCTTTTAGCCTTTTTCATGGTCGGTTTTGTAGCCATAACTCAAAGATATTACGGACCGATGCTTGATGCAGAATGGCGGGCTCGTAAAGAAGGAAAATTAATGAAGGATGGCGCAGAAGCCCTGTCAGATATTAGTACTGATGTCGGTGAGCAGAGTCAAAAGAATCCAAAGTTGATTAATTTCTTTTTACCTATTATTTCTTTATTATTTGTCAGTGTGTTTTCTATGTGGTGGCTTGGTGATGGCTATCAGGCTGGAATCAGCATTGCTCAGGCCCTTCAGGAAACTGATATTGCTTTAGCACTTCTTTATGGTTCTTTTGCTTTTGTCTTTTTTGCTCTGATCGGGGCTCTGGCTTATAAGACATTGTCTTTAAGTGAAGCCAGTGATGCAGTAATTGATGGTTTTAAAACGATGGTTATTGCAGCTGCGATTATTATTTTAGCCTGGACAATCGGTTATGCAACTGATCAGGTTGGGACTGCAGACTATGTAGTCAATATTTTAATGAATATTGGGCTGCCCGGGAGAGCTCTGCCGATAATTATCTTTTTAGCTGCAATGTTTATTTCCTTTACCACTGGAACTTCCTGGGGAACTATGGCGATTTTAACTCCGATTGCAGTTTCCACAGGTTATGAATTAGTTGGGTTTAGTATTGTACCGGTTTTAATGGGAATCTTATTTGGCGGCGCTATTTTTGGAG
>JBHEOV010000020.1:505-25694 GCA_046260625.1 Halanaerobium sp. | reverse complement strand
GGCTATCCGCGACTGGGTGACCAATGTTGAAGATACCCACTATATTATTGGTTCTGTAGTTGGCCCCCATCCCTATCCAGAGATGGTCCGTGATTTTCAGAGAATAATTGGAGATGAAACAAAAGAACAGATCAAAGCCAAAGAAGGCCGCCTACCTGATTACCTTTTAGCATGTGTCGGCGGTGGCAGTAATGCAATGGGGATTTTCTATCCTTTTGTTGAGGACCCGGAAGTAAAAATGATAGGAATTGAAGCATCTGGTAAAGGAATAGAGACAGGTCGACATGCAGCTACTTTATCTTCAGGGCGAGTTGGAGTTTTACACGGCAGTAAATCTTATCTGCTGCAGGATGATGATGGTCAGATAATTCCAGCTTATTCTATTTCTGCAGGTCTTGATTATCCTGGAGTCGGTCCAGAACACAGCTATTTAAAATCGATTGAGCGGGTTGATTACCAATCAGCAACTGATATGGAAGCGGTAGCTGCTTTTAAGCTCTTAAGTGAAAAAGAAGGGATTATTCCGGCCCTGGAGAGTGCTCATGCTCTCTCTTATTTAGAAAAACTGGCTCCAGAGCTGGCAGAAGATCAGATAATTGTGGTCAATCTTTCCGGTCGGGGCGATAAAGATATCAACAACTTTAAAAAGATCAGGGAGGCTGAAAAAGATGAATAAAATAAGTGCACAATTTCAGGATAAAAAGCCATTAGTTACTTATATCAGTGGTGGTGATCCCAGTCTGGAGATGACTGAAAAGCTGATCTATAAGCTGCAGGCTGAGGGAGTAGATATCATAGAAATTGGAATTCCTTTTTCTGACCCTCTGGCTGATGGCCCGGTGATTCAGGAAGCTTCACAGCGAGCCTTAAAAGCGGGAACTAACTTAAAAAAGCTGATTGCAAAAATTAATGAAATTCAGGATCAGGTCAAAGTGCCTCTGGTCTTAATGGGCTATTATAATTCGATTTTAAATTACGGAGAAAAAGAATTTGCTCGAGATATTGCTGAAGCTGGTATTTCAGGTGTAATTATTCCTGATCTACCAGTGGATGAAAAAGCTAATTTAGAAGAAGAGCTATCTAATTATAGTATTTCTCAGATTATGCTGGTAACTCCGAACACTTCAGAGCAGCGCTTAAAAGAAATTACAGCTAAAAGTTCTGGTTTTCTCTACTGTGTTGCTCTTCTGGGAACAACAGGTGATGATCAGCAGGGAGTTTATCCGAAGCTGGAAAGCTATCTTAAGCGAGTCCGCAAAACTGCAGGTGAGCTGCCCCTGGGGCTGGGTTTTGGTATTGATGGCCCGGAGAAGGTTAAAAAAATAATAGATTATCCGGATGGGATAATTATCGGCAGTGCTCTGATTAAAGCCATTCAGGCAGGGAAAACAGATGCAGAAATGTTAGATAATGCCGGAAAATTTGTCAGGGAAATAAAAGAAGCAATAAATGAGCAGAGTTAAGCAAATCAATTTTTATTAAAATTTATATAAATTTTTTCTCGATAAACCCTCCTTAAAAAGGCCAGCTTAAATTCTGGTCTTTTTTGCTGTTATCATTTTTTATTGAATCAGAATGGTTTAGTCGTTTCAATTATTTACTAAATCCAGGGCGATTTTGATTATTTGATCAATATCTTTAGTTATGATTTTAATATCTATATTTTTTATACGCTCTTCTAAACTTCTGGCAGCATAACCTCCGATTATAATTTTAAGTTCGTTTTCATCATATATATTTCTAATAGCATTTATTGTTTTAATTAAAGAATTAATATTTTCTTCTGCAGTAATTGAAAAAGCAACTACATCTGGATTATGAAAAGAAATTGCTTTTAAAATGCTTTTTAAGGGCAGATTATTTCCATAATAAATACTATTCCAGCCTTCAAGCTGAAAAAGATCCATTATCATTTTCAGACCTATATTATGCTTTTCTTGATATGATGCTAAGCCCAAAATTGTATAACCCTTTGGGTTTATCTCAGCAAATTCATTTTTTAACACGGACATTATCTCTAAAGTAGTATTGCTAATATACCTTTCTTTTTCAATTCCTATTTTTCCTTGTACCCACAAATCTCCAATTTTATATAATACTGATTTAAAAATATCCTGATAGATCTTAAGAATTTTATTCTTTTTATCATCAGGACTTTTTAGCTGAGCTAAAATAAGATTTTTGGCTTCTTTTTTTTGGGAATTCAATAAATGAATAAAATATTCTTTAGCCAGTTCATTATTTTTAAAATAAGGATCTTTAGTGATCAGAGAAATCAGATTTGTAGATTTCTCTTTTTCTAATTTAACTTCTCTTTTTTTCCCAGTTATTAAATAATCAAGTGTGACTTTAAAATATTCTGCAATATCTAATAAAGTTTTTTGATTGGGAAATCTAGAATTATTTTCATAATTTGCGATAGTAGTTTGAGCTAAACCTAGAATTTTAGCCAACTCTTTTTGTGTTATTTTATTATTTGTCCTTAATTTTTTTAATTGCGAACCAAAATCAGACAATTTTATCCCCTCTTTATATAATTAAATTTTGAAATAATATTATTGTTAAAATAATTTTAACACAAAATGAATATAATATCCATATTTCTTCCAAAAAAGGCTTGCTTTATTTCAATTTGCAATATATAATTTAAATTATAATAAAATAACAAATAAGAACATATATTGAATTAAAATTTCAGTCCCCAAAAAAAGGAATTTAAATCTCTACATTGAACTTATTAACAACAGTTATTATTTTAGGTATAATACATAACTTTTAATTTTATTTTTGATTATGAATTATTTGAAGTCAAACTAGTAGAAATAATGAAAAATGATACAAAATTAATTAATAATATTATAATATAGTTTGGGGAATAAATATGGATTTAAATAAATTAAAGCAAGAAGAACTTATAGCAAAGCTTAATATTAATCAAGAAATAATGAATGAAGTTCCGATTGGATTTTGTATTACAGATGAAAATGGAATCTATGAAGAAGTTAATCCTCATTACTGTAAAATTTATGGTTACAGGAAAAAAGAACTTTTGGGTCAGCACTTTTCTAAAGTTACAACTCATGATAATTTAGAAGAATTAAATGAGATGCATGATAAGTTTATAAAAAGTGGAGGAGAAATTAGTAAAGAATGGAAAGTGAAAAGAAAGAATGGAGAAGAAATTATTATTGCTGCCACTGCAGCTCGAATTAAAGGAATCGATGGTACTTATAAAAAAGTAACCTATGTTATTGATATTACAGAAAGAAAAAAAGAAGAACAAAAATTAATAGAAACCAAAAGACGTCTTGATTATGAGATAAATAAAGCAAAAAAGTTACATGAAAACACTCTGCCAATGAATATGCCTGATATTAATAAACTGGATATTCATGCTTATTATAAACCAGCAAATGAAATAGGTGGTGATTTTTATAATTTTATAAAACTCGGAGATAATAAGCTATTATTTTATCTAAGCGATGTCACAGGGCATGGACTTGATGCAGCAATGATGAGCGCTTTTGTGAAAAGTACAATTAGTGCTTATCTTGGATTTCATTCTCTCGATCAAATACCAGCGCCTAAAGAAATAATTGAATTTATCTTTAAACAGAATCAAAAAGAAAATTTCCCAGAAGGATATTTTATTACAATTTTGATTGGAATAATAGATACTGAAGTAAATAAAATAATTTACAGCAGCGCAGGGATGCATGTCCCTTTAGTTGTTTGTAATAATGATTTGAAGGAGTTGGAAGCTGGGAATTTACCAATTTCCAAGACTATACCTTTCGAATTGGTACAATATCAAAATAAAGAAGTTAAGTTGCCTCAAGACACAATTTTTTTTATAACTACCGATGGTATTTTTGAACAGCCAAATAAAAATGGTGAAGAATATGGTGATCGCTATAAGGATATTATTTGTCAGAATAAACATTCAACAGCAAAATTAATAGCAGAAGAAATAAATAACGATTTTGCTGATTTTTATAATGGTCAAACAACAGATGATATTACTTATGTTATTTTTAAGTTTAAATAAAATTCATATTGTTAGGGGAGAAAATATGTTAGAAGAATCTTTAAAAATTACATATGAAAATGGAACAGCATTTTTAGAATTTGAAGGAGAAGTTACTTTTGAAAATTCCAATCGGTTGAAAGAAGAGGCAAAAAAACAATTATCTAAAAAAGAAAATTTAGGAAATCTAATTTTTGATTTATCTCAAGTGTCATACTTGGATAGTTCTGGAGTGGGAGTTATTTTTTCTCTATTTAAATTTATGAGGCTTAAAGATGGAACACTAGCTGTTGTAAATCCGAACGATAAGATAGATAGGGTCTTTGAAGTAACAAAAATGAAAGAGATTATTCCTGTATATGAAACTATAGAAGAGACATATAGATTTAATATATCGCCCAATGCTGATAAAATTGGAGATTAAAAAAATTTAATTATAATCGATGAAAATGTAGAAAATAGTTCTGAGCTAGAATTCAAAATTGAGCTTGCTCTCAGAGAGATGCTCGCTAATGCGATTGAACACGGATCTAAACTAGCAGCTGAGAATAATTTAGATCAAGGATTAGAAATTATATTTATACTAAAAATATGATTATGAATTGGGGGAAATCAATGTTAAAAAAAATAAAAGGATCTATGTTTGCAAAATTTGCTTTATCGTTTTTATTAATTATTATATTATTTGCTGCAGCCAGTTATGTGGAATATCATTATTCACATCAGGTAATCGAGTTGGAAGAAGAGATTATGGAGATGCAGGATTTTCAGTTAGATCTTGCTAATCTAGAGATTGATCATCATCTCTGGTTGATCAGTCTTTATGAAATGTTTTTAGATGATAATGTGCCTGAGCTTGGTGATCATACAGAATGTAATTTAGGTCAGTGGTATTATGATATAACACCTGAGGATTATTTTAGAGAGCCCTATGAGGCAATGGAAGAACCACATACTCATTTACATAGTGATGGTCAGGAGGTTGTAAAATTATATACTGCAGGAGATGAAGATGCAGCTTTAGAGCTTTTAAATGGAAAAGTAGAAGCTGATTTAGTTTCAGTCAGAGAGAACTTAGGAGAAATTATTTCTCTAACTGAGGCTGAAATTGATCAGATGAAAGTAGAAAAAGATAATTTGATGGAATTATCGGACACAATTTTTTATGCAGCTACCATTATCACTCTAATTTTAGCAGCTTTAATCGCTTGGATTTTAACTAAAACAACTGTTGGTCCAATAAATAGTCTGGTTAAGCAAGCTGAAAAAGTTGCTGCTGGTGATTTAAGAAATAAGGTTGAAAGTAAGAAAACTGATGAGCTTGGAATTTTAGTTAATGCATTTAACAGCATGATTGATACTTTGCGTAATCTGGTGTCTAATATTGAAGACAACTCTGATGCTGTTGTAACAGCTGTTAAAGATCTAAACATAGTCTCAGAAGATACAGGCCGGGGCTCAGAAGATATTGCCCGCAGTATTACGGAAGTAGCTGAAGGTAGTGAAAATATTGGTAACGAAATAGCAGAGGTTAAAGCAGTAGCTGGGCAGCTTAATCAGGAAGGCAAAACTCTCAAGAAAAATACAGAAGAGAGTTTACAGATGGCAGATCAGTCTGCAGAATCAGCGGAAAAAGGACAGCAAGCAATTCAGCAGGCAATCAGTCAGCTTGATGTAGTCAGTGAGACTGTAAATTTTGCCACTGAAGCAATAGAGAAGTTAGGTAAGCGTTCTCGAGAAATTGGAGAAATGGTAGAAATGATTGAAGGTATTTCTTCTCAAACAAATCTCTTGGCCTTAAATGCTGCTATCGAGGCTGCTCGAGCAGGAGAAAAAGGAAGAGGTTTTTCAGTAGTAGCAGAAGAGGTAAGAGAACTTGCTGAAGAATCATCTGATGTAACAACAAAAATTAGTTCTTTAATTGAAGATATTCAGTCAGAGACAACAGCAACAGTTAATTCCATGGATACTAATATTGAGGAAGTAAACAAACAAATCAGGATTATAAATGAAGCAGGAGATTCTTTAGATCAGATGGTTGAGGCCTCTGAAAAAACAAATAAAAAAGTTAAAGAAATGCGAGAATTTGCTAAAGACCTTGATGATATAATAGATACTATTAATAATTCTGTGGATTCTGTAGGTAGTGCAATTGAAAACAATTCAGCCAGTGCCGAAGAAGTTTCAGCCTTAGCAGAAGAACAGAGTGCTACCGTAGAGGAAATATCGGCTTCTGCAGATGAGTTGGAAAATATGGCTAAAAATCTGCAGTCTTTGATTAAAAAGTTTGAAGTTTAAGTAAAAATAGATTTTAAACAATCTAAAGATATTAACTTAAGAGGCGATAAAATGAAAGTTATTACCTATTCTAAAAATGTATTTATTCCTTTAACAACTATTTGTGCTAATGATTGTAGTTATTGTCATTTCAAAGAGCCAATATCTCAAGCTAAAATTATGTCATTATCACAAATAAAAACAACAATTAGACAGGCTAAAAAGGCAGGCTGCAAAGAAGTCTTATTTACTTCTGGTAGTTGTCCCGAAGATGTTTCTGGTTTTGAAAAAAAATTAAAGCGTGAAACAGGATTTGAATCCTGGTTTGAATTTTTAATTGCTGTCTGCCGTGAAGCTTTAAAACAGGGATTATTACCCCATACAAATGTAGGTGTATTGTCCAAAGAAAAGTTAAAAAAATTAGCAAGATATAATGCTAGTTTAGGATTAATGTTAGAAACAACTGCTGATGTTGAAGCTCATAAATTATCTCCTACTAAATCATTTGCAGTAAGGCGTGAGATGATTGCAGCTGCTGGGCAGTTAAAAATCCCATTCACATCAGGACTATTATTAGGAATTGGTGAAAATAGAAAAGATAGGATAGAAAGTTTAGAAGAATTAAAGAAATTAGATGAACAGTATGGTCATTTGCAAGAAATTATCTTGCAGCCTGTTGACCCGCCTCAAAGGAGTGGGCTGTCTGCTCCTGGTTTAGAAGCAGTATTAGATACTCTAGAACTGGCCAAAGATATTCTTCCTAAACATATTGCACTACAGGTGCCTCCCAATTTGGTAGAGATGAAAGCTCTTATTGCAACTCCTATTAATGATTTAGGCGGGATTTCAACTTTAACTCCTGATTACATTAATCCAGATCATCAGTGGCCGAAGATTAAAAGAATTAAAAAACAGTTTTCAGAAATTAAATTTCAAGAGCGACTACCAGTCTATGAGCAATATTTAAATCAGGATTGGATTCGCGAACCAGTGTGGAAATGTTTGCAAAATGAGGGGATGCTTAATGAATTCAAAACAGAAAAAAATTCTAAATAAAGTTATATCTGGGGAAAGACTAGAGACAGAAGATGCATTAGAGCTTTTACAGGCTCAAGGAACTGATATTTATCCCATTTTAGAAACAGCGGAAAAATTGAAACAGCAGCAGTCTAAAGATCAAATTACTTATGTAATAAATTATAATTTGAATTTAAGTAATATCTGTATAAATAATTGTCAGTTCTGTGGTTTTAGTCAAAAGCCAAATAGTTCTGATGGCTATACACTAACATTAGAGCAAATAAATGAGCATTTAGAGCGTGTAAAAAATCATGAGATTACAGAAATTTGTTTAGTTAGTGGTTTACACCCAGATTTTAATATAGATTTTTATGTAGAAGTCATTAAATATATAAAAGCAGAAGTGCCAGAAATTCATATTCATGGGATAACTCCAGCTGAGTTAGAACATGCTCTGCGCAGTCAGGATCTAGGTTTTGTAGAAGGATACCGTATTTTAAAAAAAGCTGGTCTTGATTCAGTACCGGGCACAGCTGCTGAAATTTTAGTGCCTGAAGTTAGAAATAAAATTTGTCCTAATAAAATTTCTACTCAAAATTGGATTGCAGCTATTAAAGCTGCCCATCAAGTTGGTTTGAAGTCAACGGCGACTATATTATATGGACATTTAGAAAGTTTAGAACACCGAGTAAAACATTTAAAGATTATCAGGGATATTCAAGATCAGACTCAGGGATTCACAGAATTTATTCCCTTGTCATTTATTCCTTATAAGACTCCCTTAGGAGAAAAAAAGAAAGTTACTAGAGAAACTTGTGGGCAGAAAGATTTGTTAATGATAGCAGTTGCAAGAATGTTTTTAGATAATATTTCTAATATACAGGCTTCCTGGGTCAAATATGGAGCTAAGTTGGCCCAAGTAATGTTAACTGCAGGGGCAAATGATTTAGGTGGTACTTTATTTAATGAGAATATTTCTCGGTCTGCTGGTAGAGAAACATTAGAATACCTGCCGCCAGATACTCTAAAGGGGTTAATTACTGATATAGGTTATAAACCACAGCTGAGAACAACTTTGTATAATTTGATTTAAATTTATTCAAACAAATAAGATTATTAATAAAATTAATGGAGGGATAAAATGAAAAGTTTATCACTGTACAATGAAATTTTTGAAGAAGTTGAAGGCGATGTAGAGAAATTAGGCAAAAAGGCTAATGATAATAAATTAAAGTCATTTTCGCTTAAATTTGAAACTAAAATTCCCAACCTTGATAAGATGTGTTATATAATGGAAAAAGTGTTGTTGAATAAAGGAGAGGGCGCTACAGTCTATGCTGGATTTCAAAAACAGTCAAGGGCAGAAGTTATCTGGGACAGATATCATAAGATGGCAGATAATGTAGATCAAGTTTATGTTTTTGGTGAAAATGATATTGATTTAGATTCTCATCCTAATATAGAACTTATTGATCTCCCGCCCAGACATGAATTGATTAGAGAATGGTTTTTAGTTATTGATAAGCCTATTGGTAAATCAATGATGGTTGCTTATGATCTTGATGGTTTTGGTAAATATGAAGATGAAAAAGATAGGAACTTTAAGGGCGCAAAAACTCACAGACCTGAAGCTATTACTAAAGCGGTAGATTTATTAGAAGAGTTAATTTAGAAACTTTTATAACTTGAATTATTTAAAAATGAAATTACTTTTCTTATAATGAAATTATCAAATCAAAGCACTAATAGACTCCTTTTTAAAGGATTATTAGTGCTTTTTTTCTTTAAATTAATAAAATATAATTATAAACAAATGTCAGAAATAAAGTTATTTATGATCAAGATAATAAAGCAGTAGATTATATTTTTTTAGATGTCAATAAAAAATTTGAAGAGATGACCGGGCTGAAAGAAAATCAGATTATTGGAAAAAAGTAACAGAAGTTTTAATAAACATTACTGAAAGTGAGTTTAACTGGATTAAATATTATGGAGAGATTGCTCTAACTGGTCAAACTAAAACTATTAACCAGTACTCTGAACCTTTGGATAAATGGTATAAAATCAAGGCATACAATGATCCAAAAAAACGCTTTAGCAGAAATTAAAAATTGTGCAGGTAGTCAGTTTGATCCAGAATTAGCTGCAACTTTTATTGAAATGATGGCAGAAAATTAATCTTTAATACATCTTAAAAAAGCTAAACAAACGGTTTGATTTTTTCTTGTTTAGTTATAATCTCAATATAAATAGTTTTCATTTTGAATAGAGCAGCTACAGAGCTGCTCTATTTTATTTGCTTTTAATTAATTTTTTTAGTTTCAAAAGATGGTTATTAATTATGGTATATATCAAAATTAATTTTGAAGTTTTTTTGATACTATATAATTTAAAATCTAAAACTATCAATTTCTACTGATATGATAGTAATAACTACAGTTGCGGGATTATACTCAGACTGGACAGGGAAAACTGGATTAAAATTTCTACAGAATATGAAGATCAAAAAATCAGTCGGCTGGGATCAGTAGTTACCAATCCGAATTATTCTGACTGGGCAACTGAAGATATCAGCTCAGAAATTAATGCAGTCTGGCTATAAGGTCAGCATAAGAATTTATAATAAATGTTGCTGGTCCTGGTAATATCTTTGCAGTACCAATTGCAGGTGCATCTATCTATCTTAGTATGGAGGCAATGATTCCCATCGCTTATAGTTTTTACGGTCTAGGGATGGCTATCTGAGCAGTAAATGCTTTGCTTATCGGTGGTGCAGGCATCAGTATTCCTAATAATTAAAAACGAGGAATATTTTAAGGCAAAAGCCCTAATTCCTCGCTATTTTCTGGCTAACTGCCAGTATTTATATAATTCAGCCACCACCGCCAAACCCTGTCTGTTCAAGTACACCATTTTTAACAATCACAGGTACTCTTTCAGCTCCATATTCCTCAATAGCATACTGTCTGGCTTCTTCATCTTTACTGGTATTTATTTCTTCGAATTCGATCCCTTGCTCAGTATAATGGTTTATAGCCTTCTCGCAAAATGGACAACCTTCTTTAGTATAAATTTTCATCTCAGCCAAATTTAACCCTCCTAAAAGTTTAAGAAATATTTAACTTATTGATATTATATTACAATATTCGAATTTAGTTGTCAAGCCCCCTGGAAATAGTCTGTCAGCTGCTAATAGACCGGAGATTAATTTTAAATGTGTAGTCTTTTCATTAGCAGAGCAATATTAAAGCAACAGTAATAAAAACCAGACTGTAAACTGCAGCAGCATACTTTCACCGCTGTTAACTAATGGAAATAAAAGCATGATAAAAATAATACTCAAAAATTAAATAATTTACAAGGAAAAATAAATTCAATGAAGAAATTATAAACTAAGTTAATAACAAATAATTTGGAGGTTATCAAAGATGGAACAGATTAAACTGGATCAAAATATTTTCAATGATTTTTACTGGCTCAATGAACCTGAAGAATATTATTTTGAAAATGAACTGGTAATTAAAACTGAGCCAGAAACAGATTTCTGGCAGCGGACTCACTATGGTTTTCGAAACGATAATGGACATGCTCTGCTGACTGATCTGAAAGAGGATTTCTCTTTTGCCGCTAAATTTAAATTTGAACCACAAAATAAATATGACCAGTGCGGCATTATGTTGAGGTTGGACAGTGAAAACTGGATTAAAATTTCTACAGAATATGAAGATCAGGAAATCAGCAGGTTGGGGTCAGTGGTCACCAACCAGGGTTATTCTGATTGGGCAACAGAAGATATCAGCTCAGAAATTAATGCAGTTTGGTATAAGGTCAGCAGGAGAGGAAATGACTTTTTAATTGAAAATTCTTTTGATGGTAAAGAATGGTCTCAGATGCGGATAACTCACCTGCATCAGGATTTTGAAGAAATTAAAGTTGGAGTTTATGCCTGTAGTCCAAAAGAGAGCAGCTTTAAAGCTAAAATTCAGGAAATTATTATTGATAAAAATCACTGGGAAACGGAATAAAATGAACCAGCAGATTAATTTCAGCTGTAGTTGGACTATAATGAAGGAGGGTGGATTTAGATGAAGCAAAAAGTTGTTTTAGTTCACGGCTATTTTAAAAATGAAAAAGATATGTTTGCTTTGAAATCCAAATTGGAAAAAGCAGCTTTCGAAGTTTTAACCATCAATCTGCCCTTAACTTTTAAAAAGCTAAAATCAACTCTGCCGCTTTTTAAAAAAGAAATAGAAAAGATTATTTCTGAATTAAATGCTGCTGAAAAAATACATTTTGTGGGGCACAGTACCGGTGGACTTTTAATTAGAAGGTTTTTAGCAGTGACCGAAGATAAAGATAGAATTGGGAGAATAGTTTTAATTGCTGCCCCAAATAAAGGGAGTAGGCTTGCCGGTTTTGCCAGAAAATATTTTAAACCCTTTACTGATATATTTAAGACCTTAAGCTCAATTGAGCATCAAAATGTTAGACGATTGGAACTGGCAGCAGCTGAAGATTTTGAAATGGCAGCTATAGCCGGGAATAAATGCAATCTTCTTCTGGGAAGACTTTTAAGCAAAGAAAATGACGGCCGAGTTCGAGTGGAATCAGTAAAAATTCCGAAATTGAAAGAGTTTGTGGTGCTGCCCTATGGCCATAAAGATATTCACTATCAGGAACAGACCGCAAACCTGGTGGCAAATTTTTTAAATTTTGGGCGCTTTAATGGGGAGGATAAAATTGAATAATTTGAGAGTTAAGCTTATT
The DNA here is from genome assembly GCA_046260625.1 of Halanaerobium sp. Lineage (GTDB taxonomy): Bacteria > Bacillota > Halanaerobiia > Halanaerobiales > Halanaerobiaceae > Halanaerobium. The sequence continues at coordinate 13,603 of JBHEOV010000020.1, read as the reverse complement.
CTATAAAAGATAAGATTTCTTTTAAAATTTCCTGCTGTTGTTCTTCGCGCGTGATTTCTGCTTCTGCATCTCCCCTTTGAAATCCATAATATCCAAATTGGGAGTGATTACCTCCCTCAATCTTATGCCAGACAGTATTTTTAGGCAGCAGTTTTTTGCTTTCCTCAATATCTTCTAAAGTAGCAAAACTATCATTAGCTGCATAGATTGAAAGCACATCTAGGCTGCTGGCTGATAAATCATCACTTTCAGCTGGATAAGCTGCCAGCAGAATTAAACCTTCCAATTTAGAGCTGTTTTGCTTTGCATAATTAGCAGCCATAGCTCCACCTAAAGAATGTCCTGTAATAAACCAATCTTCTATATCCTGATATTTTTTCATTATCTGATCTGCTTTATTAATTCCTAAAACAGCAAGATTTAAGGGCATCGGAGTAATTATTACCTGATAACCTGCTTCTGCTATTTGAGCTGCCAGGGGAGCATAGGCTTCAGCTTCAACTCGGGCTCCGGGATAAAAGATAAGTCCTTTATCTGAGTCACCAGCTTTAGTTTTAAATAATAGCCAGTTTTCTTCTGTGATTTCAATATTTTCCTGTTCTAAGAGAGCAGCTGCCTCTTCCACTGCCTGATAGGGATTTAAAAGCCAGATAGTAAAAACAGCAGCTATAATTAAAATAAAAGTTGTAATTGTTATTAATATTTTATATCTTTTTTTCATTTTCTCACCACCTGTACTTATTATATATCTTGGAAAGTCAGTCTACAAATACTAATATAGAATATTTCAAATTGTTTTTAAGCTTGTGAGTACAAGATAGCTGTGTTATGATATTTGTAAATTATTTGATTTTAAAAGTGAAGAGAAAATCATAAGATATTTTTCAATATAATAAAGCAAAGTTAAAGTAGGGAGTGATCTAATGGCAGCTGAAAAAGATATAATAATTAATTTAATACTAATCTTGTTATTTAGTGGTTTAATAGGATTTGAAAGAGAAAGAAATGATAGACCGGCTGGTTTGAGGACGCATATCTTAGTTGGGGTTGGTGCTACTATTATTATGATGATCTCTCTAAGTATGCATGCTATTCACGTCGAAAATGACGCAGGACGAATTGCAGCTCAGATTGTAAGCGGTATCGGTTTTTTAGGTGCTGGAACAATAATCAAAGAAGGCTTTTCGGTTAAAGGTCTAACCACAGCGGCTAGCCTGTGGGCAACAGCAGCTATCGGAATGGCTATTGGAGGCGGAAATTATTTTTTAGCTTCACTGACTACAGTAGTTGTTTTAGTAACATTATTCATATTGGATAATTTTGATTTTAGCAGTGGCAGCAAAAAATATAGAAATATTAAATGCACTATTACTAACAAAAAAGATCTGATTTCTAAGATGAATCAAATAATTACTGATAATAAAATAAGTATCAAAAAAATAAATGTAGCAAAAATTGATAAAGAAACTACTAATGTAAGATATACTTTAAAAACTAAAAATGCTGAACAGCTTATTGAGCTTAGTAATGACTTACTCCAGTTAGAAAATGTGCTGGAATTAAATATTCATCCCTAAAAAATATAAAATAATTTTCAATAACCCTTGACAGAGGCATATCAGAATGCTATACTACAGGAGATGGAGAAAAAAACAAGCAAGAATTCCATCGTTAAAAAATAGGAGGAATTTATTTAATGATTTACACAGGAACAGTTAAGTGGTTTGATGGGAAAAAAGGTTTTGGCTTTATTGAAAGAGAAGATGGAGACGACGTGTTCGCACACTTCTCAGCAATTGAAGAAGAAGGTTTCAAAAACCTTGAAGAAGGTCAGGAAGTAGAATTTGAAATCGTAGAAGGCGACCGCGGCCCACAAGCTGCAAACATCGTTAAGTTATAAAGCAAATAAAAGTTTTATAATAGAATTGAAAGCCCTGATTGCTTTTTTAAGTGGTCAGGGCTTTTTTGATTATTGCTGTGGAATTATTTCATTTTTATAAAAAAATTTTTGAACATTTTTGCTTAATCTTGATTGAAATAGCTTAAATATAAAAATAAGGAAGTTAAATATAACTTTATAAGAGAAAGGGTTTTTAGTGTGGATAAAAGAGAAATAATAAATTTAGCGGTTATTGCCCATGTTGATGCTGGTAAATCAACCCTTGTTGATGCTTTTTTAAGTCAGAGTGGAATTTTTAGAGAAAACGAAGATGTTGTAGAATGTATAATGGACAGCAATGATCTTGAGCGTGAGCGCGGAATTACAATATATTCTAAAAACTGTGCTATCGAACATAATGGAGTTAAAATTAATATTGTTGATACTCCAGGTCATGCTGACTTTTCTTCTGAGGTAGAGCGGGTTATCAAAGCGGTAGATTCTGCAATTCTAATTGTAGATGCAACTGAAGGACCGATGCCTCAGACCAGATTTGTCTTAAAAAAATCTTTAGAAAAAGGAATTAAACCAATTGTCTTTATTAATAAAATTGATAAGAATAATCAGCGGGCAGAAGAGGTTCACGATGAGATAATTGATCTTTTCATTGAACTTTCTGCAGATGATGAGCAGCTGGAATTTCCTGTAATCTATGGTATTGCTGTTGAAGGAAAGGCTTTTCATGAACTGGATCATGAAAGTGAAAATCTTGATCCGCTTTTTGAGACTATTATTGATACAGTTGATAGTTATCCAGATTATGATGATCAGCCGCTGCAGATGCAGGTTTATGATCTGGCTTATGATGATTATTTGGGAAGAATCGGTATCGGCCGTGTCTATAAGGGAACTATTGAAGATGGACAGCAGGTAGAAGTTTATAAACGTGATGGCTCAACCAAAAAGGGTAAAATCACCAAGTTATCTGTTTATGAAGGTCTAAAACAAAATGCTGTTGAAGAAACCCACAGTGGAGAAATTGTATCGATTGCCGGTCTTCCTGATATTTCGATTGGTGAAACAGTCTGTGAGGTAGGAAAAGTTGATCCGCTGCCGATGATAGAAATTGCTGAGCCAACTCTGGCTATGTATTTTCTGGTAAATGATTCGCCCTTTGCCGGTTTAGAAGGTGATTATTTAACTACCCGTCACCTTAAAGCACGGCTGGATAGAGAACTTGAAGTTAATGTAGGTTTAAGAGTGGAAAAAGCAGAAAATGTAGAAGCTTTTAAAGTTTCCGGTCGGGGGGAGCTGCATCTTTCAATTTTATTAGAAAATATGCGCCGTGAGGGCTATGAGGTTTCTGTGTCTAAACCTGAGGTTTTAATGAAAGAAATCGATGGTAAAAAACAGGAGCCAATAGAAAAAGTAATGGTCGAGCTGCCGGAAAAATATTCTGGAACTATAATTAATAAATTAAATAAGCGCAAAGGACTGATGCAGTCAATGATGCCAGAAGGTGATTATGTACATTTAGAATATCTGGTACCAACAAGAGGCTTAATTGGTTTTAGAAGTGAATTTATTAATGATACCAGTGGTGAAGGTACATTGATTCGCTCATTCGAAAAATATGAGCCCTTTAAAGGTCAGGTTCCTAAACGCCAGAATGGAGTCTTAATCTCCAATCAGCAGGGAACTGCTATGGGTTATGCACTTTCTAATTTAGAAGAAAGAGGCGAAATGTTTATTGAGCCCGGAACAAAAGTTTATGAGGGAATGATCATTGGTTTACACAGCCGCGAAAATGATCTGACAGTAAATGCCTGTAAGAATAAAAAGTTGACTAACGTAAGAGCTTCTGGTTCTGATGATTCAATTAATCTGGCTCCAGCTAAGAAATTTACCTTAGAACAGGCCCTGGAGTTTATAGAAGATGATGAGCTGGTAGAAATTACACCTGAAGAAATTCGCCTGCGCAAAAAGATTTTGGATGAAAAAACAAGACTGAGAAGTAATAAATAAATTTAATTTAAGTATTTATTAAAAAAATAAAGATTAAAACTTATCCGACTGGAGTTGATTCTGGTCGGATTTTTTCTTTCTAATAGTAAACAGCTTAAACAGTAAAAATAATTAAAAAAATTAAAATAAAGTTAAAATTTAACTATTTTGAATTCTAAAGCAGGAAAATTCAATTTTAAAGAGAAAGATATATAGTAAGAGGAAGTATTCTTTTTGACTGAAATTTATCAGTAATTGTTCTTGACAGAACTTAATTTGGAATGCTATACTATAAATAGTAATGTTTATTAATAATTGGAGGTATATAAAAAATGGTTAAAAATGATCAAACAGCTCAAAATTTACGTTCTGCTTATGCGGGAGAAAGTATGGCTTATCAGCGCTACATAGTCTGGGGAGAAAAAGCTGCAGAAGATGGTTTCGAAAATGTAGCACTTTTATTTAAAGCTATTGCAAATGCCGAACAGGTACATGCAGGGAATCACTTTAGAGCTCATGAAAATGAAGAAGGTGGATTTTTAGTTGCTGGTGGGGGAGAATTCGGTTATGGAACAACTTCTGAGAACCTTGTCGGTGCTATTGCTGGTGAAGAAGGCGAAATCGAGCAGATGTATCCTTCCTACAGCCTGGTTGCTAAAGAGCAGGGAGAATCTGATGCAGTTCGTTCTTTTCACTATTCTTTAGAAGCTGAGCAGATTCATGCTAAGTTATTTAGAGATGCTAAAGAACATGTTGATAATGGTAAAGATATTGAATTAGAATATGTAACTATCTGTCAGGTTTGTGGACATACTGTTGTCGATGGTTTGCCAGAGGAATGTCCTGTTTGTGGAGAGCCAAGTTCAGCCTTTATTAAATTTACCAAATAAATAATTTTGAGACAATTAAATTTGGCTAAATCGCTTTTATCAAAAGTTGATTTAGACTATTAGATAATTAACAAAACTATAAGGAGGAATTTTAATGAGTTATTATGAGCTGAAGAAGTTAGAAAACACTGGTGAAGATAAGACAGCTTTAGAGAAAAAACATGTTCCTTTCATTCAATGTCCTGATAAAGTTAAAAAAGGTGAATATTTCGAGGTGAAAGTTACTTTTGGTAAGGAAATAGACCATCCAATGGGTCCTGATCACTATATTCAGCATTTCGATCTGGATGCAGAATACACAAATCTTACTAGAGTAGAATTTACACCTGAAATGAAAGCAGAAGCTACTCTTAATGTTAAACTAGAAGAATCATGTAAATTAAGAGTATATACTTACTGTAATCTTCACGGTCACTGGGAAGGTTACAAAGAAGTTGAAGTTGTAGAGTAAAAGTGTAAAATAAAATTAGTTGATTAACTGCCGTCCCTAAAGGGGCGGCTTTTTTAGGTTTGTTTAGAAAAAAATAAAAAAAGATTTACAAAATAACTGAGGTCTGTTATACTTAATTTAAACAATAATTTATAAAACTAAATAAATATTTATAATCGGAGGTGCTGACAATAGAAACATTAACTGCAAGGGAAAAAGAAGTTTTAGAACTAATTAAAAAAGATGCTACAATCAGTAGAGAAGAAATAGCAGCAGAGCTTGCTATCTCAGAATCAGCTGTAGGTACTTATATTCATCATTTGAGCAGCAAAGGATATCTGCTGGGACGAGGATATATTACAGCTCCCGAAAAAAAGGTGGTAGTAGTTGGAGGAGCAAATCTTGATATTAAAGGCTACAGTCCTAACTATATTAAAGGAAGCTCCAGCCCGGGCTGGATAGAAGAAAGCTCAGGTGGTGTGGGGCGTAATATTGCAGAAGATATGGCACTTTTAGGTCAGGAAGTAGTACTTCTGACAGCTATTAGCAGTGATCATTTTGGCCAGAAGCTAAAAGAGGAGACAAGAGATGCGGGTGTAGATATTTCACATTTTAAAATAGCTTCAGCTCAGGAACAAAAAACTGGAGTTTATCTGGCTCACCTTGATCAAAATGGAGACTTGATTGGAGCAGTAAATGATATGCGGATTTTAAAAGAAATTGACAGAAATTATTTACGAGAAAAAAGAAAAATTATTGAAACTTCAGCTATGATGATTTTTGATACTAATTTGGAAAAAAGCACTATTAATTATTTAATTGAATTAGCATCGGAAAAGAAAATGATAAAAATTGCAGATGCTGTATCAGTAGAAAAAGCCCTTAAACTAAAAGGAGAATTAGGATCGCTTGATTACTTAAGAGGTAATTTAGATGAAATTGAGGTAGTGCTGGATATTATTAAAATTGAAGATTCTGAGCAGGCTCAAAAGTTAAACATAAAAGATAGAATAAAAAGAATCAGAGATTTTTATCAGCAGAATAAATATCTTCCGGATCTGATTATTAGTGCGGGAAAAGATGGAGCTTATTATCTCAGCCATCAGGACGACCAAGTTAAATTAGAACATTTTAAAGCGGCAGAGATTAATAGTGAAGAGATTGTAGAAACAACTGGAGCTGGTGATGCACTGACAGCAGGTCTGGCGGCTGGAATAATGAATAAATATTCTATTGCTGAAGCAATAGAGCTTGGGATTAAGGCTTCAGTCCTGACTGTGAAATCTGAATTAACATGCAATCCTGATCTGGCAGAATTAAAATAAATTAAAAAGTGGAGGTAAGATAATGAAAAATATAGAGAAATATTTAGAAATTAAAGAAGAGGTTAAAGAGGCACTTGCTGCTGGAAAGCCAGTAGTAGCATTAGAATCGACAATTATTGCTCACGGAATGCCCTACCCCCAAAATATAGAAACTGCTCTGGAAATTGAAGAGATTATTAAAGATAATGGAGCAGTACCGGCCACCATTGGAATTATCAATGGTAAAATTAAAGTTGGTTTAACTAAAGAAGAAGTAGAGTTTTTAGGAGAATCGGATGAGGTTGTAAAAGTCAGCCGTCGTGACCTGCCGGTTGTTCTGGCAGAAAAAAGACATGGTGCTACAACAGTTGCCGGAACAATGATTGCAGCAGACCTTGCTGGAATTAAAATCTTTGTGACCGGAGGAGTTGGAGGAGCCCACCGCGGAGCAGAAACAAGTTTTGATATTTCTGCTGATTTAGAAGAGTTAAAGAAGACTTCAGTAGCTGTAATTGCAGCAGGAGCTAAATCAATTTTAGATCTTGGCTTAACCTTAGAAAAGCTGGAGACCTTTGGTGTACCGGTGCTTGGATATCAGACCGAAGAACTGCCAGCATTTTACAGCCGCCACAGTGGTTTTAATGTTGATTATAAATTAGAAAGTCCAGAGCATACAGCTGATATCTTAAAAGCAAAATGGGAGCTTGGTTTAGAAGGTGGAGTGCTGATTGCCAATCCGGTTCCAGAAGCTGATGAGATAGAGTATGCCGTGATTAATGAAAAGATTGAGCAGGCTTTAGGCGAAGCTGAAGCTAAAGGCATTAATGGTAAGGAGTTAACTCCTTTCTTACTTGATAGAATTAAAGAAATTACTGATGGTCAGAGTTTAGAAACCAATATTTCTCTGGTTAAAAATAACGCAATTGTCGGTGCCAGAATTGCAAAGGCTTTTGCAGCTAAATTTTAAGTAGATTAAGATTCTATTGAGAACTGATAAATCTATTGATTAAGAAATTTGTAAAATACTAACTAGAAATCATAATTTTCTTTGTTTATAATCAGCCTAATCAAAAACTATTATTAATTGATAAAAGAAGATTATTGTGATAAAATTAATCAAAAGATACAAAGATGTCAGAATCAGGAAGTGAAAAAATGCGTAATTATATAATAAAAAGAATACTGCTTTTGATCCCAATAATTTTTATTGTAGCTGTGATTGCCTTTTTTATTACCAATTTAATGCCCGGAGATCCGGTCAGAGTTATACTGGGTAATATGGCATCAGAAGCCGAAGTTGCCAGACTGGAAAAAAGTCTGGGGCTCGATCAGCCTTTAATTATTAGATTTTTTAGATGGCTGGCTGCTATAATAAAAGGAGACTTTGGAGAATCGCTTTATTTAAATGCCCCGGTTTCAGAAGTTTTACTGCAGCGGCTGCGGCCAACTTTTCTAATTGCTTTTCTGGCTGAAATTTTAGGGATAACTGCCGGTCTGCTCCTGGGAATTCTGGCAGCTGTTAATCACAGGAAATTTTTAGATCAATTTTCAATTACACTTTCACTTTTCGGAATATCTATTCCCAGTTTTTGGCTGTCTTTGATGCTGATGTTTGTTTTTTCAGTTAAGCTGGGTTGGTTTCCGGTCAGCGGCTATGAGCCTTTTGCAGAGGCTGGATTTGGGACTCTGCGGTATCTAATTCTGCCGGCTGTGACTTTAGCTTTTATGCAGGCTGGATTGATAGCAAGAATGACCAGAAGTGCAATGCTGGAGACTTTAAAGCAGGATTATATAAGAACAGCAAAGAGTAAAGGATTATCTACTAGAATTATAGTTTTTAAACATGCCCTTAAAAACTCGATGCTGCCTGTAATTACGGTAATCGGTCATAATTTCGCAGTACTGTTGGGGGGTACCTGGATTGTAGAAACAATTTTTGTGATTCCGGGTACTGGTTTTATGGCAATTAATGCAATTATGCGCCGTGATATTCCTGTTATTCAGGCTGCAATTATTTTTGTAGCTGTGATTTATGTTATTTTAAATTTATTTGTAGATTTAAGTTATGCATTTTTAAACCCAAAAATTCGCTATAATTAAGGGGTAATAAATTGTTATTTTTAAAACGATATAAAAAATATAAACATCCATATATTATAAGCTCATTAATAATCTTAATTTTCTTAGCATTCTTAAGTCTTTTTGCGCCGGTACTTACAGACTACAATCCAGTTCGGAATAATGCCCGCAATAGGCTGCAGCCTCCATCCAGCGAACACCTGCTGGGTACAGATCAATTTGGCCGTGATATTTTCACCCGTATTCTCTACGGAGTTCGAACCTCAATGCAGGTTGGGATTGCAGTTGTTGTTTTGACCGTTATTTTTGGCGGTATTATAGGAGTGGCAGCCGGATATTATTCACAGATTGATAAAATAGTGATGCGGATTCTGGATGCAATGATGGCCTTCCCCGGAATTATTATTGCAATTTCACTGGCTGCTATCTGGGGAGCTGGAAAATTAAATATTATTTTAGCTTTATCCTTCGCTTATTTTCCTAAAATGGCAAGGATAGTCCGCAGTGCGGTGATTTCAATTAAGGACTTAGATTATATAGATTCAGCCCGGGCTGCTGGAGCTAATGATTTAAGAATTATCTCAAAGTACATTCTCAAAAATTCGGCATCTCCAATTATGGTTCAGGCTACTTTTAATTTTGCTTTAGCTATCCTGGATGAGGCAGCACTCAGTTTTTTAGGAGTTGGGATTATGCCACCTGCTCCAAGTTTGGGAGCCATGGTTACAGATGCCAGAACATATATGGTAGTTGCACCCTGGATGATTTTTGCTCCAGGAATAATGATTGTACTTGCAGTTTTATCCTTAAATTTGTTGGGAGATGGTCTGCGTGATTTGTTGGACCCACATTTAAAAAATACTTTTAAAAAATAAAGAGGTGCTAAAATGAGAAAAGAGTTAAAGATTACTGCGGTTGTTTTAATGATACTGGTTTTTTCACTGCTTCTAAGTGGCAGTGTTCTGGCACAGTCAGAAGATCGATTTGGTGGTAGACTAAATGCAGCCTTTCAGACTTCCGTATCTCATCTTGATAGTGACAACTCTACTGATTCAATGATTACAGCGATGATGAACCATGTTTATGAGGGACTTTTTGAATTTGATGAAAATCTTAATTTAACTCCTCATCTGGCAGAGAGCTATCAGGTGGGTGAAGACGGTTTAGTTTATGATGTTAAATTGAGAGAAAATGTGATGATGCATAATGGTCAGACTATGGATGCAGATGATGTAGTAGCTTCTTTTAGACGCTGGCTAGAGCTGAATAATGGTGGTCAGCTGGTGGCTCCCAATTTTGATCAGGTTGAAAAAGTTGATCAGTATAATATTCGTTTTAAATTTAAAGAAGCCTATGCACCATTTTTAAATATTTTGGCTTCACCGGTTTCCAATCAGAAGTTTGTGGTCAGAGCAGAAGAGGTCGTGGAAGAATTCGGCAGTGATGTTATTGACCGCCATGTTGGTACCGGTCCCTATAAATACGAAGACTGGGTACCGGATCAGAAATTAGTTTTAACTCGTTTTGAAGATTACAGTCCAAGTTCAGGTGAGGCTTCATTTTTTGCTGGTGAGCGAATTCCATATTTAGATGAAATAGTTTTCAACTTTATTCCTGATGCTCAGGTTAGAGTTTCTGGAGTTCAGACCGGACAGTTTCACTTTGCAGAAGAAGTACCAAGAGATCAGAATCAGATTTTTGAAATGGACGAAAATATTGAAAATGTAATTATTTATCCGGATCGGATGTCAATGCTGATTTTTAATAATGCGGAGGCGCCTTTTGATAATAAATATGCGCGTCAGGCAATAGCCTATGCTTTAGATTTTGAAGAGCTTGGTTATGGAATGATTGGGGATTCTCAATTTTGGCGTTTAGAATCTGCTCTGCATGAGGAAGGAAATCCCTGGCATGTTGCTGAGGCCGGTGAGGATATTTATGGAGTTTATGATCCAGAAAAGGCAAAAGAGCTGCTTGACCGGGCTGGTTATGACGGAGAACCGCTTGTAATTTTAAGCGGTCAGGATAATCAGATGGAAAGACAGGGAGCAATTGCTATTCAGGATCAGCTAGAAAAGAGCGGAATCGATGTTGAACTGCAGTTATTTGATCGTCCGACTGTAGTAGAAAGAAGAGCTAATAAAGAAGGCTGGCATATTCACCTTTCTCCATTTATCAAGGTAGTGCCCGATCCTCAAATTCACCAGGGCTGGACCGGAACCAATAAGTGGATCAGTAACTGGGATAGTGAAGAATCACGAGAGATGGATCAGATTTTTGCTGAAATGCTGAGAGAGGTTGACCAGGAAAAAAGATATCAAATCATGGAAAGAATGCAGTTAGAACTCTGGGATTCTGTTCCTTATTTTAATATCTTAGATTACAGCCGCCTGCATATTAAAAGAGCAGAGCTTAAAAACTTCCAATCAGGCTGGCAGCCATTCTTTTGGAATACCTATTTAGAATAATTTTAACTTACAGGTGCCTGGCACCTGTCGGTTTTTGTTGAAAAATAGTATAAAATATTAAAGCAGCAGTTAAGAGGAGTTAATCAACCTCAAAACTGCTGCTTTTCTACATAAAACGATATAATTCGGGTGGTGCACGGTACCAGTACACTATTCTGCTTTAGGAATTTTATAATCAATCTTAGTAAAAAAGTTTCCGAGTAAAATCGAACTTATAATTACCAGCGGTAGGGAAACACCAATTCTAATTGCTGTAAATTTTATACCTAAAATTGAAGCTTCCATAATACTCATCGGAATCATCACCAGCGAAGCAGCGGTAACATAAGTGAAGATAGACGAATAATTTGCTCCCTTATGATAAAGAGTATTTGCTACCGGGAAGGCAACAAAGGTTCCTCCAACTGTGGTAGCTGCCAGCAAAATTGCATAAACATATTTTTTGAAGCCTGATGTCTGGCCAAAGTTATTTTCAATACTTTCTCTGCTGACCCAGACATCAAATAAACCAATCAGCACAAAGGCTGGTGGTAAAATTGAGACCATATCCCGGGCAAAGATCATAAAGTTGGAGCCTATTCTTTCTCCAATATCAAAATTTAAAAAGTAAGAACCGATAATAAAAGCCACAAAAATTGAAAATATATAATAATTTGTTTTATTTGTTTTTTTCTTTTGCTTATTTTCTTTCTGCTTTTGATTAGCCATTAGATTAACACCTCTCCGTATAAGATTCCTGTAGAAACAGCTATTAAGGCCGAGATTATAAAGCCGGCAATGTTGCGCCAGATAGTTGCTTTAATCCCGAGATATTCTTTTTCTACCGGGTAAGTCGCGACTCCAACCAGCATTAAAGTAGTGATGAAGGCAGCTACTACCATATAATTAACTCCCCTGGAAACTAATATTCCTGCCAGTGGATAAGCAATAAATCCAGGCATCATAGTAATTGAACCAATTAATAGTCCCATAATCAGACCAATAAAAGGTGCCTGTCCTCCGAGGTAATTGATAATAAACTGGTCTGAAATCAGCAAAATAAATGATAGAATAATTAAGAGTTTAAGATAGGTACCCAGAATCTTTGAAAACTTTTTCCAGCCAACTTTTAAACCTTTAATTGTTCTCTCCCGGTCTGAGAAAAATGAAATTAAAACTGCAATACCGGCAATATAATAAAGTGTATACATTAATTTCCCTCCTCGAAATACCCTTATGGGGTATCTTTGTACTTATCATATGTTTAAAATAGAATAAATAAAGTAAAGTGATTAACATTTATTAAAATTATATTCAAAAAGAACGATATATTTTCCTGAAATCTGCACCTGATTCTCCTAAAGACAAATTAAAATAATAACCAACAATAAAATGGAAAATAATGGTTCGGCAAACGGTAGCTGCACTTACAAAAAATCTTGCAAAATAGCTTTAAAAAATATATACTTGTGATAGCATTATTAATTAAGCAGCAATATAAGAATATAAGGAGGAATTTTAATGTCTGCAGAGAAAAACGTTCAGTCACAGGATGATTTAAGACTGAAACTTGATATTAACAATGTTTTTGCGGAAATGATTGGTCAGGAACATGGTATGACAGTTGAAGAATTAGAGGGAGCAAAGGATAAAGCACTGAAAGCACATCAGAATATTCTGGAGGCTGAAGCTGAAGGGAAAATGGGCTTTATGGAACTTCCATATAAGCAGCAGGAAGTTGTAGAAGAACTTAAAGCCACAGCAGAGGAACTTAAAGACAAATTTGATAATTTTGTAGTTTTAGGAATCGGAGGATCAGCGCTCGGGAATATTGCAGTTCAGACTGCGATTAATGATCCCCACTATAATTTATTTGAAGAAGCTCGTAATGGTTATCCCCGTCTTTTTGTAAGTGATAATGTTGATCCTGAGGGAATTAAATCCCTGCTGGATAAACTTGATCCAAAAAAGACTCTTTTTAATGTAATTTCTAAATCAGGAAGTACAGCTGAGACAATGAGTCAGTTTTTACTGGCCCGTAAGTTTATTGCTGAGGCTGTTGGAG
>JBHEOV010000020.1:0-495 GCA_046260625.1 Halanaerobium sp. | reverse complement strand
AAACCCTGCTCTAGTCAATGGTTTAATTCAGTATCTGGCCTATAAAAAAGGTAAGGTTATGTCTGTGATGATGCCTTATTCTGATAGTCTGCGTGATGTAGCTGACTGGTACAGACAGTTATGGGCAGAATCATTAGGTAAAGAGGTTGACCGCCAGGGTAATACTGTAAATGTTGGCCCAACACCGATTAAAGCTTTAGGTGCTACAGATCAGCATTCACAGGCTCAGCTCTACATGGAAGGACCTTTTGATAAAATCATTACCTTCCTGGAAGTAGAAAACTTTAGTCAAGAACTGGAAATCCCAGGAGCCTATCAAGATCTAGATGGACTTGGTTATTTAGGTGGCCACAGTTTTGCTGAGTTAATTAATACCGAAAAATGGGCAACAGAACTTGCCTTAAATAAAAGAGAAAGAATGAATCAGACTCTCAAGGTGCCTGAAGTAAATGAATTTACCTTAGGTCAGCTCTTCTATTTCTTTGAATTCCAGAC
>JBHEOV010000002.1:56161-64688 GCA_046260625.1 Halanaerobium sp. | reverse complement strand
GAGAAAGTATTGGAAATGGTTAAGGATAGAAACCCTGGTGAAGTTGAATTCCATCAGGCTGTTGAGGAAGTTTTGGATTCATTAAATCCTGTTTTTGAAAAACATCCGGAATATGAAGAAAATGGTATCTTAGAAAGATTGGTTGAACCGGAAAGACAGATAATTTTCCGTGTACCCTGGGTTGATGATCAGGGAAAAACTCATGTCAATCGCGGCTTTAGAATTGAATTCAACTCAGCATTAGGTCCCTATAAAGGTGGTTTAAGATTTCACCCTTCAGTGTATACTGGTATAGTCAAGTTTTTAGGTTTTGAACAGATCTTTAAAAATGCTTTAACCGGTCGCCCAATCGGTGGTGGTAAAGGTGGAAGTGATTTTGATCCTAAGGGAAAATCTGATCAGGAAGTTATGCGCTTCTGTCAGAGCTTTATGACCGAGCTCTCCCGCCACATTGGAGATAAGACTGATGTTCCTGCTGGTGATATTGGTGTTGGGGGTAGAGAAATTGGTTACCTCTTTGGTCAGTATAAGAGAATTAAAAACAGATATGAAGCAGGAGTTTTAACCGGTAAAGGACTTGATTGGGGTGGAAGTCTGGTTCGGACTGAAGCTACAGGTTATGGTCTGGTTTACATATTAGAAGAAATGCTTAAAGAGCATAAAATTTCTTTAAATGATAAAAAAGTTGTTATTTCTGGTTCCGGTAATGTTGCAATTTACGCTAACGAAAAAGTTACTCAGCTCGGTGCTAAAGTTGTAGCGATGAGTGACTCTTCTGGTTATTTATATGATGAAAATGGAATTGATCTTGATCTGATCAAAGAAATTAAAGAGATTAACCGCGGCAGAATCAAAGAATATTTAGAAGAATATCCTGAAGCAGAATATTATCCTGAATGCAGTGATATCTGGTCTGTAGAATGTGATATTGCTCTTCCCTGTGCTACTCAGAACGAAATGCATGCAGAAGGAGTGCAAAAATTAATCGACAATGAAGTAATGGCAATTGGTGAAGGTGCAAATATGCCTTTAACTCCAGAAGCTATCCAGTTAGTTAAAGATAATGATCTCTTCTATATTCCTGGAAAAGCTGCCAATGCTGGTGGAGTTGCAACTTCTGCAATTGAAATGACTCAAAATGCCATGTTTGATGAATGGACTTTTGATAAGGTTGATCAGGAGCTGCAGAAAATTATGGTAGGTATTTATAAAGATGCCAGTACAGTTGCTGCTGAATATGGTCTGGAAGGTGACCTGGTAGCAGGTGCCAACATTGCAGGCTTCTTAAAGGTTGCCAATACAATGTTAGATCAGGGTGTAGTTTAATTTAAATATAATTAAATCAACAAAAAAACAGTATTTTTATCAAAATAAAGTAATATTTTAATCTAAAAAATCCCGCCAGGCTTTAACTGCCCGAGCGGGATTTTTAGATATCTGATTACATTATTTCAATATTTCTATTTACACAAATTATTATAAATCATTTTAAGAATCTCTTCCAAATATTCTATCTAGAACCATAGCTATAATTACTACTCCAAGACCGGCTTCAAAACCAAGACCGATATCAACCGTATTTAAAGATCTAAGTACAGGTTTACCGAGTCCACCGGCACCAATCATAGCAGCAATAACTACCATTGATAGAGAAAGCATAATACACTGATTGATTCCCATCATGATTGAAGGCATAGCACCTGGTAGTTCAATTTTGAATAATATCTGCCACCAGTTAGCACCAAAGGCATGACCGGCTTCTTCTAATTCTTCATCTACCTGTTGAATTCCAAGGTAGGTTAATCTAATTGGAGGTGCAATTGCAAAAACCACAGTTGCAATAACCCCTGATACATTACCCAGACCAAAGAACATCAGGGCCGGAATTAAATAAACAAAAGGTGGTATTGTCTGCATAAAGTCAAGTATGGGACGAGTTATTAGGTCCACTGCTTTGCTGTGAGCTTTAATAATACCGACCGGAATACCTACTACAAGTGCTATCAAAACAGAAGTAATAATTGATGATAGAGTTATAATTAAAGGATCCCACATTTCAAGATTTAAAACAAGACCAAGTCCTAAGGCAACAAATACTGCCATTCTTTTTCCTTTTAACTTCCAGGCAATTAAAGCAAAAATTGCAATAAAAACTAAAGGATGAGGAAAAACAAGCGCTGTCTCAACTCCACCTACAATTGTTTCAATAAGTGATGATAAAGCATCTAAAGGTCCACCAAAATTATTTATTAAAAAATCAACGAAATTTTCTACCCAATTCCCCAGAGGAATTTTTGTTGTTAAAAGTTGAATAATACTGTTAATAATAATCACCGTCCTTATTAAATTTTTACTGGCGGCATCATAGAATGACACCACCAGCTTCTTATTATATTAGCAATAATTAATTATTATGCTTTCTATATTGTGATTTAATTATTTACTATTTCAGCTATTGCTTTTCTTCCCATTCTTCCATCTGTGGTTTCAACTCCAAATACCCACTGATTTACAATATCCAAATTATTGGCAATCCATTCTTCTGCAACTTCTTCTGGATCACGATCTTTATTTTGATATTCATCAATCCACTGATTCTGGACTGGAGCAGGTACTGCAAACTGTTCTAAGAATTTATAGAAATTAGGGTTTTCATCCTGATAACTATTTCTGGCTACTGTATGAACTTTATCATCTTCGCCCCAAATTCCTTCTGGGTCTTCAAGATATTTTAGATCAAATAATACATTCATATAATGAGGTTTCCAACCATTGAATGCAATCCATTCTTCGTTATCATAGGCTCTTTGAACTGAAGAAAGCATTCCAGCTGTACTGCTTTCTCTAATTGACCAGTCACCTAAATTATAAGTGTCATTATCTATGGCATCCTGAATTATAATATTTCCATCATTACCAGGTTCAATTCCATAAATTTCACTATTAAATTTATCTGCATGTTCCTGCAGATCAGCCAGTGATTTAACTCCAGCTTCATATACATATTCTGGAACTGCAGTTCTGTAAGTCACATCTTCTAAATTAACTCTTACATTATGAACTACACCTTTTTCCTGATATTCATCAAAATGCATTTTCATAGTTGGCAGCCAGTTTCCTAAAAAGGCATCTAGATCTTCAGTTTCTAAACTTTTGAAGATTATTGCCTGAGATGCGGCTGTCATTTCTGTTTCATAACCTAAATATTCGGCAACTTTTGCTGCTACATGAGTCTTAATTGTAACTCCAGGCCACTGAACATATCCAAAGTTAACAGTATCATCTGCTGCGCTAACCTTTGGTACTGCAGCAAATACTCCAAATCCTAAAAGAACAATTAGCAAAGTTGAAATTAATTTTTTGTTATTCATTTATATCCCTCCAGAGATATTATTAATTAATTTAACTGAAACTTAATTTTATTTAATAAACTGATTCAAAATTTATATTATATTTTTTCTGAGGCTAGATTTGCTACTACATTAGTTTTTACAATAATTCCTTTTAATTTCTGTTCCTCATCCAGTACCGGCAGTGGTTTATTTATATCTGCAATTTTAGAAAAGAGATCATTAACACTTTCGTCAGGCTTAGCGATAGGAACCTCTCTTATTATTTCATCTAAGTTTTTCTTATCTTTATTGATTGATTCTACAACATCTTCAATTGTTACAATACCCCTGTATTTTCTGTTTTCTCCGAGAACAAAAATACTTCCCAGCTCATTATGACGCATCTTATGCAGGGCAGTTCTGAGTCCATCCTGTTTATATAATAAAGCTCTTGGTTTATCCATTATATCTTCTGCTGTTAAAACACGTGAACGATTAACATCCTGCACAAATTCTGCAACATAATCATTTTCAGCATTTGTTAATATTTCTTCATGATTTCCTACCTGAACAATTTCACCATCTTTCATGATGGCAATTCGATCACCAAGTTTTAGTGCTTCATCCAGATCGTGAGTAATAAAGACAATTGTTTTATCTATGTGTTCATAAAGATCAAGCAGCTTATCCTGCATATCTTTTTTAATCAGTGGATCTAAAGCACTAAATGGCTCATCCATCAGCAGAATGTCTGTATCAACAGCAAGTGCACGAGCCAGTCCAACCCGCTGCTGCATTCCACCACTTAATTGATCAGGTTGTTGATCTTCATATCCTTCAAGTCCTACCTGGCTTAAAGCTTTCATTGCTTTTTCTTTTCTTTTTTTCTTATCTATACCTTCAATTTCTAAACCAAATTCAGCATTTTCTAAAACGGTTCGATAAGGAAAAAGAGCGAAGTTTTGAAAAACCATTCCGAACTTTTCTTTTCTAAACTTTCTAAGTTCCTCTTTATTAAGATCCATAACATCTGTGCCATCAACTTTAACTGATCCAGCAGTCGGCTCAACCAGTCTATTTATGCAGCGAAGCAGTGTTGATTTACCACTTCCGGAGAGCCCCATGATTACGAATATTTCTCCTTCTTCTACTTCAAAGCTTGCATTGTTGATTCCAACAGTGGCCCCTGTTTTTTCTAAAATATCATCTTTGCTCATTCCATTTTTGAGCAGTTCTATTTCTTTTCGGCCTTTGCCATCGAAAACCTTATAAAGATTTTCAGCTTTTATTTTCAATATTTTCACCTCTTTATTTTATTTTTTAATAAAAATTTGCTGGCATTAAAAAAGGTTTAGAAAATGTTCACTTAGAACAAATCCTAAACCTTATACTCTAAATTGAAATTTACTTTAAATTTATTATCAGCAAATGTTCAACTCTGATAATAACTCCGGGATAATTTTATCCCGCTTGCTTAACTCCTTTATTAGAATAACAAACTACCCCCGGTCTGTCAAACCGCTTGCCAAATTAAAAATTTTTGTAAAATTAAACTTTCTTTAAACATTTTAAAAGTTAAATTAAATCAAGATTAGCTTTAATTAAGTTCTCAGCAGCAGGGTATCTTCATGCAAACTATAAATTTTTATATGAAATAGCATCAGTTGGACATGCTTCTTCACATTTAAAACAGAGTAAACAGTCATTATTAACAATTTCTCTTTTATTATTCTCATCAACTAAAATAGTATTATTTGTACAGACTGCTTCACATTTACTACAGGAAATACATTCACCTTTATCCACCTGAAGCCCAAACTTTGCTGCTTTTTCACTGACTGAAAGAACTGTTCCAAAAGGACATACACTTTTGTGCCAAAGAGCTTCTTCAAAAAATAAGGAAAAAATAACTGAAAATACTGTTAAATATAAAATAATATTTATATTCAGTCCTATTTGTCTGCTGGCAGCCATTAAAACAACAACAAAAGTTAAAATCAACCACCTAAACCAGCTTTTTCTCATAAAATCTGGCCCTTTAAATCGATTAAGATTAAACTTTTTATAGATCCAGCTGATCGGCCGCATCAAAGTATTCATTGGACAGGCCCAGCTGCAGTAAAGACGACCGACAGCTAAACTAATAAGTAATCCTGCACTAAAAATGACTATCCAGCGCTGTAAAGTATTGTTTCTAAATAAAATGAAAAAAATTACTAAAAAAATTATTTGAGTTACTATTCTTAACCTATCAAGACTATATTTCTTTTTTTCTGAAATAGTTAATCCCCCCTTTATATATAAATTATAATCATATACTCATAATTTGTATATGAAATAGCTCACAGAAGGATTTTAATTTATGATTAATCTCATTAATATATTTTTTTAACAATCCGACTAAATTTTTTTAAGTCCAACTCTTTATCTAATTTTATTAACCGGCAGCCAGTCAATTACTTTTTTAATTTGCTGATCCCAGTACCACCATTCATGTGCAGCCTTTTTTTCTTCTTCGTATTTCAACTTTATATTATTTTTCTGGCAGAATTTTTTAAACTTAAGATTATCCTTATATAAAAAATCTTCTCTGCCACAGCACTGATAAAGTGCAGGGATTTTCTTTTTTTCTCCCTTCAATTTTTTTAATAGATAAAACAAATCGTGATTAGTATTTTTAACTTTTTTTAAATCACCAAAAATCCATTTTAATTCTTGATAGAGATCTTCTTTGTTATCTGCTTTCTCTGCATTTTCAGCAATATTTAAAGCTCCTGATAAACTGGCAGCTGCAGCAAAGCGTTCCGGCTGATTTAAAGCCAGCTTAAAAGATCCATAACCTCCCATAGAAAGTCCGGCCACAAAGGTTTTTTCTTTTTTACTGCTCAAAGGTAATATTTTTTCTAATTTTTGCGGAAGTTCCTGACTAAGATAAGTAAAATAATTATTACCGCAGACCATATCTGTATAAAAACTGCGGTGGACATTGGGCATAATAACTGCCAGACCTGCCTCTTCTGCATAACGCTCAACTGAAGTTTTTCTCAGCCAGCCTGTATGATCATCTGATAAACCATGGAGCAAATATAAAACTGGATATTCCTCTTTAAACTCTCTAAATTCATCTCTGCCAGATTTTTTTAAAATTTCAGGTAGAATAACATTAACCGATGAAGCCATTCCTAAACTATCACTAAAAAAGTTCAATTCTAAAAAAGCCATAAAAATCCTCCTATTATATTATTGTTGATTATAAATATACTTATTCTAAACCTGCAATAATCCTGCTTTTTATTTGATTTATATTCTAAATAATAATTTCAAGCAGCTAAAATAAGATGCTTTATCTCTACCAGCAAAAGATTTGACTTTAAAGTGGAACTGAGATATACTAAGAAAGCTGACTAAAAAAATTAGTATTTTATAACTTAATAGATAATATAGCAACTAAGCCCTGACTATATGAATGTAGTCGGGGTTTTTTAGCGCCTTCGTAAATAAGTATAGATTTATCAACCGGATGCAGTATTATTTGTTAAGAAAATTGCGTAGTTGGTAGATTTAGTATAAGAATATAACAAAAAAGGAAGTGGAAGTTAATTTGCAAAAGATTAAATTTAATGAATTAAACGTATCAGATGAAATTTTAAAAGCAGTTGAAGAAATGGGTTTTGAGGAAACCACCCCAATTCAGACAAATGCTATTCCGGCAGTACTTAATGGTAAGGATATTGTGGGACAGGCACAGACAGGTACTGGTAAAACAGCAGCCTTCGGTATCCCTCTTTTAGAAGAAATGGATGCTAATAATAAAGATCCACAGGCAATTATACTCTGTCCAACAAGAGAACTTGCTATTCAAGTCTCAGAGGAACTAAAACGACTGGCAAAATATAAAAAGAGAATTTATACTCTTCCAGTTTATGGTGGACAGTCTATTGGTAGACAGATTAAAGCCTTAAATAAAGGAGTTCAGATAGTAATTGGTACTCCCGGTAGAGTAATGGACCACATTCGTCGTAGAACTTTAAAACTTGATAATATAGATTATTTTGTACTTGATGAAGCTGATGTTATGTTAGATATGGGTTTTATTGATGATATTGAAACTGTATTAAGAGATATTCCAGATCAGAGACAGACTCTCTTCTTTTCTGCAACTATTCCTCAGTCAATTAAAAGATTGAGCAAAAAGTATCAGAAAAACTCTGAGTTTTTAAGAGTAGCTCACGAAAAATTAACTGTGCCTGCTATTGATCAGTATTATTATGAAATTAGAAGACACGATAAGCTGAAAGCTTTAACCAGAATTCTTGATTTAAGCAATCCAGAGTTAGCTATGGTTTTCTGTAATACCAGAAAAATGGTTGATGAGCTGAATATTAAACTTCAGGCTCGCGGTTACTTATCTGATGCGATTCATGGTGGATTAAACCAGAATCAGCGTGATCGAGTTATGGGTAAATTCAGAAATGGAATTATCGAAGTGCTGGTCGCTACTGATGTTGCAGCCCGCGGTATTGATGTAGAAAATGTTGAAGCAGTATTTAACTATGACCTGCCTCAGGATACTGACTATTATGTACACAGAATTGGACGTACAGGTAGAGCAGGAAAAAGTGGTGAAGCTCACAGTTTTGTAGTAGGTAAGGATATTTATAAATTAAGAGATATTCAGAAATTCACTAAATCAAAAATTAAAAGATCCGAAATTCCTTCTGAAAATGATATTGAAGAAGCTCAGTTTGATCAATTTAGTGATGATCTAAGTAATTATATGGATTCTGTAGATTTAGGAAAATATATTGAGTTAATTGAAGACTTAATTGATGAGCAGTATTCTGCCCTGGAAATTGCAGCTGCTTTAATGAAAAAATCAATGGAAAGAAAAGATAATGAAGATAATCAGGCTGAGAATCAAGGTCAGAGCTTTGGTGACACAGGTGCTGAGCCGGGAATGGTAAGATTATTTATCAATATCGGTAAAAAAGATAGTGTATCTCCCCGCCACATCGTAGGTGCTATTGCTGGTGAAACAGGGATGCCCGGTGGCTTAATTGGAGCAATTGATATTTATGATAACTTTACTTTTGTTGAAGTTCCTAGAGAAAAAGGTCATGAGGTATTACAGATCATGAAAGATAACTATATTAAAGGAACTAAAGTCAACATCGAAGCTGCAAGATCTAAGTAAT
>JBHEOV010000002.1:19106-56062 GCA_046260625.1 Halanaerobium sp. | reverse complement strand
TATAGTTTCAGTTTTTAATTCACCAATAGCAGAACATCCTGATAAAACAAAGCTTAGTGAAAAAATTAAAAGTAATATTAATATTATTTTTTTGTATTCATAATTATTCTCCTTATTTTTAAGTTTTTAGTTTCTATTTTTCAGCAGATTAGAAAGTTAGGACTAAATTTTAGTTAAATCGAAAAAGTTAAGGCTCTCTAAACAACTTCAAATCTCCAGACTCGAGAAGAAAAATCTTCTTTTAGATAGGGAACTTTAATTCCATAATTCATCAGTTCATCTCCCCCGTAAATTTCTCCAGTTTCAAGTTCCTTATAATCAGCATCAGCATTTAATCCCTTTAGTTTTAACTTCTGTTCTTTGGGATTAGGAGCAGCCAAAATTTGATAAAATCCTGCCAGTACTTCCTCTTTATCAGAACTGACATAAGACCAGGCAGTAAAATTACCTGTAAAGGGGCTTCGCAGTCTGTAGAAATCTCCAAACTGAACCAGACTTCTTATTTCTTGATAGTTATTTACCTGATTTTTGACAGCCTTCATTTCTTCCTGATTAAGCTGAGTTATATCAAGCTCATAACCTAAGTTACCAAAACTGGCAACGTCATAGCGCATCTTAAGTGAGGTGCTGCGCTTAACCTGATGATTGGGAACAGCTGAAACATGGGCTGCCATTGCAGATGCCGGAAAAACCATTGAAGTTCCATACTGAATTTTTAATCTTTCTACAGCATCTGTATCATCACTGGTCCAGGTCTGCGGCATATAATAGAGCATTCCAGGATCAAAGCGGCCTCCTCCACCGGCACAGCTTTCAAATAATATTTCAGGAAAACGAGAAGTTATCTCTTCTAAAACTCGATAAAGTCCAAGAATATAGCGGTGATTTAACTCTCGCTGCCGCTCAACCTCAAGTTCTAAAGAGCCATACTCGGTCATCGGTCTATTCATATCCCATTTAACATAGGAAATATTTGCCTGATTTAAAATGGCAGATACCCTTTCAATTATATAATTCTGTACATCTCTGCGGCTTAAATCTAGAATTAACTGCTGTCTGGATTCTGATGATTCTCGATTTGGAACCTGAATTGCCCATTCTGGATGCTCCCGGTATAAGTCACTGTCTGGAGAAATCATTTCCGGTTCAAACCAGAGTCCAAAATCCATTCCCAATTTATTAATTTCCTGAGCTAAATATTCCAGGCCGCCGGGCAGCTTTTCCTGATTTACATACCAGTCACCAAGAGAGGATGTATCATCATTTCTTTTACCAAACCAGCCGTCATCAAGCACAAATAATTCAATATCTACCTCTGCTGCAGCTGCTGCCATTTCTAAGATTTTATCTGTATCAAAATCAAAATAGGTACCTTCCCAGTTATTGATTAAAACCGGTCTTTCCTGATCACGATGTTCTCCCCTGGCCAGACGCTTGCTGTAAAGCTGATGAAAATTCTGAGACATTTTATTTAAGCCCTGATCAGAATAATTCATTACCACTTCTGGTGTCTGAAAGCTCTCCCCTTTTTCCAGGAGCCAGTTAAAGTTAAAAGGATTAATCCCCATAGTCATTCTGGTTTTACCATAATGATTCTTCTCAGCCTGAGCGGTAAAGTTTGCAGAATAAACAAGGCTGAATCCATATGCTTCTCCATGGTATTCATCAGTCTCTGCTTCAACTAAAGCCGCAAAAGGATTCTGCTGGTGGCTGCTTCCCCCTCGTTTACTGTCAATTTTAGTTATTCCCTGTTCTAAAGACCGGCGCAGAACATCTCTTTCCCTGCCCCAGGCACCAGAAAGCTGCAGCAGTTCAAAATCTCTATTTTCAAAATCAACACTCATCGAAAGAGCTCTTTTGAGATTGATTTTTTGACTACCCCTATTTTCAAAATGAACTGAGCGGGTGATAATTGGACAATCTCTAAAAATTGTATAAGTTAAAGTCACTTCTAAATCCAAAACTTCATCATATAATTTAAGCTCAAGACTTGCTGCTTCTTTTTGATCTTCCACATAAACTGCTGGTAAGCCTGCCAATTCTTTTTTGCCCTGATAAATCTGGTGCTCCATATATTTTAAATCACTAACAATGGAGCCGTTTTCTGCCTCTACCTGATAAGCTGGCTCCCTAAAATCAGACTGGCCAAAAGATGGATATTCACGGGCAATATTTTCTAAAATAAAACCTGTATCGTTTTTATCTGAATAAGCCTCATATGGCCGGTGCTGAGAAATATCATAACGATCCAATCTTTCAGCCTTTTTTATTTTTTTACCCCAGTAAAGGTGGCCTAACTGTCCATTTTTTAAGATTTTAATTACATAACTTATTTGATCATTTTGCAGATGGAAAATCTTTTCCTCTTCCAAAAAATTAATAACCATTATTCTGCCTCCAATTAATTTTTATGACATAAAACAACAAATATCGAGTGGTGCCCGGCACCTGTAAAGATTATTGGTATTTTTTAAGCTGTAAAATTTTATAATAAAGCTTTTCAGCTTCTGCTCCCATCTCTTCAATTGAATAATCTTCAGCCATTTCTCTTGCATTTTGAGAACTCTGCTTAAATTTTTCCTTATCTCTTAAGAGCTCTTCAATTCTGCTGCTCCATTTGTCTAAATCCTCATCTGTTTTATAACCATTATAATCATCTTCAATTACATCATCTATTCCACTTGATTTAACAGCAACTACTGGATTATATCCTGCCATTGCCTCTAATAAAACCATTCCCTGAGTTTCAGTTGTAGAGGCAAAAACAAATAGATCTGAAGCTAAATAATATTTTGCCATTTCTCTAAAGTCAACTGCACCAATTAATTCAATATAATCTGCTAAGTCGTTACTTTTGATAAACTCTTCAATATTTTCTTTTTCAGAACCACTGCCGATAACTATCAATTTAAAGTTTAAATTACTTTTCTCTTTCAATCTTTTAATTCCATCCAGCAGAAAATATAAATTCTTTTCTTTTGATAATCTGGAAACAGTAATTAAAAGATGCTCAGAATCAGCAATTAGTTCTTTTCGCAAGTCTTTTATTTTATCCTGATCACAATCATAATAATCAAAGTCTATACCTGTCGGCATCACTTTAATATAGCGGCTGACTCCAACATTACGCAGATATTCTTTGGTTGATTTTGTAGGTGCAAAAACTGCATCTGTATCATTGGCAAAGTTTTTGATTAAAAAATGTGATAATCTATTTTTAAAAAACTTGCGCATAAATAAAATATCCGGTACATAATGAGAATATTTTTCTAAACGGGTATGATAGGTAAAAGCTAGAGGTAGATTAAATTTCTCTGCCAGTTTACGACCTTTATTTCCCAGCCAGAAAGGATGATGAGCATGGACTAAATCAAAATTACCAGCTTTAAAGTCTTTTTTGATCTGAGGAGAATAGATATTTGTCACTGGTAATTCAAGCCCTGACTGCTGATAATAATATAATGATTTGCAGCGAATAATATTTTTTCCATCCTCAGTTTTTTCCTTATATTCAGGCGCAAAAATTTTAACCTCATGTCCTCTCTTTCGTAAAGCTTTAGAGAGTCTCTTAATTGAAATTGGTACCCCACCGATCACCGGAAAGTAATTATTGGTAAACATCGCAATTTTTAATTTCTGATCTTTTATTTCACTATCTGCATAGGCAAAATCTCGATAATAATCAACTTCTTTATTAATTTCTCTGTGCAGAATATAAAAAATAGTTAAACCAATAAATAATACCAGTAGAATATTGATATAATTTCCATAGATAAAAGACTGTAAGACAACCCAGATATTAACCATTAATTTAGAGAAAGTTCCTGGATTATTTTCTAAACGATCAACACTTACTTCTATTTCTTCTCCAGAAACATTGATCAATAAATAATGATAAAAACTATTTTCATTATCAAACATTAAGTTTCCACCAGCACCACCACTTATATAATAATCAACACCTTTAATCTTTTCTTGATGAAAAATTTCTATATTTGAAGAAAATACAGAGTCAACACTATATTCTGCAAATATATTCTGATAAAAATTCCTTAATTCTTCTGATTCTATATAATTGATTTCATCATCAACCAGCATTTCTGAATCAATTTCCACTGGTGTTTTATTCATTATAACAAATCTTTTTTCAGATTCAGATGATTCTTCCAGCACACTCTGCAGCCACTGCTGCTGCCAACTTAAATTTGTGTTTTCTGTAGTATCTAAGAATATAAAATATGAATCACCAATTTCAAAGGAAAAATAAAAAGGCCCAAAATATTTATAAAAGTTTTCATTACCTCCATCAGCTATTTCTCTGCGGCCAACTGCAGTTAAAAATGGTATATTTAACTTTTCTAAAGTTCGATAGAAAACTCTATACTTACTTTCATCACCATCTCTTAAGTTATTACCTGTTGATATTATAAAATCAACCTGATTTTGATTGATTTTTTCCAGAATTCTATTATCAAAAATCGCAATTGAATTTTCTATATTCCCAACTACCGCAAAAGTGTAATTATCATCTTCTATATTTTCTTTAATAATATCCATATTTCTAACATTAACTGCATTAAAATCCTGAATAGTGTAGGGGGCATAAATTTTATAGCTGATTAAAATTAAAATAATTATAATAAAAATAAATATATATACTTTACTTTTACTCTTCAACTTCTATTCCCCCTCTGATGATTAAATAGAAAAAAACAAAAATCCCGATAAAAATACCTATATATTTACTGAAAAACCGCCAGTAAAATAGGAGTGGAAAAAGATCACTCTGATCTACAAATCTAGCAAATAAGAGTGAATAGCCACCTTCAGCGATTCCAGCAGCTCCTGGAGTTGGCGCAAAATACATAATAAAAACAACCAGAATCTGTAAAGTTAGTATTTGAAAAAAAGATATATTGTTATAGCCCAATCCCCGAATTACAAGATATGAAAAAGAAAATTCAGCCAATAAAAATATTACTGTAAATAAAAAAGATAAAAAAACAAAAATCTTTTTACCCTGTATAAAAAAAGCTAAATCTTTAGAAAAAAGTTTAAGATGTTTAAAAATATATCTAATAATTTTTCGGAATCTCTTCTTAGTTAAAAGATGTTTAGATTTCAAAAAATAAAAGACCTTATAAATTAATTTCATAATCAATCTGACTTTAAAAATAATCAGATAAAATATAAAAACATAAAGTACTAAAAATACTGCTAAATATATAAAGACATAGTTACCGGGTAAAAGATTAAGCATTGACTGATTCTGAAAGACTATCAAGGGCACACTCAAAAAAAGCATGGTGGCTGATAATAGGGTTCTAATGATTACAGCAGCCGAAGATTTACCCAGAGGAATCCCTTTTTTTTGCAAAAAATAAACCTGAGCAAAACCACCACCTGTAGCCAGCGGAGTTATATTAGAAATAAAAATATTTATAAATACCAGTTTATATATATTCCAGAAAGAAATATCAGCTTTTAAAGTCTTTAAAACAAAATATAATCTTAATGCATCAAATATATAATAAAAAAATAAAAGTCCAAAAATAGAGCTAATAATTAGCGTCGGGAATGAGAAAAAGATATTTAAATTACTTCCCTGAGAAAAAATTTTATTTATATAATATAAAGAAACAGCTGAAATTAAAACAAATAAAGCAAAATAAAGCAGAGAATTTTTTAAGTTAAAGTATTTATCTATAAAGTTTTTCTCTTTTTTGGCCATTAATCTTTCTCTCCTTTAAAAAACTGCATTCTGATTAAAAATTCATGATTTTTACTCTGCTAAAAATACTGAGTTATTTATTCATAAAAAAATCCCTCAACAAATATAATTTTATGAGTTAATTATATTATATTGAGAGATAAAAGTAAAAATTTAACTGTAATTATTAAACTGATAAATAAGAATACCCATTTAAACCTTAAAAATTATTATTTATTTTCTTTTTCATATTGTGGTGGGGTTGCAAGATAGGAAGCTCCCAGTGCCAGAATAGGTAAAATCATTACTAAAATCATAACTTCCGTATAGCCATTAAAATAATCATAAGCCAGTCCAAAGGGAAGTGGTCCCAAAGCTGACCCGATAACCATAGCGGTAGTGAAAAAGCCTCTAATGCTTCCCAGATGTTCTTTACCAAAATAATTTGGCAGCATAACTGAAGTACTGACTCCATCAAAGGCCATAAATGAACCATGGACTAAAGCATAAATTATAAAGGCTGATTTAGTATCTGCTTTAATAATTAAAAAAATTGCTGTAATCAATAATAAAAAGTTAGCTACTTTAACAAGTCTAACCTTAACTCGATCCAGGATATAACCACCCAGAAAAGTAAGAGGAAAATTAATCATAGATGTTATGCTTAAAATATAAGCAGCAAAGCCAGCACTAAAACCTTTTTCGCCAATAATTGAAACCATATGAAAGATAATCCCTGTGTTGATCATCGAGGGAATACTAACCAGATAAATAATAAGCCAAAATTCTTTAGTCTGCATTGCTTCTTTTAAAGTCCAGGGATCATTACTGATATGTACTCTTGGAGCGTATTTATTGCTCACACTGTCCTCTTCTTCTTGATTAATTCCATCTATTTTTAGACCAATATTTTCAGGCTTATTACGAACAAAAAACCAGCCTGCAGGTGCCATGATTAAAAGAAGAGCAAGAGTCCAGAAACGCCAGGTATTACTAACACCCACTAAATTAATTAAATAATTATTTAAGGGTGGTATAACTGCTGCTCCAACAACTCCTCCAATCCCAAGTAGACTCATCGCCAGTCCTCTTTTTGCTTTAAACCAGTGGGGAACTAATGTCTGCGGCCAGAGTCCCATTGAACCCTGCCCAAAAAATCTCATTAAGAAAAAACCAATTAAAAGCATTAGAGGATTAAAAACAAAACTCATCCAGAGAGCCGCTGCTCCTAATGATAGAGAAATAATTACAATCATCTTACGGTGACCATATTTATCAATCTTCTGTCCCATAAAAGTCAGAATAAGGCCAGAAATTAATGTTCCCCCAGAGTAAAGACTGGAAACTAAAGACCTACTCCAACCGAATTCTTTAATATAATGATCAATAAAGATTGAAATAGAATGTGTTTGACCCGGACCTGAAAAAAAGAAGGCTAAAGCAGACATAAATAAAATCACCCAGCCATAATAAAATTTTGTTTTTATTGGTTTTTCTTCTTTTTCTAAATCTAAATTCATATTTAAACTCTCCCTATTTATAAATATATATATATTAACCAGAACTAACTATATCATTTTAGTTTTTAAAGTCAAGAATTACGCGTAAAAAATCCGACAGAATAAATCTGTCGGATTTATAAAAATTAAATTATATTCACTTTAATTTAGTTTCTTACAGGAGTCTCTCTCTATTATATTTGCCGGTACAATAGTATGCTGATATTTATCTATTTTACCATTAATAACTCCAATTAATAGTTCAGTTGCTTTATTTCCTAAAAGATAAATATTAATATCTACAGTTGTCAGTGGTGGTGAAACTATCTTCGACATCGGATTATTGTTAAAGCCAACTATCGATATTTCATCTGGAATCTTAATATCCATATCATTCATAGCCTGCATAATTGTATAAGCCATTGTATCACTCATCCCATAAAAAGCAGTTATTTCTGGATGATCTTTGATCATTTGCTGACAGATCATATAAATACTATGGTAATCAATTTTTTCAGATTGGACTACCAGGTCATTATTAATTTTTATATTGTTTTTTTTAAAAGAATTTTTATAACCCTGAAGACGATCTTCATTCATTATATAATTTTTATCTCCAACAATCATCGCTATATTTCGATGACCATTTTCAATTAGATAATCAACAACTCTTTCACTTGCAGCAATATTGTCATTATTAACCCAATAAGATTTATCCTTAGCTTCCGGTCGACCAACAATTACAAATGGAAAATTGATTTTATTTAATTCATCAATTATTTCATCTTCTTTTTTTGCTCTTAAAAGTAAAACACCATCAATTTGTTTACCTCTGACTGCATTTAAAACTGTTTCTTTTTCTTCATCTTCCCCATTACTGGTGAGTAAAAGTAAATTAAAGCCTTTAGAATGTGCCAGCACACCTATTCCTCGTAAAATTTCTGAATAAAATGGATCAGCAAAGGCCTCTTCAGTTGAGTAAGGGATTACCAGACCCAGGTTGTGTGACCTCTGCTTAACCAGATTACGTGCATTAATATTTGGGTGATAGCCTATTTCCTCCATAATTTTTCTCACTTTTACTTTTGTTTCTTCACTGATCCTGGAGCTATCATTAATAACTCTAGAAACTGTGGATGGCGCTACACCAGCCTTTTCTGCTACATCTTTTAAAGTTGGCATTTTAATCAATCCTTATAATTTAACGTCTAATTTAATAAGAGATTTGATAAAAATAGTTTAATCTCTGAGCTAATTATATACTATATGAACTCAAATATAAATGATTACTAAAAATTAAACTTTAACCTTTTACTCCACCAAGTGTTAAACCTCCAACTAAGAAACGAGAAAGGAGTAGGAAAATAGCCATTACTGGAACCATAATTAAGACAGAAGCAGCGGCAAATTGCGCCCAGGCTGTATTAAACTGGCCGGCAAGATTGGTTAAACCAACAGGTAAAGTATATAAACTGTTATCTGTCATTATAACTCTGGCCACCAGATATTCATTCCAGGCTGTCATAAATGAAAATAAAGCAGTAATTACTAGAGCCGGTTTAGCCAGCGGTAATATTATCTTATAAAAAGCCTGAAACTGATTTAACCCATCAACTAAAGCAGCTTCTTCCAGACTCTCAGGTATCGTATCATAATATCCTTTCATCTGCCAGACACAGAGAGGTAAAGCAGTAGAAGAATACATAATTATTAAACCAATATGTGCTTTAGCCATTCCTAAAAAAGGCACCACTATCGTCTGCTCCGTTAATCCAAATTGAGCTAATAAGATATACATCGGCAGCAAAAGCATCGTAGCAGGAAACATTTGAGTTAATAAGAAAAATGTCAAACCTCCTTTACGGCCGGGAAATCTTTTACGTGAAAATACATAACCGGCTGTAGAAGCAAGTGAAACTCCAATAATAACTGTAAAGAAAGTCACCAGTAAAGAATTACGAAGCCAGATCAGAAAACCTTTTTCAAAAATTAAAGTTCTATAAGCTTCAAATGTTGCATTGTCAGGTATGATAGCAAGACTGGTTGAGTGTAAAGAATCACCCGGTCTTAATGATGTCCCAAAAACTCTTAAAGCCGGATAAACAGCAATTATTACAGAAATAATTAAAATAATATGAAAAACAACTTTTTTCCATGTAGGATCATTTTTAACTGACATTTAATAACCTCCTTTAATCCGCATTAATATAATCAATAAAGCTAATTGCCCAGACCAATAAAATTACAAAAATAATGAGTGAAAATGCTGCTGCATAACCATAGCGGTAAAATTCAAATGCAGAACGATAAACATGGGTAACTAAAATATCAATCTTGTTGGTTAATGTATTCTGAGTTAATAAATAAATTACTCTTAAGTTATTAAATGTCCAGACTACACCTAAAATAACAGCGGGTAACATTACTGGTTTTAATAAAGGCAAAGTTACATGTTTAATCTGCTGCCAGTTACTTGCTCCATCAATTTCTGCAGCTTCATAAAAGTTAGGATCAATACTCTGCAGACCACCTAAAGCAATCATCATCATAAAGGGAATACCAAGCCAGATATTAACTATTAAAGCAGCAGTAAAACCTGTATTTGCCTGACTTAACCAGGCTACTCCCGATACACCTATTTTTCTTAGCAGGAGATTAACTGCTCCGTAACGATAATTAAACATCCCTTTCCAGATTAAAACGACAATATACTGGGGAATGGCCCAGGGAATTACCAGTAAAGTTCTGTATATTGATTTAAACATTAAATCACGATCAAGTATAATAGCATAAAATATACCAAAAGTTACATGTGCTACAACATTAATAACCGTCCAGGCTACTGTTCTCAGTAAAATAATCCAGAAAGAACTTTCAGTTATAATTTTAATAAAATTCTCAAGACCTACATAAGTAAGTTCATCACTCTGTATAAATTGTCTCATATTATACATATTTAAATTAGAAAAAGCTAATCTAAAATTATAAAAGAATGGATAAATAACAACAAATAAGACAACTATAAAAGCTGGTAAAAGCATTGTATAAGAAAATTTATGTTCTCTCCAAAAATCTTTGAGCGAAAAATTTGATAAGGCTGAAGTAAACCTCAAATTTTGATCAGGTTGACTCATTAAATTACCTCCCCTATTTAGTGAAAAGAAAAAGAGGGGGAAGCCCCCTCTTTTTAGTTTTAATCAATAGCAATTTACTGCATGCTTTGAATATTAGCTTCTGCTTCTTCCTGCATTTGTTCAGCAGCATCTGCAGGTGTTAAATCATCACTCATTACACTCTGTAGAGCCGGTCTAACAGCATCCCAGATACCTCTCATTTCTGGAACTACAGGCATTGCTCTACCATTTCTCAGCTGTTCAGCAGATCCTTTCATGATTGGATCATTCTGAATCTGAGGTAAACCATAAGCCTCATCATTACTTGGCAGGAAGTTATTATCTACAAATAGTTCCTGAGCTGCAGTACTTGTCATGAAATCAATAAATTTAACTACAGCAATCTGTTTCTGTTCAGGAAGTTCTGACATCATAATAAATCCTTTACCACTGGTCATTGGCTGACCATACTTACCGGTCTTTTCGAATCTAGGTATTGGAGCAACACCTAAATCAACATTTTCAGCATTTTTATAACCTTCAATTGACCAGTCACCATTTATAATAAAGGCTACATTACCTTCTTTAAATAGGCTGTCCATCAAGTCATAATCAGACTCTCTAGGAACAATTTCATGTTCAAATTTAAGATCATGAACAAACTGCAGGGCATCTACAGTAGCTTCAGTATTTAAAGTTGGGTTATATTCTTCATCAAATACCCAGCCGTCAAAGCCACCATGGAAAGCAGCCCACCAGAATGGTTCATTTAAATTATAAGCTAAGCCGTACTTATCAGTCATATCGTCACCATCTTCATCAATTGTATTTGCTTTAGCAACTTCAATTAATTCAGACATTGTTTCTGGAGCTTCGTCTACAATATTTTTGTTGTACATTAACATCAAATGGTTACCCATTGTTACAGGTACCCCATAAACATCTCCGTGTAAGCTCATACCAGGCAGAGCTGCTTCAATATACTTATCTTTCATATCCTGACTCATCAGCTCATCTAATGGCTGAGCAAGTCCCATAATGGAAAATGGTCCAACATGATCAAAAGGACTTAATACAACATCCGGTCCTTCTCCACCCATATAAGCAGTTTGAGCATTTTGTCTTAGGTCCTCAACACTACCGGCATGTGTTCTTTCAATTGTAACATTAGGATTGTTTTTCTCAAATCTTTCAATTAGTGGATCTAAAATCTCATCATCAATGCTTTCTTCATCAGCTTCCCAGAATTTGAGTGTAACTTCTTCTGTAATCTCCTGCTTGTCAAGATCCTGCTGAGCAGCAGCACCTACTGAAAAGATAAGAGATAAAGCTAAAACTAGGATTGAAACTGTAATAATTGACTTTCTCATTAATAATTCCTCCTTTTAATTTGTTTAAACTTAACTTAATTCAATGGTAATTTTATTTATAACAACTGGAACTTTAAATTCCAGTCTGTTATCAGAGTAATCAAACTCAGTTAATTCATTACCATCAACATAGATATTTAGAGGATTCTTATTTAAGTTATTGAAAATCATCTTATAATCTTTAAATTCCTGCTGATAGTTCTCTTCTATTCTATCTATATTAAATAATAGCTGATTATTAGTATATTGATATTCAAATTCAGTCATATTATAAACTCCATTTTGATAGTTATAAGAAATTCCATCATCATCATAAAGTTTATAACTGCCTAAATTATTATCCTCATTTAAGAAAACATTTAACTCCAGAGATTCAAGCTTTTTTTCACCAATATAATTTAACTTTTTGTTTAAAGGAACAATGCTTCCAGCCTTAATAAAAATTGGCATAGTATCTAAAGGAGCATCAACTATCATATTTTTTTCTCCCTCATATATTTCTTTTGTCCAAAAATTTATCCATTTACCTGCTGGAAGATAAATCATTCGCTGATCCTTATCAGGCTGATAAACTGGAGTAAGCAGAATACTCTCCCCAATCATAAATTGATCTGAAAGATTCTGACACTCCTCATCTTCTGGAAATTCCATAATCAAAGGTCTCATCACCGGAATTCCGGTTTCAGAAGCCTGATAAAAAAGATTATACAGGTGAGTAATAAACTTATATCTCAATTCAATATATTTCTTAATAATTTTTTCGTATCTTTTGCCAAAGGACCAGGGTTCCTGAGAAATAGCTCTTACCTCACAGTGATTTCTAAAGAAAGGAACAAAGGCTCCCATCTGAGTCCAGCGGGTTAAAAGTTCACCATTACTGTTACCGGTAAAACCTCCAACATCTGTACCACAAAAACTGATACCTGACATTCCCATATTCATCAGCATTGGCATCGCCAGTTTAATATGATCCCAGAAACTGCGATTATCTCCAGTCCAGACAGCAGAATAACGCTGAATACCGGCAAAACCAGATCTGGTCAAAACAAAGGGCCGCTCATTATCGAGACTATCTTTAAGCCCTGCGAAAGTTGCCTTATCTTCTAATAATCCATATAAGTTATGAAAACGTCTGTGAGTTCCAGAATCACCATCATTTTGATGCATTACTTTAACATCCATCGTGTCAGTATCATTAAAAGCAGCTGGCTCATTCATATCATTCCAGATACCCTTAACTCCAAGCTCTACAAAATCTTTCTGCAGTCCAGCCCACCAGTCTCTTACTTTTGACTGAGTAAAATCAGGAAAAGCACATTTGCCAGGCCAGACTTTATCTATAAAAACTTTACCATCAAGGTATTTACAAAAATAATCATTTTCCATTCCTTCCTGATAAAGCTTATATTCAGGATCTTTTTTTACACCAGGATCAATAATTGTAACTGCCTTAACACCATTATCTTTTAGATTAGTAATCATTTTTTTAGGATCGGGAAAACGATCTTCATCCCAGGTGTAAATTTTATATTGATCCATATAGTGAATATCAAAATGAAAGGCATCACAGGGAATTTCTTTATCTCTAAAAGTTTTAACAAGCTTGTCAACTTCTGCCTCTGGATAATAGCTGTAGCGTGATTGATGATAGCCCAAAGACCACTTTGGTGGTAAAGGCATAGTGCCAGTAATCTCTGAATATTTACTGACTACTTCCTTAAGTGAAGGACCATTAAAGAAATAATAATCTAATTCTCCACCTTCAGCCCAGAAAGAGTAATAATCCTGCCCCTCACTGCCTAGATCAAAGAAACTTTTATATGAGTTATCAAAATAGATACCATAACTATTTTTCGGATCAAAACTAATTAAAAATGGAATCGACTGATAAAGTGGATCAGTATCACTAACATGAGGAACAAAAGTGTCATGATTCCAATTCTCATAGCGTCTTCCTTTTTTATCAAGCCAGCCGGTTTTTTCACCCAGCCCATAAAATCTCTCATTATCCTTAAAAGATTTCCAGGCTCTAACCTTTTGCTTTTTCCAACCCAGAGAATACTCGTTATAATCTTTATGAATTAATTTCCCCTCTTTATTAAAAACTTTGAGAAGAAATTTTTCTTTTTTTATTTTAAGTACTAATTTATCTGTTTTTATAATTAATTCCTGCTCATTATCCTCAAGCTCATAATTATCATAACTTAAGTCATGTTCAATAACTGCAGCTGTACTATTATGATTAATTTCTTGATTCGAATGAGCCATAATAACTCTAAAAATATCAGCAGTCAAAAATTTGATTACCAGACTGGCATGTTCAAAGTTTAATTTTATTAAATTATCTTTAGTTTCATAATTTAGAATGCCGCTTAACTTATGATAATCACTGCTGTCATCTCTGCTTTTACCCTGCAGTAGAGCTTCACTATTATCCATAAAATATCTCCTCTCAAACTCAAAATTATTATTAGAAAAAACGATTGCGCAATCGTTTGCACATTTCGACAAAAAATTATTTTCTTTATCGATTCACTATTTATATCGTAATATATTATATTGTATTTTGCAAGCTTTTTTAGAATATTTTTAGTTTTTTTGTAATATTTCTCTTTAATCTGATATAATTATATTTAAATAGGTGGATAAGGAGGAATAAAATTTGAATAAAAACAATTTAGTTCAGGCACTTAAAGAAAGCGAAAAAATCATATTCTTTAAAAACATCAAAAATGATAAATTGATTTTAAAATTAAAAAATTATTTTTCAGCAGAAAATAATTCAGTTTCCGATTTAAGCGACATTATTTATCAACTCATTGAATTAAGTTTTAAAGAAGGATTAAGCGGTGATTTGTGGCATAATTATCTCAAAATGAAGCTGACTGCTGCTGAAAATATTTTTTCTTTAAAGGCTGAAAAAAATTTAATTTCTAAAAAAAGCAGCCTTTATCAAATTGCTCTAAATGATATTAGAATAATTAAGCATTTATTCTCTTACTCTTTTCAAAATCTTATTCAGTTTTTAGATGAGAGCAGTCTTGAAAATATTAAAAGTTTTAAAATTGCAGATTCAGAATTAAACACTTATAATCTGAAAAAATATCAAAATTTATGCAGCGGCAATTCTGCAGAAAAAGATTTAGATGATTTAATTAGATTTTATCAAAATTATGGAGCCGGTATTTTAAATCAAAGCCGGGCTTTTTACTGGCAAAATGAAAATTTAAAGTTAGTAAATAATCCAGATCCCATTACTTTTGATCAATTAATCGCCTATCAAAAAGAGAAAAATAAGTTAATAGAAAATACTGAGAGTTTTTTAAAGGGCTATCACGCACATAATGTACTTTTATATGGTGACAGTGGAACCGGCAAATCCTCTTCTGTTAAAGCTCTTTTAAATAAATATCATGATCAAGGACTCAGATTAATAGAAATTAATAGTTCTCAAATCAAAGAGCTGCCTGATATACTGGAATATTTAAATCAGAGAGGTCTTTATTATATAATTTTTATGGATGATTTATCTTTCGAAGAATTTGAAACTGATTATAAATATTTAAAAGCAGTAATGGAGGGCGGTATAGAATCTAAACCAGAAAATGTTTTGTTTTATGCAACAAGTAACCGCAGACATCTTGTTAGAGAAAAATGGCAGGATCGAGAATCTGAAGTCCATGAAAATGATATTTTAAATGAAAAGTTATCACTTTCAGAGCGTTTTGGACTAACATTAATGTATAATACTCCATCTCAGGCTGAATATTTAACTATAGTTAATCAACTGGCATCTCAGGCAGATTTGAAAATTAAAAAAGATAGCTTAAAACGAAAGGCTCTGCAGTGGAGCAAGTGGAATAATGGGCGTTCAGGTAGATCAGCAAGACAGTTTATCAATCAGCTGCTAAAAGAAGATAATAAATAAATATATCAAATGAAAAAACTGCTCCTTTTAAAAAATGGGAGCAGTTTTTGTTGATTATAGTATTGAATTTATTTTGGAATTGGATATAATTTTCCACCGTGACTGTCCAAAAATCCTTTAAGTTCTTTTAATTCAGAATCTGATATATCCATCTTTTCATTCTGATTCTGATAAATATCCACTGCCAGATCAAGCATTCTGTTATCTCCAGGTGTAACAGCTGTATCTACATCCTGAGATAGAGTAAATTTAAGTGCCAGTTCTGCCAGTTTGCGATTATCATAAATTGGTTTATACCAGGTGTTATAATTATTCTGATTTTCATTTTCCCACTGTCTCTGAGCTAAAGCCTTAATTGCAATGATACCCATATCTTTTTCTCTGGCTTTTTCAATTACTTCCGGTCCCTGATCATAATTGAACCAGTAGTTCCAGTTGATTGGAAACATTACTGTATCAAAATCAAAGCTTTTAATTAATTTTAAAGCAGCCCATTCTTTGTGAGCTGAAAAACCAATATTTTTAACTAAACCTTCTTCTCTGGCTTCAATTATCGCTTCCAGTGCTCCACCAGAATCCAAGGCTTTATTTAGTGCATCTTCATCTTTAACCTCATGCAGCTGATAAAGATCAAAATAATCCGTATTTAAAAATTCTAATGATTTTTCCATATCTCTGCGCACCTGATCTTTAGTCTGACCTGGTTCGGTTTTATTGGCTAAATAGACTTTATCACGATATGGTTTTAAAGCAGGCCCCAGTATCTCCTGTGCATTACCATAAGTTGGACCAACATCAAAGAAATTAATCCCATTTTCAACAGCATTTTTTACAGTTTGATTAGCTTCTGCCTGGGGAGTATTCATTAACATAATACCACCAAAGCTAATTTCTGATACATTCAAATTAGTTTTTCCTAATTTTCTATACTTCATAAATTTCACCCCATATTTTATGATTTTGATGAACACAAATTAAATTTTTTAAAAAGTTTCACTTCTCTATGTGATATAATAATATATTAAGCAAATAATAGCAAGAAAATCTGAACCTGGAAAAGTATTGATTTTATTAGGCTTTGATTTTATTACCCTATTTGGGAGAACTTTATTCAGAAAAAATAAATTATAATATTTAATTTAACTGATAAATTCAATAAACTTTTTTGTTAAATAAGGATCAAATTGAGTCCCGGCAGAGTTTTTTAACTCTTTGACTGCTTCCTCTTTATTCATTTTTTTGCTGTAAATATTTTTGTTTTTCATTACATCAAAAGCATCTATTATAGAAATTATTCTAGCTAAAAGAGGAATCTCTTCTTTGGCTAAAGCAGCAGGATAACCATTCCCATCCCAGTGCTCATGGTGATGCAGTATTTCTTTTGCTATCGATGCAAATTCTTTTGAGGCAGCTGCAATTTTATATCCGTGTTCAGAATGTTCCTTAAGCTTTGCCCACTCTTCTTTATTTAATTTGTCTTCTTTCTTCAATATTCCTTCTGCTATAGTTACCTTTCCCACATCGTGCAGTTCAGCTAAGTTTTTCAATCTTTCTTTCTCATCTTCTTTTAAACCGATAAAATCAGCAAATTTAGCTGCTCTACTTTTCATTCTATCTAGATGTGCTCTCTTTTCACTACTTTTACTTTCTAAATTAATCAATATATTTTCTACTAATTTTTGTTTGGCTTTTCTGCTTTTTAACATTTTTTGTTTATACATTTCTTTGTCTGCCCTGTCAAAAACATCAAAAATATTTTCTTCAATTTTTTCTTTTACTGCAGCTCCAACAGCAAGTGAGATTAATATTTCATCATCTGCAGTCTGACTGCAATTTACTTCTATTCTGCTGATGATTTTTTCCATTTCAATTCTACTGATCTTTGGTAGCAGAATCACAAATTCATCTCCTGCCCAGCGAGAAACAATATCTTCACTACGTGTAGATTTTTTTAATATTTCAGCTGTCTTTATTAAAAGCTGATCGCCTTTTTGGTGACCATAGGTATCATTAAATAATTTTAAGCCATTTACATCTATCATTACTATTGATATTGGAAGCTGGCGGCTGCTGTCCAGACGTTTCATTTCTTCTTCCATAAAGGTTCTATTATATAAATTGGTCAGATTATCATGATAGCTGAGATATTTAATTTCTTCCTGCTGTTTTTTGTAATGTGTATAATCGATTCTCATACTTAAAACACAGCTTGTATAATCAGGCATTATAAATTTAGTTTCTTTCATTAAAAAGTATCTTTTATTATTATATTTATCATATGTTTCCATAATATATTCGCTATCATCTCCATTAAGTATTTCCTTGATTTTCTGCTGGGCTCTGATTTTAAATTTCATTGGTACCAGATTTTCAAACATGCTGTGGCCTTCAAGTTCATCTTTGCTATAACCAGTAAATTCAGTAATCGTTTTATTTACTTTAATCACCTGTCCCTTTTTATCCAGGAGCAGCATTCCGGCCGGTGATTGATCAAAAAGTTTTTGATATTGCTCTTCTCTAACCTTAAGTTCAAATTGGAGATCTTCATAATAAACTGCAAAGATGCTGAGTCCAAATAACAATCCAAGTATTCCTTTAAAGAAAACTCCATAACGCTCAAACCAGACAAGATGCATTGAATAAGGTGATACTAAAAGGTTATATCCAAATAGACTACTGACAACCGCTGTAAAAGTTGATATTTCATTGAAAGAATGTTTAAAGAAAAACATTCCAAATCTAATAAAGGTAAAACTTAAATAAAGTAAAGCTGGTCCAAGTATTAAAAAGTTATTATTTAAAATAATCCCCACTAATGATAAAAAAATAAATCCTTTAAAAAAATTGTACCAATAATCAGCAATTTCTTTATTAAAATACT
This sequence comes from Halanaerobium sp., assembly GCA_046260625.1. Taxonomy (GTDB): domain Bacteria; phylum Bacillota; class Halanaerobiia; order Halanaerobiales; family Halanaerobiaceae; genus Halanaerobium. Next base: position 37,561 of record JBHEOV010000002.1, on the reverse strand, counting down.
TATGTACAGCTTTTAATAGATAAAAGGCTTCTAAAAGATACAATAGAGAATTTAATAAAAGAAAAAAATTATTTTCAAAATGAAAATACAGAATATCTGCTGTAGTTGCAGCAGCTGCAAAAATCCAAAAATATGAAAAATAAAGTAAATATTCTTTCTTTTTTCTGCTATATAAAAAAATCATACCAAGCCAAAAAGTTATCAGACCGGCTAAATATACATATGAAAAACCAGTTTCTAAATGGGTATTGAAAGTCAAAATGAACACCTCATAAAAAAATATTATTAATAAATTTATCTATATATACTATATTCTAGAAAGATTATGATTCGCCTTCTTCTCTATATAATTATTTTATCTTTTTTTGAAACTTGTCTATATTATTTTTATATCATATAATATTTATATATTATAAATTATAAATTCAGGAGTGGTATGATTGTCAAAATTAACAGCAGTACAGAGTAATCAGGAAATAAGAAAAAATATCTTTCATCTTGCCTGGCCGGCTATTTTGAGAATGTTTTTACAGAGCATTGTCGGTGTTGTAGATGTAATTATGGTAGGTCAATTAGGAGCTGCTGCTATTGCTTCAGTAGATATTGGTAATAGAGTAGTATTTGTTTTAATTGGAACTCTAATGTCCTTAACCATTGGTTCAACTGCACTTGTTGCACACTATATAGGTGCTGGCAACAAAGATGAGGCCAACCATATAATGTGGCAGTCTTTATTAAGTGCTTTTATTGCTGCCGTAATCATTGGTGGTGTTGGAATTATCTTTTCCAAAGAACTAATGGGAGTTATGATTTTTCTAATGGAAGAAAGTGATCCCTTTATTTTAAATCAGGGAAGTACATATCTGAATATTGTTCTGGCATCAATGCTTTTTGGTCTGCCGATGATGGTTATTAATGCTATTCTGCAGGGTATTGGGGATATGAAAACCCCTCTTTTTATTATGTTTATCAGTAATATAATTAATGTCTTATTTAATTATCTATTAATTTTTGGTATCGGTATTTTTCCTGCCCTGGGAGTAGCCGGTGCAGCACTGGGAAGTGGTATTGGCAGACTTGTCGGATTTTTAATTGGAATAGCTATTTTAATCAAAGGGGAAAAAGGAATAAAGTTAGATTTAGAAATAATAGAATTAAAAATTGATTTTCAGATGATTAAAGATATATTAATCATTGGCATCCCAGCTGCTATAGAACAATTTGCCCGCCAGAGCAGCCAAATTATTTATACTGCCTTAGTAGCTGGGCTTGGAACTGCTACTATTGCTGCTAATGCGATAACAATGAATGTTTCTTCTCTTTCTTTTATGCCGGGCTTTGGTTTTGGAATGGCGGCAACTACACTCGTAGGTCAAAGTCTTGGGGCAAAAAAGAAACAGTTAGCAGAAAATTATTCAAAGCAATCTGCTTATTTAACCTTAATTTTAATGACAGCTGCTTCAGTACTAATGTACATTTTTGTTGACCCAATTGTAAATTTATATACTAATGATCCAGCAGTTATTAATATGGCAGTATCTGCACTTAAAATCTTTATACTTTTTCAGCCTCTCTTAGGACTTTTTATGGTTTTAGCTGGTGCTTTAAAAGGGGCAGGAGACACAAAATGGGTTATGTATTTCACCATAATTGGAAACTGGGGAGTACGTCTTGTTTTAAGTTATATCTTAGGATTAAGAATGGGAATTGGTTTAAATGGATTCTGGCTGGCAATGGGAATTGATGTGACTTTTAGAACTATCTTAATCATATGGAGATTCATGTCGGGAAAATGGAAGGATTTAGATATAGTAAATGTAAGGGAAAAAAGAATTGATCAGCTACTAGATGATTGATTATATCTGAATATTATACAATCAACAAAATATACTTAAATTATAAAAATCCCGCTCAGATCACTTTTTAAGTTCACTGAGGCGGGACTTTTTGTTTAACTATTATATAATTTTTCAGCTATTTTATTTAATAAATCATAATCAGCAAGTTTAGTCAGCCATTTTGTCGGTATAGTTTGTTGACCATAATAAGCTCCGGCAAGCTGACCGGTTACTGCTGCAACAGTATCTGCATCATCTCCTAAATTAACTGCAGTTAAAACTGCATCTGCAAAAGAATCACTGTTTAAAAAAGACCAGAGACTGGCTTCCAGAGTGTTGATTACAAAACCATCTGAGTTAATTTCACTTTTTTCTTTATTAAAAGCTCCATTAACAGCCTTAATAATTCTCTGATCCAGATCTAGATCTAAAGCTGTATCTTTAAGTACCTTTGTTTTAAAAGCATCCATTTCAATACGAGCATTAATAAACTGCTGTAATAAACCACCAAAATACCGGCAGCTGTCAACTGCCATCTGATTATTATGAGTTGTTAAAGAACTTTCTCCAGAATATTTAATAGCTTTAGCAAAGTCATCTCTAAAATAAATTGGAACTGGAGCCAGCCTCATTAGAGAGCCATTACCAGCTGCTCTATCTCTTTCCGGAGGCAGTTTTTTATTTTCTTCATAATATTTCAGTGATCTGGCTGTATTAATTCCAATATCAAAGCAGCTACCGGTAGAGCTTAAATAACCTTTTCTATACCATTTTAGATATCTCTCTAGCTGATCTTCTAATTTAAATTTCTTTTCAGTTAAACTTTCAGCCAGACAGAGTGCCATAGAAGTATCATCAGTCCAAAAACCAGCATCAAGTCCATGCGGACCACCAGCTCTCATATCTCTAACCGGCTCAAAACTACCTCTTTCTTTAAATTCAACCGCTGCTCCTAAAGCATCACCAACAGCCAGCCCAAAAAAGGCGCCAAAAGCTTTATCTTTTCTTTCTTTTTCAATTTCCTGCATCAGTTTCTGATTATCAGATGGAGTCTGAGTCATATAATCACCCTTTTTTAATCAAAATTTAAATTAATCCTTAAAAAAAGAGAATAATCAAAAGATTATTCTCTTCTATAAACTATTTTCCTAAAATCTTTTTAATTTTATTTGTTGCATCTAAAAGTGGACTGACCGAATCATCATAATTTACTGTATCAATCAACAGTGAAATCATTTTGGACATATCTACTTCTTCAAACCAGGGTGCATCTTTAAACTTCTGCGGCACATAAGTCATATTAGTTGAGAATAATTTAGTAATATATCCTTTTTCATAGTACTTATTCATTTTTTCGATACCATTAGTAAAGAAAGTAAAAGAAACTGCTACGTAAACATTACGAGCATTTTTCTTTTTCAGCTCTTTGGCAATATCAAAAACCGAGCCCCCAGAGGCTATCATATCATCAACAATTAAAATATCCTTGCCCTCTACTTCTGATCCCATATACTCATGCTGAATGATTGGATTTCTACCATCCACAATTTTTTTGTAATCTCTGCGCTTATAAAATAAACCGACATCAAGCCCTAAAACACTGGCATAATAAATCGCTCTATCCATAGCACCTGTATCAGGAGAAATAACAATCATCTGCTCCTTGTCAAAGCAAATCTGTTCATCAACTCTATGCATTGCTTTAATAATTTGATATGTAGAATGTAAACTTTCAAAACCAGTCTGTGGAATAGCATTCTGAACTCTAGTCTCATGGGCATCAAAGGTGAAAATGTTTTCAACACCTAATTTTTCTAATTCCTGTAGTGCCATAGAACAGTCTAAAGACTCGCGGCTGTTTCTTTTATCCTGACGACTTTCGTATAAAAGCGGCATAATAATATGAATTCTTCTGGCTTTACCTGCAATTGCAGAAATCAAGCGCTTAATATCCTGATAATGATCATCCGGACTCATTCGATTTTCTTTTCCAAACATATTATAGGTAACATTGTAATTGCCAATATCAGCTAAAATATAAATGTCTTTACCCCGAATTGATTCTTTAAGATGTCCCTTTGCTTCCCCATTAGCAAAACGAATAATCTCACTGTCAATAATGTAAGAGTCCTTAATCTCATCAACATGATATTCACTGTCGCTGCTCGCAAATTCTTCTCTTCTCCGCTTAACAATATAATCATCAACTTTTTTTCCTATTTCTTTACAGCTATCATGAACAATAATTCCCAGCTGCCCAAATGGTATCTTCGTTATTTTTTGATCTTCCACTTTTGTTTTAGCACCTCATTTATAAATTATTTTCATATCTCTTAGTATAATTTCAAGATTAAATTGGAATATCCTCTTTTAATCTATTATTTAATGAAAGTTTATATATTGATTATATTCACACATTGATATATTATTCCAATTTGAAAAAGATTTAACTTATATTAAAAATTCCAAGAAAGTTCTGGCCAGTCCTAAAAAGACAAAAAATCCAAAAACATCTGTAACCGTTGTTAAAAATATAGCTGAGGCCAGAGCCGGATCAATACCAAGTGACTGCAGAGAAAGTGGTATTAAAAATCCAAACATGCCTGCTATCAGTAAATTTAAAATCATTGCTAAAAAGATAATCAAGCCCAAATATATATTACCATACATTAGATATAAAATTAATCCTGTAACTAAACCTGTAGCAGCACCATTAATAATTCCAACCATTGCTTCTTTAAATAATAATTTCCAGTTATCTTTAAAATCAATTTCTCCGAGAGCAATTCCTCTAATAACTATAGAAAGTGTCTGAGTTCCAGCATTACCTCCCATCCCTGCTACTATTGGCATCGCAGCCGCCAGCATTGCAACTTGAGCAATCACATCTTCAAAAATAGCTACTGTAAAGGTTGCTAAAAATGCAGTTGCCAGATTGATAAACATCCAGGGCATCCTGCTTTTAATCGACTGCATTAAGCTTGTATCCGAACTTTCTTCCTCATCTACCCCGTGCATTTTATATAAATCTTCGGTGTTTTCTGCTTCAATAACATCAATAATATCATCAACTGTTATAATCCCAATTAAAATATCACTTTTATTAATTACAGGAATTACAGTCAGGTCATATTTCGCAACCTGTTGAGCAACAAGTTCCTGATCCATATCTGCAGAAACTTTTATAATATTATCATCCATTAATTCTTCTAATTTTTTATCATCATCCGAACTTAAAATATCTCTTAAATCAACACTGCCGACCAGTTTTTTTCTATCATCAGCAATAAAAATAGTATCTATTATTTCAGTATCAGGGGCAATATCTTTTATTTTTTTAAGGGCTTCAGTAGTAGTTAAATTTTTATTTAAAAGTAGATATTCGGTGGTCATGATACCACCGGCAGATTCTTTGTCATATCCCAGTAAATTTTTAACAACCAGCGCATCATCCTGTTTCATATGCCGCAGCAGTTCTTTTCTTTTTTGAATCGGCAGCAAACCTAAAATATCTGTTATATCATCAGCTGCCATATGAGAAAAAATCTCGATTATTTCTTCAGAACTCTTAGATTTCAAAATATCAATCTGCAGCTCTTTTTCTGATTCTTCAAAGATATCTGCCAGATCTTCTGTCTCTAATAATTTAGTAAATTTATTAATTTCTGAAGCATCAAGTTCAGAAAGGGCCTCTGCAATATCAATAGGATGATTATCTTCAATCCAATCTTCTTTTACATTTTCTTTTTTGCGTAAATATTTATTTATTTCATTTTTGATCTTATCTATTTTTTCAATCATTTAATCACCCCTATCTAAAAATTAGCTTTTAAAAAATGTATGTACTTAATATTCCTGCCAGAGCTCCAATTACAATTGCTAAAATAAAACCCTTTTTAGCTGACAATTTAAAATAATTAATAATCAGGCCAATTGCAGCTCCCAGCAGTGCATAATAAATTAAATTTGACAAAGTATCACCTCCAGCTTTAGTGATATTAAATCAAAATCTAATTTTAATTATAACAGCAATTACAGCTAGATAAAAGTATTAATATCTTTATTTTATCTCAAACAAGCAATTATGAAAATTATGGAATCTATGTTATAATATAATTGCTTTAACTTAAGAAATTATTATTATAAAAAATTATTATAATCAGAAAGGATTGTTCTATTGTGGGAGAAAATAATGATCTCAAAGATTTATTAGCTAAATACAGTAATATGATAAAATTAAAAGCCGGTGAGCAACTTTATAATTATGATGAAAAAGCAGAAAAAATATATTTTATCTTAAATGGATTAATTAGAATCTATATTAAAGATCATAACACAGAAATTGAAATTCAGCGCAATAAAAACGGTGAATTTGTCGGCCAAACTGCTTTTACTGCTGATAATTATAGTTCACGAGCCGAAATTTATTTAGATACTAAAGTGCTGGAGTTTAGGGTGTCTGATTTAAGAGAAATCATGCAGAAAAATAATAGTTTTGCTAATAAAATGATAAATCACCTTGCTCAATACATAGAGCTTTTAGAAAATAAAAATAAAATTCAGCTACCTCCAATTTCAAAAATTGACAAAAAAATTAAAACTGAAAATAAAATCAAAAAAGCAATTTCTGCCGAGAATAAACAGCAGGAAAAGTTTATAAAAGAGGCTGCAGTAAAAATAAAAAATTCAACTGATTTTTATATAACTGAACATAACTCTTTTAAACAAAAAGCAAATAAAGAGGACCAATATTATCTTTATGATAAAGAAATAGAATGTCCGGTCTGCTCTCATAAGATGAAAATTAAAAAAATCAGAAATTCTAGATTAAGAATAGAAAACATTAGAGAAGATCTAAGACCTATTTATAAAAATTTCAATCTATATAATTACAGTGTTCTTTCCTGTCCTAACTGTTTCTTTACTGCTAAAAGAAAAGACTTTAATAATTTTTCTAAAAGCAGAAAAAAGAAAATAAAAAATAATTTTAAAGAAGTAGTTAAAAAACAGCTGGGAGATAACTTTAAAATAGAATATAGTAATCCTCGAGAAATAGATCAGGTTATTGATGCTCATTACCTGGCTCTAAAACTTTATGATTACACAGACTTTTATGCAGATAAAAAAGCTTTTCTCTGGCGTGAACTAAGCTGGATCTATGAAGATTTAGAAGAACCTGAGCTGACAGAGAAAGCTTCACTAAAAGCCTTAGAAAACCTGGAAGATTTTTATTTCGAGGAAGATACTAATAGCAGCAAAAAAGAAAGTGATAAGCTCAGCCTGCTGCTCGCAGTTTTATATTATAAACATGATCAATCCTCTAAAGCATTAACACTATTAGATAATTTAATTAGAGATAATAGAGTTAGTCTCAGACAGAGAAATAAGGCAAAAGATTTATTTTTAAAAATTCGGGAAGAAAATAAAAAAATCAGTGACTGAGGTGCTTAATTAATTTTTGTTGGCTGCTTAACTCAAATTCTCCGGCTTCCAGTTTCCAATATTGTGCAGAATCAGTTAGCTGACTGATATATGAAATCAGATGGGGATGACAGCTTAAAATAAATATTTGATGTCTGCTGGCCAAATTAGCAATCAACTCTGCAGTATGATAGAGATGACTGCGGTCAAAATTAACAAAGGAATCATCCAGAACCAGCGGTAAAGGTGGATTGATTTCTTTAATTCTACTTATTCTGACAGCTAAAAATAACTGCTCCAGACTACCACGACTTAGCTCTTTCACACTATTATATTCCTGCCCTTTTTCTGTGATTATTTTAAAATCAGATTGTTCAAGATCAGCTGCTGTTTTAAGTTCAGTATAATGATGGCTGCTGATCCTGCTTAATATTTTTGAAGCAGGATTTAATAATTCTTTTTCTGTTTTTTCAATAATTCGAGAGCGTAATTTTTTCAAAATAAAATGAACACTCTTATTAACAGCATATTCCTGAGCTTTTTTTTCTAAATTATTCTGAGCCTGATTAATTTCTGCCTGAGCTTTTTCTATTTTTGTGGAAGTAGATAAATCATTAATCCTATTTTTTAATGTTGTAATCTTTTCTTCCAGCTCTGATTTTTCTGCTTTTAACTTATCTAACTTTTCAGATAGCGAACTTTTCTTTTTCTCAACCGCCTCCAGAGAAGAAAAATCACTGTATAATTTAATAAAAATTTGATAATAAGCTCTGCTTGTTTTACTATCATTGAGAGCAGTTTTAATTTTATCAGAGGCTTTTAATGTATGTTCAAGCTGTGATTTACCTGAAATATAATTTTCAGATAAAGTAAACAAATCACTGAGAAGTTTAAAATCAGCAAATAAAACTTGATAAGCTTCCATCTTTTTTTGCTCTGCTGTAGTACTAAAATCAAGACTGCAGTACTCAGCTACATCAATTATTAAAGTTCTTAATTTTTGCAGACTTTTTTCTATCTCTTCTCGTTTAATTTCATTTTCTTTTTTTTCAATTTTTAGAGCCTTATATCTTCTTTTTTTATCTTTAATTTCTCTAAAATAAGAATCTAAAAGTGTTAAATAATCATTATTCTCAATTCCTAAAATCCGAGCATATTTTTCCAAATCAACTTCAAGTTTAGATAACTGCTCCAGTTTATTATCTAACTGCAGTTTGAGATCGCTTAATTTTTTGCTTTTACTTTTATTTTCATTTTTTATTTTATCTACTCTCTCTACTTTCAGTCTGGATTTACTGTAATTAGAGCTGTAATAAACAAAAGCAACCAGTCCAATAAGTAGAGAAAAATATCTTAATAGATTAAAATCAATAAAAAAAGAAAGGCTTAGAGTTATAAAGGCTAAAATTATAACAAAATAACTTCTTTTTAATACTAAGTCCGGCCTTTTAAATTCAATCTCTTTTAATTCAGACTCATTTTCTTCAATCTCAAATTCTAAATTTTCAATTTCTGCTTTTAATCTTTCGATTTCAGCCTCTAATTTATCATATTCTGCCAGCATTTTATTTAATTTTTGTTCCTCTATTAAATCAATTTTGATATTCTCCAAATGCTGCAGCGGTTCTTTCCAGCTCGAATTCAAGCTTTCTAATTCCGAAACTAAATCTTGTAAATTATCAGCAATTTTATTTTTTTGAAGCTCGTAATTCTTTATTTTTTCCTGCAAGACTTCTTCTTTTTGCCGCTGAATTTTTATTTTTTTAGCCTGAGATTTAAAAAAAGATAGTAAATTATCTAATCTGCTTGCAGAATTATTTTTCTGATTTAAATTATCAGTATTTACAGCTGCTTTTTTAAGTTTAGCTTTCTTTTTTTCTAGATCTTCTAGTTCTGAATAATTATTTTTTAAAAGATCCAACAAAAAATATTCATTTTCACGGTCAGCAATTTTTTGCTTCTTAGTTTCTAATTTTTTCTGACTCAGCTCCAGTTCATTTCTTTTTTTAGTAAATTCTTTGATTTCTAAAAGGGCCTGATCTCTGATTTCTTCAGCTGCTTTGATTTCATTATAATAGGGCTTAAAAGCTGCTACAGTAGGATCTCCTAAAATTCCACCTATGTTTTGAGCTTTATTAAAATACTTATCTGCAAGTTCTGGTACTTTTACTAATTCAGAAAATCCAGCTCCCAGTAAAATTGAAAATAATCGTTTTTCTTTCTTTTTTCCTTTTGCAATTTTAGATAACTGCTGCAGTTCATCCAGACTAATACTAAAAAGCTGCTGATATGTCAGCTGATCCAGATGATTAAAAAGCTCATCTGCGGCATGCTGCTTTTGATCATCATCTATAACTTCAGGTTTGGAAAATCCATTTAAAAATAAATTAAATTTTTTATTTTCTTTTTCCAGTTCTGCTTCTATATAGTACTGATTACTGGCTGGTGGAATAGAATTATTTTGAGGTAAACCATAGGGAAGATAGCGCATTAATTTTAAGAAAGTACTCTTCCCTGATCTATTTTTGCCACCTATTACTACTAAATTTTCTCCAATATCTTTAAGATTTTGATTGCTAAAAATCCCAAAATCACGAATATATAAATTTTTATAATGCATTTAATCTCCATCCTCAAGTAACTCAGATATAATTATCTTTTCTGCTTCTGCTAAAATTTCTTTTTTAAGTTTTTTATCGGCAAAAAATTTGTGATTGGCTCTGTCTTCAGCATCTTGATCACCCTGCCAGATTTGTCCCCACTCTGACAACAATTCCTGACTCAATTTCTCATCAGTTAAAATATCATCTATTAATTCTTTAATATTTTGATAGAGAGGATTATTATTTTTTATCTGTTCTAAATTCTTAATGCTCTTTGCTGTTCTAAAAAATAAAGAATGAAGCCAGATAAAGGGACTCTCTTTTAGATAATTGCTCCGAAATTCTTCCAGCAGTGTTTTCTCTAATTCTTCTCTATTTTTTTCTACATACTGATGCAGTTCAGTTCTTCCTTTAATAATCAGACGAATAATTACAGCTTCAACTTTATATTTTTTATTATCATTTTTCTCACTGATTTTTTTTCTTATTTCATTTATTTTATTATTTATTAACTGCTGCAGTTCACTAATATTTTTTAAATCCTCTTTTTCTAAATCCAGCTCAAACTCTTTGAAGAAAACAGGAGCTAGAGAAATAAATTTTTCTTTACTATTTAAATTACTATCTACCTCAACTAAAATCGCTCCTTTAGTTCCCTGCTCACTAATATTGTGAGCCTGCAGAGTTCCGGGAAAATAAATAGCAGGTTTATCATTTATCTGCTGATACTGGTGCAGATGGCCGAGAGCCCAGTAGTCTATTTCTTTTTTAGTCAATAACTCACCTTTATTCACAGGAACATAACGGTTATTGTCTTTAGTTAAAGCAGTATGTAGTAAGCCAATATTAAATACTGAGTGATCTGGAGCAGTATAAAAATTATACATTGTTCTGGATTCAAATTTTTGTCGATAAGACTGCCCCATTATTCTTGCAGCCAGCCTACCTTCTTTCTGATACTCAAAAAGCTCAACTTCTTGACTGGAAAAATAATGAACATTTGCTGGAAGTTTAAAAACTTCCTTCTCTACTCCAGCTGGATCATGATTACCGGAAATTAAAAATATTTCTATTCCTTTTTGATTGAGATATTGAGCCTGTTTTAAAAAAAAGCGGCTTGCTTTAATTGATCTTGCTTCACGATCATAAAGATCACCAGCAATTAATATAAAGTCAACTTCTTCTCTGATAGCCAGTTCAACCAGATTTTCAAAAGCTTTTTTTCCTGCTTCTAAAAATAATCTTTTTGAATCATCTCTGGCAGAACTATTATAACTTAATTGTTTTGCTAGATGTATATCTGCTGTATGAATAAATTTGATTGGCTCTGACATTTTAGCCTCCAGTGTTAACTGTAATCTCTTTCGGTTCTATTTTCCCATTTAACAAAAAACCAGCTAAAAACAAAGATCTGGATTGTGACTTCTGGAATTCCTATTAAATGCTCAGCTAAAGACATTTTTGTGTAAATAATTCCTTCGATTGATCCTGGAATTGGAGCAACCGAACCGATAAGTGAAAATCCCCAGATTAGAAAAAATAATTTTACCCAGGCATAATTACTTTTTATAATTTTATCATAAAAAGGATATAAGATAAAAGCAAAAAATGCCCCTCTAAAAATTTGGAAAACGGGAGCCAGCCTGACAATAGTGGATTCCAGAGAACGGAAATTAGAAAAGCCTTCCATTGTAATGAAGGCACTGGCATAATTTTGAAAGTTCATAAAAACTACTCCAACAAAAATATAAGTTATTACATAGACAAGAATAAAACGTATAGTAAAATATACAGCTCTTTTAGATGGTTTTTTAAGCATTATGATCTCCTTTTTCTTTATTAATAATCAAATTTTAAACAATTAACCTGCAGTATTTACTGCAGGTTTTTGTATTTAAACTATAATTATCTAAAAGCTATTTTTTATCACTTTCAAAACTTTCTCCAAAAATTAATTCTTCTGCCAGGTCTCCAACATAAGGCAATTTAAAGATTTCTCCACTATAAGCTTTATACATTAATAAAAACCAGAGAACTGTTCCCACAAAGGTGATTAAAGAAGAAATTAAAATTCCGATTACAGGAATTACCAGCACTAATGATGAAGCAATAAATAGAGAAAAAAAGGTGATCAAAGACTGCATCGCATGGAAACGTACATGATTATTATCTTTTTCTATAAATAGAAAAATCAAACCTGTAACCCAGATACCGGCATAAGTCAAAATAGCTTCGACATTCTCATCCAGACCGAGACTGGTTTTTTTGTGATACATAATTTTGAGATAATTATCTTTTAGATAATATCTCTGCCCCCCTTTTTCTATAAATTTTTATTCAAAAATAGAATAATTTCTTATATCTATATTTTAACATAAAATTCAGAAATTAAAAAGAAATTTAAAAAAATGAAAGTAAAAACCGCCTGTGACCGGAAATTGACACAGACGGTTATCTTTTTATATTTAATATCTATTTGTATATTTAATTTGGAGTTATTCTAATTCTAAAATTAGCTCTCCAGATTCTAACTGCTGTCCGGCAGCTGCATGTATTGCTGCAACTGTACCATCAGCTGGAGCAGTAATATTGGTCTCCATTTTCATGGCTTCCATAATTACAAGACTCTCATTTTCCTTAACTTTCTGGCCTTCTTCTACAAGTATTTCAACAATATTACCGGGAAGACTGGCGCCAATTTCCATTTCATTTTTGGGATTGGCCATCTGTTTGGCGGCAGAATCAGCTGCTGCTGTACTTGCTTCATCATAAATTTTTATTTCTCTTCTAAAACCATTAACTTCAAAAGCAAGTCTCCGGAAACCCTGATCATTGACTTTTCCAATTTCTAAAAGCTTGACAACAAGGGTTTGACCTTCTCCTACCTTAATCTCACTGGTTTCTCCCTCACGCAGAGCATGGAAGTAAACATCACTTCCCATGTGGCTTAAGTCACCATGTTCTTCCATATAATCTAAATAATCCTTATAAACCTTGGGATAAAGAGCATAAGCCAGAAGATCTTGTTGATCAAAGTCAAAATCATATTCTTCCTTTAACTCTTTTTCAGCTGCTTCAAAATCAAAATCTCCAAGTAAAGTTCCAGGTCGAACAGTTATTGGATCCTCACCTTTAAGAACAAGCTGCTGCAGCTCCTCTGGAAAACCTCCAGGAGGCTGACCGAGCATTCCTCTAAAGTAGGCTTCTACCGAATCCGGAAAGGCCATATTTTTAGCTTTTTCACAGATATTATCAGGTGTCAGATCATTTTTGACCATAAAGATTGCTAGATCTCCAACCACCTTAGAAGATGGAGTAACCTTTGGTATATCACCGAGCATAAAGTTTACCTTGCGGTACATTTCCTTAAATTCTTTAAAGCGGTGACCCAGACCAACACTTTCTACCTGTGGTTTTAAATTAGAATACTGTCCTCCGGGAATCTCATATTTATAGATTTCTGCAGTTCCAGATCTGAGTTCAGATTCAAACTGAGAATAAACAGGTCTGACTGCACCCCAGTAGTTTGAAAGCTTTTGAATATCTTCAATATTTAATTCCGGATCACGATAGGTATTGGTTAAAGCAGCAACAAGTGAATTGAGGGGGGGTTGACTTGTTAATCCTGCCATAGTGTTAAAAGCAGTATCCACAATATCTACTCCGGCTTCTGCAGCCATTAAAAGTGTGGCCCCACCATTACCACTTGTATCATGTGTATGCAGATGAATTGGAATATCAATCTCTGCTTTTAAAGCTTTAATCAGCTCATAGGCAGCATAAGGTTTTAATAAACCTGCCATATCTTTAATTCCTAAGATATGAGCTCCCATCTCTTCAATTCCTTTTGCCAGATCTAAATAATAATCTAAATCATATTTATCTCTTTCATCATCTAAGATATCACCTGTATAACACATTGATACCTCAGCAATTTTACCCTGTTTAACAACTTCATCAACTGAAATTTCCATTCCCGGCAGCCAGTTTAGAGAATCAAAAATTCTAAAAACATCGATTCCTGCTTCTGCAGCTTCTGCTACCAGACTGCGGATTACATTATCCGGATAGTTTTTATAACCTACACCATTTGATCCTCTGAGCAGCATCTGGAATAAAATATTAGGTATTTTATCACGCAGGCGCTCAATTCTTTCCCATGGTGATTCTTTTAGGAATCTGTAAGCAACATCAAAGGTAGCTCCTCCCCACATCTCAAGTGAGAAAAGGTCCTTAGCTAAATGAGAAGTTGCTTCTGCTATCTTCTCCATATCTACTGTTCTCATTCTGGTAGCCATCAGTGACTGGTGAGCATCTCTGTAAGTTGTATCTGTTAAAAGAATTTTTTCTTTATCTTTGATCCAATCGACAACTGCCTCCGGACCACCCTGATCTAGGATCTGCTTTGTACCTTCAAGTCCATCAATCTTTTCGAATTCTGGTACTTTTGGCACATCAAAATCAGGTTTATGACCTCTGGTTTCATTTACAATTTTTTCTCCGAGATAACTTAAAATCTTCTGCTCCTGATCTGAGCCGGGCATAATATCTAAGAGTTCTGGATTATTGGTAATAAAACCGGTATCACAGGTACCTTTTTTAAATTCTTCATGGTTTAAAACATTAATTAAAAAAGAAGCGTTGGTTTTAACACCACGAACCTTCATTTCCTCTATAGAACGCCTAGCCTTACGGATTGCATCCGAAAAACTTCTGGACCAGGTGATAGTTTTAACCAGTAGGCTGTCATAATAAGGGTTAATTATAGCCCCTGTATAACCATTACCACCATCAAGACGGATACCATAACCAGAACCTGTACGGTAGTGATCCAGGCGACCGGTATCAGGAATAAAGTTATTGGCAGGATCTTCAGTTGTTACCCGACACTGAATAGAATATCCATTCATTTTAATAGATTCCTGAGAGGGTATATTAATTTCCTCTGAATCGAGTCTGTATCCCTCTGCAATTAAAACCTGACTCTGAACAATATCAATTCCAGTTACCATTTCACTGACTGTATGTTCAACCTGAATTCTTGGATTAACCTCAATAAAATAATGATTGTTATGCTTATCTACCAGAAATTCTACTGTACCAGCATTTTTATAACCGGCACCTTCACACAGCTTAAGTGCATCTTTTAAAATAGCTTCTCTTTTCTCATCACTCAAGGCAACTGCAGGTGTAAATTCTACTATTTTCTGATGACGACGCTGGATTGAACAGTCCCTTTCAAATAAATGAACAAGATTACCGTGCTCATCACCCAGAATCTGCACTTCAATATGTTTAGGATTTTCTAGATATCTTTCTACAAAAATATCATCAACCCCAAAAGCCTTACGGGCTTCTTCTTTAGCATCTCTAAATTGAGCAATTAATTCATCATCAGAACGAACAATTCTCATTCCACGGCCACCACCACCGGCAGCAGCTTTGAGCATCAGAGGATAACCACTTTTTTCAGCAAATTTTTTGATTTCATCCTCTTTTTTAATCGGTCTTTCCAGGCCTGGAATTACAGGTACACCAAACTCCTGAGCTATAATCTTGGACTTAATTTTATCTCCTAACTTATCCATTACTTCTGCATCAGGTCCAATAAATTTAATTCCAGCTTCCTCACACTGACGGACAAATTCCGGATTTTCTGATAAAAAACCATAGCCGGGATGAATTGCATCTACATCTTTTTTTAGTGCTAAATCAATAATCTCCTCAATAGCCAGATAAGCTTCAATTGGCCCTTTGTTATTTCCAATCTGATAGGCTTCATCTGCTTTGGTTCTAAAGAGGGCAGTTCTATCCTCCTCAGAATAAATTGCTACAGTTCTAATGCCCAACTCCTGACAGGCTCTAATTACTCGAATTGCTATTTCTCCACGATTGGCCACTAAAACTCTCTTAAACTTTTTCGTCATTCTCTAAACTCCCTTCTTTAATTCATTAATAATATAAAGTATTTATATTTAATAAAATTCTACCCGAAATCGGGTAGAAGTTATTAATAAAGTATTTTCAGCCTCCAAAATAATTTGTAAAAAGACTTTTAAAACTTCGCTATTTATTTATATTCTTCTATAGTATACCATAATTATTGGATAAAATCTAGTCACAGGCTGTATTGATAATTTTTTAAATTTTTACTTATTTTGTTTGTTTTGTTTGTTTTGATAAAGAAAATATCCTCCCAGGCCAATTAAAATGACAGGAGTTATATAATTTAAATATTCAAGATTTTGAATAAAATCATTATTATCAATAAAAATTATAAAAACACCAAATAGAATCAGCGCTCCAGCCGGATAAATCGGCCAGTCCCATTTTTCAAAGGCACTTGTATGAATTAAAACTGCGATAAAGGCCAGTCCCAGCATAATAAAAAAAATGCCACCACCAAGATTATCAATAAATTTAATCTGCTGCAGATCTGAAAAGAGTGCGATTGCTAATAAAACAGTACCGGGAATCAAAAAACCGATATTTCCATAATGTTCTCGCGCACCAAGCATAAAATAGGTAATCAGAAAACCTCCACCTAATAAATAGAGAAAAATATCGTCACTAATCAAGTTTAGAGTATTAAGCAAAATAAAGATACCAATTGCGATTAATAAAATCCCAGTTTTCTTTTTATCCATTTTTAACTCCACCTCATTTTCCAATTTGTGTTTATATTAACTTAATTATATCAGAAAAATTATTAACAGCAAAGATTTATATTCAATTTTTATTTTAATTAAGTGAAGGAGTTTTATTTTATTTAAAGAATATAATATAATAGACAACTTGATTATTAACAAACTAATCTACTTATTTATTTTATTAACTAAAGGATGTAGTTAAATATGGAAATTAAAAAAACTCTTAAAGAAACAGAAAAGAAAATTAAAAGTTCAAAGTTTTATAATTCTCAACTCTGGTTATTTTTAAGGAAAGTTTATCAAGAATCTAAAGATAATGATATTTTAATACAGGCGATGGGTATGGTTTACATGACAATGCTGTCAATAGTTCCTTTTCTTTTATTTGTATTTTATATTATGACTTTATTTGATTTTTTTGAAAGATTTGATTCGATATATACACAGCTGCAGTCAGTACTTTTAAATAATCTGGCAGCAGGAACAGGAGAAACTATATTAGATTATCTGGAAATGTATATTTTTAATGTTGATATAGAACAGCTGGGAGCAATTAGTTTCTTTTCTCTGGTAATGTTGATTGTATTTATGCTCGCTAGAATTGAAATTACTTTTAATCAAATTTGGAATGTTAAAGATCATCGAGATATAATAATGAGATTTGTTGCTTTTTGGACTTTTATTACCCTTGGCACTTTTATTATCACCCTCTTATCAAGTATGACCTTTGTAATAATTGAACGTTATCTGGGAATGTGGCTTGAAGATGCAGAAGTAAGTCAAAATAATTTATTTAATTATTTTCTCTTTTCTTTAAATTTCTTTGTTTTTATTCTGGCCTACTATCTGATTCCTAATACTAAAGTTGAACCACTCTCAGCTCTAGTTTCAGGTGTTTTTAGTGGAGTTTTATTTATTTTAAGTAAAAATCTTTATGCAATATATGTTCAAAATGTAATTGCTTATAGTTATGAAAGACAGATTTATGGATCTTTATCATTTTTTCCATTCTTTTTAATCTGGCTTTATTTGATCTGGTTAATAGTTTTAACAGGTGCAGTTCTATCCTATGTTTTTCAAAATAGAGATAAACTTAAATATCTAAATACAGAAAATGAATTTAGTCATAATTTAAATTCCCTAATACCAATTGCAATCTTAATTACATTATATAAAAACTTTAATAATAAAAACGAGACTTCACTTAATTTTATTCAAATACAGAAAAAAATTAAGCTACCTGCAAAAAATTTAGAAACTGCTTTAAAGGAATTAAAAAAACATCATCTAGTCTCTGAAAATGAAGAAGGTCAATATATTCCTCAAAAAGCAGCAAACACTTTAAATCTCTGGAAATTATATCAATATAATTTTAGTCAAAATGATTTAAATATAAAAGGTGTTTTTAAAGAACAGGAGATGCAAAAACTTTATGAAAAGATAAAACATGAGGAAAAGAACAGTTTTCAAAACTTAAAATTTGTCGATTTTTTGGATTAATTTCTATTAAGACTTTAAATTCAGTTAATTTTATGTTATAATTAGTGATTGTGTCGGGCATTATGTATTAAGGAGGAATTTAAATGGTTAAAAAAGCTGATAATGATAATCATGATAACCAGAATGATAGTACTGAAGAAGAAGAAAATGATTTAGATCTTTCTATTCCTGATGGAGCCGGTATTGATGATTCCGTACGTGTTTATTTAAAAGAAATGGGAAAAGTTGATCTACTTGACAAAGAAGAAGAAGTTGAACTTGCCAAAAGAATTGAACAGGGTGATCAGGAAGCACGGGCTCAATTAACCGAAGCAAACTTAAGACTTGTTGTAAGTATTGCCAAAAAATATATAGGGCAGGGCATGTCTTTTCTGGATTTAATTCAGGAAGGTAATAAAGGATTAATGAAAGCTGTAGAAAAATTTGATTATACTAAAGGCTAC
>JBHEOV010000002.1:0-19096 GCA_046260625.1 Halanaerobium sp. | reverse complement strand
TATGCAACCTGGTGGATCAGACAGTCAATCACTAGAGCCTTAGCTGACCAGGCAAGAACTATTAGAATACCAGTGCATATGGTAGAAACCATGAACAAATTAAGAAGAATCGAAAAAAGACTTAAAAAAGATTTAGAAAGAGAACCTACTTTAGAAGAAATCGGTGAAGAAATGAATATGGAGCCGGAAAAAGTACTTGAAATTCAGAAACTGGCAATGAATCAGCAGCCTACATCACTCGATACTCCTATTGGTGAAGAAAAAGACAGCCATTTAAAAGACTTTATTGAAGATCAGGATGCGCCAGCACCTGAAATGCTTGCCTCTTCTGAACTTTTAAAAGATCAATTAGAGACAGTACTTGATACCTTAACAGATAGAGAGAAACGAATTATTAAATTAAGGTTTGGACTGGAAGATGGACGGCAGAGAACTCTTAAAGAAGTGGGAAGTCAGTTTGGAGTTACCCGAGAAAGAATTAGACAGATTCAGGCAAAAGCCTTAAGAAAACTAAGACATCCGACCAGAAGCAAAGAATTAAGAGGATATTTAAATAATTAAAGCATTGAATGGGCATATTTTTTGCACTAATTTAAGCAGCAGTCTAGATAAATATATATTTTAATAAAATAATTTGTAAATATTAAAGGCTGAATTACTGTAAAAAAACAGTAGTTCAGCCTTTTTCTATGTCAATTTTATTTTTGAGCCAGAGAACCCATTGGATCCCAGGGTTTTAAGACTACTGCTTCTTTTTGATAAGATTCAAGGTCGGTTTCTGATAAATATTTCTTATTAATAACTACTTCATAATTGAATTCTTTAAACCAGTCATTACTCATAATGAAAAATCCATCCTCACCAACCTTTTCACCCCAGCTGTTCTGGACTTTCCAGCGTTCAGTCTGATACTCATTATCAAGATTAACTCCCGTAAAAACCATTGCGTGAGTTAAAACACTTTCCCCATACTGCAGGCGCTGCCCTTTATCTAAAGAAAATTTAGTATCTAATAAATCTTCATAATTAAATAATTCTGTATCCATTATTCCTAAATTTCTATCAGACCACTGGCCAACATCACATCCAAACCAGACAGGTTCTCCAGCTTTTAATTGTTTTTTACTGTAATCAATTAATTTATCAATTGGCAGGTTTAGATAATGAATCTGCTGACCTTCTTTTACATTACCTAAAAATTCAACTGTATAAGTCTGATCAAATGGTTTATCTTTTGTTGGAGCATTAATAATACTCACATAATCAGTCATTTTGACTTTAGAATACTTAGCATAAAATTCTTTAGGAGTTAGCCCATTATCACGATAAAAATCATCATCTTTATCCTTATACTCAAAATCAAATTCCTCTGGCGGCTCTCCCAAAAAGTAAGCCAGCAAAGAATAAATTTCTGCCATCATATCCTCTTTTTCCTCTCTTAAACTTTCCTTATCTGCACCTAATTTGAAATCTTCCCGCAGTGTTTTAGCAAGATCTCTCAATTTCAAATTCAAAATTTTATTCAGATAGCGGGAATTGCTGCTGTGATATGTTTCGGGCATTACATATTTCGGTACTATTCCATATTTTTCGATTAAAGCTGTAAACATATCCCACTGGCCGCCATCATTTGTGGGCTCATTTAAAAGCCACATGACTCGGCGGCTGTCAAGTTCCAGTTCTACTGTAGAAATAATATTTTCCAGAAAATAATTTGCTTTTTCCAGCTTATCCCAGAACATTGTATAAGCCTGAGATAATTCAAAATCATGGTCTTTAATCTTTAAGTCTCTAGAAATACTGTAGCGGATATTATTTAAAGCTGCAAACATCCAGCAGCGGCCGCTCTTTTCCTGATTGGTTACCTTCCCCACATCAATTTCTTCAGAAAAGTCATAATGCATTTTTTTAACAGATTCATTATTTAAAGCAGTGTCATTAACACCATTTTTCATGACTGCATTGGCAATGATTTCACTATTTTCTCTTTGTTTAAAGTGTTTCTGAAATTTTTCTAACTTTGGTTGATCAATTATCTGTCTATTCATTTTTTAATCCTCCCTATTTATTTTCAGTAATCAATTTAAATCATTAATCTAAAATCTAATTTAATTAAAATTCTTAAATTGGAATATTAAATTAAAAATTTATCTAATTGTACACTTTTCTTCATTCTTGATTGATTTATAAGCAGGACGAATAATCTTATGATCACTTACCAGCTGCTCAATTCGATGTGCACACCAGCTGGCAACTCTGGCTGTCGCAAATAAAGGAGTAAATAATTCTTCTGGAATATTTAATAACTGATAAACAAAACCGGAATAAAGATCTACATTGGCACTTATTATACAGTCCTCTCCCCGCTGTTCTTTAAAGATTTTTTTAGTTAATCTTTCAACATTTTTATACAGCTCGAACTCATCCAGTCTTCCCTTAGCTGCAGCTAATTCTCTCGCTTTTTCTTTCAAGATTACTGCTCTGGGATCACTTTTAGTATAAACTGCATGACCCATCCCATAAATTAACCCCTGTTGATCAAATACTTCCCCTCTTAAAATCTGTTTTAAATATTTTTCAACCTGGGCAGCATCTGTATAATCATCTAAATTTTCCTTAATATTATCAACCATGGACTTAACTCTTAAATTGGCACCACCATGTTTGGGGCCTTTTAAACTTCCAACTGCAGCCCCAACTGCAGAATAGGTATCGGTTCCACTTGATGAAACAACATGGGTAGTAAAGGCTGAGTTATTACCTCCACCATGTTCAGCATGCAGAATTAATAATAAATCCAGAGTATCTTTTTCTAACTCAGTATATTTATTATTTGGTCTAATCATATGAAGTATATTAGCTGCTGCTCCCAATCCATCTATGGGATTATGGAGATATAGACTCTGATCATCAAAATAATGTGCCTTAGCCTGAAAACCATAAGATATAATAGTTGGAAATCTTGCAATTAACTTTAAGCTCTGAATTAATATCCGATCAATTTCCAGTGAATCAGGTTTTTCATCATAAGAATAGAGCACCAGTATTGCCCGCTGCAGTTTATTCATTACATCACGGCTCGGACTTTTTAAAATAGTATTTTCAGTAAAATGTGTTGGTAGTTTTCTAAAATCATCTAAAATCGCGCTGAATTTTTCTAATTCTTCCTGATCGGGTAGTTCACCAAATAATAAAAGATAGACTATACTCTCAAAACCAAATTCACCTGTATTTTTAACAAGCTCATCAATTTCAATATCTCGATAAAATAATTTACCTTCAATTGGAGTTTTCTCACCATCACAGTAGGTATAGCCGTGCACAGAACCAATTTTAGTAAAACCAACAACTACTCCAGTTCCATCTGAGTTTCTCAATCCCTGTTTGATATCATACTGCTTATAATATTCTTTATCAATTGTATTGACTTTTACAACTTTACCCGTCCGCTCTTTTAACCAATTTTCTCTCACATTTTTCAAAAGCCATTCTTTATTTTTCACACTTTCACTCCTCTGCTCTCTGCTCAAATAAATAAATATTGCTAAAAATATAAATAAATTTATCACTTCTCATATCATTATAACAAAATATTGAGCATTTATACAATTGATTTAATTTTCAGATAAATCATAAAATTTAAATAGATAAAGCCCGTTCTCTTAAAAACGGGTTTTATCTATTTCCTATCTTATTAAGTTTTTTGTTCCAGAATAATAATTTTAAATATTATTTTCAACACGGATTACACTTTTAACCTCGATTACATCATCAAGTTCTTTAATTTGAGCCAGTGATTTATTTAAATCTTTTTCCTTTACAGAATGAGTAATAAATACCAGCGGTACAACCGGATTATCCTTCTGTTTCTGCAGAACTGAAGCCAGACTTACATTATTATCACCAAATATTTTGGCAATATGGGCCATTACACCGGGTTCATCTTTAACTTCAAAGCGCAGGTAAAAACTATTTTCAATTTCATCAATTTTGATTACATTGCTTTCTAAAAATGAATCCATCCGCTGAACTTCACGCTGATTGTAGTTAATATCCTTGGCCACCTGAATAATATCTGCGGTTACAGCACTACCGGTCGGCATCTGACCTGCACCACGAGCTGTAGACATTACCTGTCCCACTGCATCTCCGTGTAAATAAACACAGTTATAGGTGCCATTTATCATAGCCAGGGGATGATCCTCAGGTACAAATGCCGGATGAACTCTGACATCCAGTCCCTCAGGTGAATTTTTAGCAATTGCCAGCAGCTTAATTACATAACCCATCTCATGGGCCAGCTCAATATCTGCAATATCAATATCCCTGATACCTTCTACATAGACTTCTCTCACATCGACAAATCGTTCAAAAGCCAGCGAAGATAAAATTGTGATCTTATAAGCTGCATCATCACCATCAATATCAGAAGAAGGATCAGCTTCTGCAAATCCAAGCTCCTGAGCATTTTTTAAAGACTCAGCAAAATCTTTTTTCTCCTTGCTCATATCAGTTAAAATATAATTGGTGGTACCATTTAAAATACCATATATTTTTTCAATTCTATTGGCAGCCAGAGAATTCTGCAGAGGTCGAATAATCGGCAAACCACCAGCTACACTTCCCTCATAACAGACCTGAACATCATTTTCATCTGCTTTTCTAAAAATTCTTTTGCCATATTTGGCAATTACAAGCTTATTGGCAGTCACAATACTTTTACCACTTTCAATCGCTCTTATTATGTAATCATAAGCCGGCTGCTCACCCCCAATTAATTCGACCACAATATCTATATCAGAATCATTAATAATATCTTCAACCCTATCTGTTAACAACTCCCGATTGATTTCAACATCTCTTTCTTTTTCAAGATTATTAACCAGTATCTTTTTGATCTTAACCTCAGTTCCAACCTTATTTTTTATGTTTTCAGCATTCTTCTCCAAAATCTTAACTACTCCACTACCTACTGTCCCTAATCCTAAAATTCCTATTTTAAGCAAAATTATAACCTCCTGTATTCTTATATTGCTTCTTCTGACTTCTCTATTAGTAAATATTATATCAAGGGATTATTAACTTGTCGACTCTTTGAGAGGATTTATTGAATTCTTTAGAGATTATTTACAGATGTAGCTGATATAATGTAGTCAGAGATACAATTTATGAAAATAATTATCATTACTATTGACAGGCGATTTAAGTTGTGCTATATTATATTTAATAAAACAAAGTTGTGTCAAATCAAACTAAGGAGGAAGTAGAAATGAAAAAAAGTTTAGTTAGTTCCAGAAAAATGATGGTGGCTTTATTGGTAACTCTGGCTCTGGTTTTTTCTCTTAATGTAATGGTTTTGGCAGATGGACATGGTGAATATGAAATGGATATCGTAGAGACTGCTTTAGATGCTGATGACTTTAATACTCTAGCAACTGCATTAACTGAAGCGGAATTAATAGAAACACTTAAAGGTGAAGGTCCATTTACAGTTTTTGCACCTACAGATGCAGCTTTTGCAGCACTACCCGAAGGTACTTTAGACAGCTTACTGGCAGATAAAGAGCAGCTGACAAATGTACTCTTATACCACGTAGTTTCTGGTAAAGTAATGGCAGAAGATGTTTTAACCATGGACGGTGCAATGGTAGAAACAGTATTTGGAGAAGAAATTGAGATTTCAATCGAAGATGGTATGGTTTATATTAATGATGCACAGGTTACAACAACCGATATTGAAGCAAGTAATGGTGTCATTCATGTAATCGATGCTGTTTTAGTTCCCTAGGTTGATCAAAATAAATTAGATTTAATCATTAGAAATTAAATATATATTTAATTAAATGCCGCAGAAATCAAAAACTGCGGCATTTTTATGGAAAAGCTCATCAAATATAAAAACTCTTCTCATTTTGCAAAACGAGAAGAGTTTTTTAATACTCTTATTTAATTTAATTTAAAGTACTCAATCTAAAAGCTAAAGAATTCTAAAAAAGTTCTGATCACACTGGCTCCACCAACAGCAGTTCCAATTACACTACCTAAGTTAGCTAAGATAACAATTAAAAGAATATGTGTCACCTTATTTGTATAAATTTCTTTAATCGAAATTCCCTCAGATAGTTTTTGAAAATCCTTAACCTGTGGTTTTTTGAGATAAGCCTCTGCCAGACCAGCAAACCAACCGGCTGCCAGAGCAGGATTTAAAGAACTTAAAGGTGCCACTACAAAAGCTGTCAGGATTGTCAGAATATGGCCCCTACCTAAAAGAACCCCTAAAGCTGATAAAGAACCATTCCAAATAATCCAGGTCTTAGTAACCTCAATTCCGGTGCTCATATTATTGATGAAACTTGAAATTATAATCACTAAAATCACTGCCGGAATTCCCCAGGAAAATATTTTACCCCATTTGGGTTTTGGAGGCAGCTTAGTAATTTTACTTAAATTTTGTTCTTTGTAAATTTCCTTTTTAACACCAGGTACATGAGCTGCACCTAAAACAGCGACAATTTTATCACCAGGCGCATTTTTTATCTTATTAGCTAAATATTGATCCCGCTCATCAAGCAGGTGCTTTTTAATTCCCGGAAAAGATTTGCCCATCTCTTCCAGCATCATATTTAGAGCATCTCCATTTTTTAATTCATCCATTTCTTCTTCTGTGATCTCTTCATCCACAAAAAGCATCGAAATAATCTGGAAGATCAATTTTGATTTTTCCCAGAGTCCAAGTCCCCGCCAGACCCGCTTAAAGGTGATCTGAATGTTTCGATCAGCAAGCACCAGCTCTGCTCCTATATCTTTAGCAGACTGAATACCCTGCCTCATTTCCTCACCGGCATTGATTCCCAGCTTTTCAGCCATCCGGCTCTGAAAAGAACTAATAATTAAATTAACTAATAATAATAGCGATTTTTTCTGCTTGATCACCTGAAAAATATTCATTTCACTCCACTTATCTCCATCATTAATCGAATCATATCTTTCCTGATCCAATTCTACACATACACTGTCAGGTTCTTCAGTTTCAATTACCTCTTTAACCTGTTCTGCACTTTTTTTAGAAATATGAGCGGTAGGAATTAAAATAATCTCTTTACCCTCATACTCAAGTCTCTGAATATTGTCTTCATCCATAAGAACAGCTCCTTCTCTATTTTCTCTCACTTATTTATTATATCATTTATGAAAGAATTATCAAAAAAATTTATTGGTAAAATAATCATAGATGCTGTCCGGAAGCAGCCAGCGGAAAAATATAATTAACTTTGCATGGGCTGGAACTGCATATCTTGCCTTAGGATGAGAGCTTTGAGCTGCTTTTAAAATTGCAGCAGCAACCACCTCTGGCTCAGCAGCCATTCCGCCTTTTCCGTACATTTTCTCATATTTAGCTGCTTTTTTCTGGGCCTGTTTTTGATAAACTCCCTCGCCTGAATTTTTGATTAAGTTTTTACCAGCAGTATCTGCCCAATTAGTCTCAATTGCTCCCGGTTCAATCAAAATCACATCTATTCCAAATTCTTTTAACTCATTTCTAAGACAGTCACTTAAACCCTCCAGCGCAAACTTACTGGCATGATACCAGCCGCCAAGTGGAGTCCAGATCTTACCTGCAATAGATGAAATATTAATAATTTTGCCAGATTTATTTTCTCTCATTCCGGGTATTACAAGCTTTGTTAGTTCAGATAAGCCAAATAAATTTACTTCAAACTGTTTTTTGACTTCCTCCAGTGGCACCTCTTCTACAGCACCATATGCACCATAGCCGGCATTATTAACTAAAATATCGATTTTATTTTCTTTTTTTAATATCTGCTTAACACAGGCTTTTCTCTGATCAGCCTCAGTAATATCCATAATTTGATAATGTCCATCTGGATAGTTAGTTAAATACTTTAAATCAGCTTCAGTCCGGGCAGCTCCATAAACAGTATAGCCCTTTTCAAGAAACTTTTCCGCTGCAGCCCGACCAATACCACTTGAAGCTCCAGTAATTAAAACTACTTTTTTAGTCATAATTAGCCCCCTGGTTAATTTTTTTGATGATTATTCATTTTTTTGACGAAATTTTTCCACTTCTTCTGCAAGTGTATTAAATTCTCGATCGGCTATTTCCAGCATTCCCGCCAGAGCATAAAATCGGCGCTGCAGGCGCTTCGGTAATTCTCCCTTAAATTTATAATTTCGATCATGTTCAATCTCTGCCCAGGCATGCTGCAGTATACTTCGGATTTGAATTTCAAATTTTAAACCGGCAAAACTTTCAAGCTCAGTTTCTGATATTTTCTCCTGGCTCAGTTCTGCAATATAGTGGATTGATTTATAACCCATTTTATCTGCATCAAGCAGATCAGCTTTATCTTCACTGCGGCTATAATCAATTTTAAATAATCCTTTTATAATATCACTTATCTGATGAATTTCCTTTTCAAAAAGAGTTATAATTCTGATTCCAGTTAAATCTGTTATCTCATTTATTGGATCATTATATTTATTTCTGCTTGCTTTTTCTCTAAAGCTTTCTGCTGTCTTAACTCTACTTTCAATTCTGTGGAAAATCATTTCATTTTCATTTAGAGCTTCTCTTAAAATGACTTCAACTTCAGCTCTCAAGTCTGAATAATTATGTCTCTGATTTTGATACCATTTAACTGCCTGATTAACTTTTTTTCTGCTGGCCATAAGATTTCCTCCAATTAACTGCAGTTTAGAATTTTTATTAAATTTGTTGAAAGAAAATTCTTTCCAAATATTTTATTTAGTGGGAGAGGTTTACTATTTGCTATATTAAACTTTTAAGTTAAACTCTCTGCTTTAAGTTCTGATAAAGCTCCGCATTAACTGTGTCATAATATGGCTGAACAAATAAAATACCGATTCCAAAAAATAAAGCCCCCAGGAAAAACCAGCCCAGAAAAGAAAGATCAAGTATAAAAATATCCATTTTCTGCCCTGCTGTC
This sequence comes from Halanaerobium sp., assembly GCA_046260625.1. Taxonomy (GTDB): domain Bacteria; phylum Bacillota; class Halanaerobiia; order Halanaerobiales; family Halanaerobiaceae; genus Halanaerobium. Next base: position 10,127 of record JBHEOV010000002.1, on the reverse strand, counting down.
ATCTCTCGGCTGAGCTTTAAAACACGATTATGATCTAAATCAGGCTGTTCAGCCAGAATATAAGGCACAAAGCGGTACTCATACATCTTAATAATTCCTGGAATAATTAAGAGCAGTGACCAGAGCAGGATATAAATCCCCCTAAATATGAGTGCTGTAATAATATTTTTATAGTACTTTTTATCAAAATATTTTAACAGATAAGAAATCTCAGATTCTCCGCGGCTGAGCTCAATAAAATATTTTCTGCCTCCAACTTCCAGAATATATCCCAGAAAGATTCTGAGTCCAAAAAATATTAATACCCCAAAGAAAACAATTAGGCCTATCCTTATAGAAAATTCTCCTCCACCATTAGATCCCGGGTTGGAACCAGAACTACTGAGATCAAGTCTATTATGGCTGCCACCTGTAATAATCAAAATTAAACTTACTAAAAAAGCAGGCCAGTAAAAACCTTTTAACTTCCCTTTTGCTCTTTCTTTTAGATCACTTCTAGTCCACACTTAAACCCCTCCCTTTTAAATTACAGTCCATTAATTATAATTCAGCATTTCTAATAAAAATCCTTTTTAAAATAAAATTATAAAAAAATTATTTTAGAGGCAGGAATTATTGTTGTTATGTTAAATTATATAACTAGAACTATTAAAATTCAGAAAGGGGTTAAAATTATGAAAAAGATTTTGTTTTTTACTATGACTATGCTTCTCATTTTAAGTCTTAGTGTTTATGCTCACCCACCTGGAGAAATAGAAATGTCTTTCAACACTGAAAACAAAATGCTGGAAGTTACAATCCCTCATGGTTCTGATGATAACAGCGACCACTTTATCAATGATGTCAAGGTTCGTTTAAATGACAATCAGCATATTGAACAGGCTTTTATAATGCAGACAGATAATGATGTTCAGTATTTACACTACATGATTCCCGGAGCAAAATCCGGAGATACCATTAGTTTAACTGCTGAATGCAACAAATTTGGCAGCAGAGAACAGGAAATAACTGTTGAATAAACTTCTATCATTAATTTCGTAAAAGGAGGTCACTATGGGGCAATGGATTATCCCACTGGGAATTAGTTCTCTGACATCACTTTTAATAACATTCCTGCTGGGGATCAGATTTTTTAGAAAAGTATTTAATTTAAATCCAAGATTAAATATGAAACTGCATAAAATATTTGCTTTTATTACAGTAATTCTGGCTTCCACACATGGACTTCTGGTCTATCTGCTTTATATGTAGATATATTATAAACCCGGTTTAATACTCTTTTATTATTTAATTGAGTTAATAAACCGGGTTTTTTATTAGCTTAATTAATTCTTTCAGCTTTTATTTAAAAATTATAGCTACTACCTCTTTCAGTTCTGCATACATTTTTAAACCTTCCAGCTCCTTTAAACTTTCTACTAAAGACTCATAATACCACTGCTGTTTAGTTTTTGGTGCACTAAAACGCTGCCATAAATCATCAGGAGTTTTTTCGATATCTCTTAAAATACTGCGGGCATTGCTCAATTTATCAGCACAGGCGATAGCTTTATTAATAAATGATGCTTCCTCCTGAAGATAATAAATAGTCTGATTTTTTCTTTTATCCCAGCTTCTCTCTTCTCTACCCTTTAACTTTTCTGAGGCTGATAAAACAAGTTCAAGAATTTCTTCTCCAAACTTTTCTTTCAAATCAGTTTTTGATACTTCTGTATCTTCTAAAAGATCATGCAGCAGACCAGCGGCAACCACTTTATCTTCAAAAGAATTTTCTTTTAAAATCATTGCCACTTCAAAGGGATGAACAATATACGGAATATCTCCACCTTTACGAGTTCCACCCCGATGATGCTTTGCAGCATATTCCGTTGCTCTCGCAATTAATTTGTTAGCAGACATTTGTATCACCTCTTAAATTTCTGTTTTTAATGTTCAATTAACATTTTTTAATTAATCTATAATAAGTTGTCTAAAAAAATCAGGATAAAGCAAATTCTACTGCTTTTTTAGCATGTAATTCAGTCGTATTGAAAATTGGCAGACTGCTGTCTTTATCTTTAATTAATAAGGGGATTTCTGTACAGCCTAAGATAATTCCTTCAGCCCCTTTTTCTTTTAAAGTTTTAATTATCTCTTTAAATTTTTCTCTAGACTCATCTTTCAAAACACCGGAAACAAGCTCCTGATAAATAACCTGATGAATATAGTCTCGCTCTTCCACTTCAGGTATGATAACCTCAATCTCATAATTTTCATTAATTCTATTTTTATAAAAACTGCCTTCCATAGTATACTTAGTTCCCAGCAGTCCAACTTTTTTATAACCGTCGCTTTCAATTTTTTCAGCAGCAGCATCAGCAATATGCAGCAGAGGAATATTAATTTTCTGCTGGACTTCGTCTGCCATCTGATGCATTGTATTGGCACAGATTAAAAGCATATCTGCCCCTGCTTTCTCTAATTTTTGAGCAATCTTAGTCATTTTTTTGCTTAATTTAGCCCATTCACCTGCCGACTGCATTTTTTCTATTTCTGCAAAATCAACAGAAAACATAATAATCTCTGCTGAATGGGGCTCTCCCAGCTTCTTTTTGATCTCTCTATTTAAAATTTTATAATAATCGACTGTTGACTCCCAGCTCATTCCTCCAATTAGACCAATTGTTTTCACTATAATTCCTCCTGTAGATTTAACTTGATTTAAAATTATATAATGGTTTTAAAACCTCAATTACTTCTATACTTTTTTTAACTGCCAGTAAAATCTAAATAAAAATTAAAAATCATTTATAGTTTCTAAATTTAAATTTTTAATTATTTTTTCTGCCCACTCTAATGTTTTCTGATAATCCTCAAACGAGGAAATACCGTAATGAGTGTGAGCATAGCGGACAGGAACTCCAATTACTATAGTTGGAACTGAATAATTACTCAATAAAATTTTAGCACCATCATTACCCCCACCGATCCGAACTGCATCCTGAAAGGGAATTTTATTTTCCTTTGCAATCTCCCTGGCAAAATTAACAAAACGGGGATTAGCAATAATTGAGATGTCGCAGTGCCTAATCTGCCCACCTTTATTTAAAACTGATTGAGCGTCATATTCATCTCTAAAACTATCATCTGCTGGAGTTCCCTCAAAGGCAATCGCCAGATCAGGTTTTATTTTTCTGGCAGTTACCTCTGCCCCTCTGGTTCCAACCTCTTCCTGAGCTGAAAGGCTGCCTACAAGATTAAATTCTAGTTCCTGATCATCTAAAGCTAAGATTAGTTCGATTACCAGAGCGGTTCCCAGACGATTATCAAAGGCCTTTCCCATCATAATTTTATTTGACTCATCATATTCAAATTTTACATCAGGTATAATTGGAGCTCCAGCCTCAATTTTATATTTTTCTATGGTTTCTTTTTTAGAAGTTGAACCGACATCAATAATCATTTCTTTAACCTTAATTAATTTATCTTTTTCAGCTTCATCCATAAAATGAGGCGGCTTAGATGCAACAACACCCTTGATATATTTTCCTTCACTATTTCTTATTCTCACTTTATGAGCAGGAACATTCTGAGGAGACCAGCCTCCAATTGTGACAAATTTTAAAGTCCCATTTTTATTTATTGATTTAACCATAAAACCAACTTCATCAGAATGACTGTCAAGCATCACTACAGGCTTTTGGGGATCATAGTTTTTAGAATACAAATAGAGATTACGCATCGAATCTTCTTTGATATCTAATTTATTAGCAACTTTTTCTCTGACAACAGTTAAAACCTCATCTTCAAAACCAGAAATTCCATTTGCATTGGACAAATCTTCAATCAACTTAATTGAATTCATTGAAATTCTCCTTATCTTTTTTTAGAATATATTTGATCTAAGCAGTCAAGCTAACTAATCATATAATAATTTTAACAGTTATTAATAATTGTGTAAATAATTTGAGTTACATAAATTATATTTTTAATAAAAAATATATTCTGAAAATTGATGATATAATTAGCATCTGTTTAAAAATGGAAGATATTAAATCATATCCTCTCTTAATCGACATTTTTCGACCTTGTGTTCTCTAGCGTATAGGTCTATAATAAGTATACAAGGTTCTGAGGAAGTCCTAAGATTAAATGTTTACAAGTGGTGTTTTGAAATTCTTATTCAAGTAAAATTATTTTAGATTTAGAAGAAGTCTAACAGGAAGTTCAATTGATCGGATTGATGAGAGTTAGTTGAGATCAATTCTGAAGAAGTTACTATTAATGGTAAGTAAAAAGAAATTATTAAGGGATAGCCTTCTTTAATAATAATCTTTGAGCAAATCAAAGATAGTAATGGAGGACTAAATCTAAAATAGGAAGAAAGAATAAGAAAAGTAAAAAGGCAAACTATAAACAGGAGATCGAAGAAGATTCGTCAGAACCTTGTAATTTTTTTGCCTTTTTACTTTTTTTGCTTGACAGTTTCGTTTTATGAGTATTCTCAACTGCCTGGTTATACATCAGGCAGTTTTTTTCTATTAGTGGCTATATCTTTATGATATTTGCTTCAAACTCAGCTGCTCTTTCCGGATCACAGGTGGTATAAATAATTTGATATTTTTTCTGATATTCCTTGATTAATTTAACTGCATTTTTTCTGCGCTCAGGATCAAAATTAACCAGACAGTCATCCAGGATAATAAAACCACCATAATCACTGAAGAGATTATCGAAAATAGCGAATCTCAAAGCAAGTGCAGCTGCATCATAAGTTCCATAGGAAAGTAAATCTAATTTACCCGGCAATTCCTGTTTTGCTTTAGACTTCAACTTAACTGAAAAATCAGGATTAATAAGTCCCGCTTTATATTTTCCAGCTGTTAAAAGCTGCAGATTTTTGCTAAAAGAATTTAGCAGCGGCTTAAATGAATTCTGATCCATCTCTTCTAATTTACTTTCAAAAACTTTTTTAATTTCTAGTAAATTTTTGGCCTTATTCTTTAAATTAGTAAATTCTTCTTCAATCTCTTTGAGCTCAGCTGCCATCTCTTTACTGGAAGCCTGCGGCAGTAAATTTTCTAATTCTTTGTGCTGCTCCAGCTTCTCTCTTAATTCCTGATTCAGCTCTTCTCTATTTTCTCTTTTTCTTTTCAGATCATTAATAAATTCATTGGAGCTGCTGTATTTAGCCGGCAGTGAGGCAAGCTGACTAAGTTTTTCTTTTAGAAGTTCTATTCTTTCTTTTTTAGCTGACAGAAGTGATTTTAGTTCAACAATTGAAGTATATTCTTCCTGAAACTCTTCTATTTTATTTTCTCTAATTTTGATTTCTGTATTTAACTCCGATATTTTAGAATTTAAAGCCTCTATTTCCTCTCTAATCTTTTTCTCTTCTCGGGCAGAGTCCAGCTCATCAAGGGCAGATAATTCAGCCTCCAGCTCTTTTAAATCTTCTCCTGCCAGAAGTTCAGTAATTTTATTCTTTTTAAATTCTATTTTTCTTTTAACTTCAGTCAGTTCCTGCAGCTTTTTTCTGGCCTGACTAAGATCTTCAACTTGCATTTTAGCTTTTAATTCTTTAAACTGCTGCTGATTTTGCTCAAATTCTGCTTTCAGACTTTTAAAATCAATTTCTGCTGATTCAATTTCTAAATCCAGTTCTTCTGTTTTAATTCTTAAATAACCATCTGCTTCAATGATTTCTCCTGCAGAAATATTTTTTTCACCCTCAACACCGGTTAAAACTTTGATAGAACCGGCTGCAGAAAAATTAAGTTTAGCTTTTAACTTTGCTGCCTTCAGGCTGGCCTCTGTCTCAACAATTTTATTTTTATATTTTTCCAGCTTTTCTACCTGCTCAGAGCTGACTTTTGTTTTAGCTCTCAAACTCTGCAGTTCATTCAGCTTTACTTTGGCTGCTTTAATCTGATCCAGTCTTGCTTTAATATCACTCTGACGTTTTAACTTTTCAGCCCTTTTAAGTTCTGCTTTTAATTTCTTTAACTTCTCATTCTCTGCTTCCTGTTTTATTCTTAATTCTTTTAGTTCAGCCTTTAAATTAGGCCATTTTTTGGCAGCTTGAGAGAGTTTAGTTCTTCTTTCAGTCAGATTTTCTATTTCCAGTTCAGCTGCTGCCCGCTGATTTATTTCAGCCTCAATTTCTGCAAGCTCCTTGATCTCAGCAACTAATTTCTGCTCTTTTTCTTTTAATTCCTTAATTTTCAATCCCAGCTCTTCATATTTTCTTTCATTAATTTTGCTCTGTTTGAGCCGGCTTCTTAACTTTTCCTTAGCTATATAACTATCATAAATTTTTCCTGTTCCTACCTTATATGGATTATTAACTCCACGGCTGCTGTTGCTGACAGCATCAGTTTTCAGATCCCATTTTTTTGTCAGCTCTTCCAGTTCATTTTCCAGTTTGCTGCGAAATTGATCTATAGAAATACCATCTAATTCCATTACTGCTCTGCGCAAAAATGAATTAATTGTATCAATCAGTTCGGGATTTTCTTCAGCATTAATTCTTTTTAAAGTTGATTTAATATCCTGCTGACTGCTGAAAACAATATTATTATAGGTGCTTTTTCCATAAGGAAAAATTTCTTTTTTATATTCTGCAATTTTTTGGCTTTTTTCTAGCCTGCGTCCGTCATCCAGTTCCAGAAAACCGGCGTAATTGCTGTTGCTCCATTTTTTATAAAATCGATATTCTGAGTTAGCTGCCTTAAATTTAACTTCCGCCTCGGCATAATCACCATCAGGATATGGTAGAAATTTTGCTTTAAATTCTTTACCCTCACTTGTGTTTAATTTAAGCTGAGGACTGACAAATAAAGAAGCATAAATAGCATTAATCACAGTACTTTTTCCTGCTTCATTATCACCGAGGAGTATATTTAAACCATCTTCAAACTGATAATTTCTATTATTAATTCCGGCAAAAACTTCAGTGCTGAAGCTTTTAATTTTCAATTTTGTACCTCCTTCAGCATTTTATAGGCTAAATGCAGAGCCTGATTATTGTCTTCCAGTTCACTTAAAAGCTGATAGGGAAAAGAGTTTACGGCAAACTCCTCTGCAATTAAATCCTGATCGATTTTGATCTTTAATCCACTCTGATCTATTTTAGTGTAAAAACAATTATCTCTCAATTCTGCAAGATATTTATCCTTAACTTCGAAATCTTCTCGGGGAAGTTCACCCTTAAGCTTTAATCTTAAAATTTTATTTTCCGGTTCAATATTAAGAATCTCTCTTATTAAATTATCCAGCTCTGCCTGAGAATTAATTTTTCTTTCTAAATCAGAAAAATGATAATTACCAGTTTTTATCCGCTCAGCCTCAACTTCTTTTGCTGCATTTAACTCTATATACCAGGCATAACCAGGGTGGCTGCAGTCCATTCCATCAGGTTCGGGAGTTCCATTATTAAAGATTTTTTGTAGCTGTACAGTTTGCTGTTCTGGATAGGGAAGATGTGAGTGACCTAAAAGATAAAGATCGAGATTTAAACTTAATAATTCCTCTTTAGTCATCTTAAAATAGTCATCATTTAAGTCAGGTGAAAAACCTGCCAGCGCTCCATGAGCCAGAAGCAGATGATAATCTGCCTGAGGCTTTTTAGACAAATTTTTTATCCAATCCAGCCTATTTTCACTGGAAAGCTTCCGATCACAGGGAGCCGGATAAACTGCAGCTGAGATTCCAAAATCATCTAAACTATATACTTGCTCCTGGTCTAAAACCAGCATTCTACCCTTGATTTCCTTTTTAAATTGATTCCAGAGAGTGCTGACACCATCACTGTAATCATGGTTTCCCGGCAAAATTAAAATTGCATCCCCCGCAAATTTATCTAAAATATCAATTGTTTTTTTAAGATTAACATTTTCAATTCTGGCTCTGTCGAAAAGATCACCGGCAACTGCCAGTAAATTAGCATTCTTCTTATTTCCTTCTCTGACCACATTTTCTAGTGCCTGAGAGCGGGCTGCTTCCAGCTCAGTGCTGATCTGTGGATACTGATTAAATTTCATTCCCAGATGAACATCACCTGTATGCATTATTTTTAAACTCATTTACTTCCTCCTCAACTTTATGAAAACTTTCTTTTTAACCCGGTACAAAACAGTGTTTTTGTACCGGGTTAAAAATTATTCTTCCTGATAAAGTGAATAAAAAATTAACGAAACAAAAAAGAAAAATGCTGCAAATAAGGAAGTCCTATAAACTCCAATTTGCTGTACTCCCTGTGGTTCTCGAACGATACTATTCAAAATTGAAACACCACTACCTGAAACCAGAATCAATGGTAGAATTGCAATTGAAATCAAAAAAGATAATTTTAAGAAAAAGCCCTGAATCCCAAAAAATAATCCTTCAATCTGGGTCTTTTCTTTTTTAGCAGAGGCGGCACTGATCTCACTCAGCATTGCCGGTGGAAAAATAAAGGCCGCACCAGCAACCGGAATCCCAATCAGAGCAAAGATAAAAAATCCAGCTTCAGCCGGGAACAATTTATTGACCTGAGACAGAGCCAGAGAAAAGATAATTAACAGGAATAAAGAAATCTGCATTGGTTTTTTATAATTAATTTTTTTGGCCAGTCTATTAATCGGATAAAAACTCAGGCCAGCAACTGCAAATAAAAGAGCTGAAGCAGTAGTGATCGCAATTTTATCAAAACCCATAACCTCTTCTACATAATAATTAATCGAGGCCCTCAAAATATTAAAACCTAAAAAGAAAAACATAAATCCAAAAAGATAGAGAATAAATGATTTATTTTTCAAAATTACTTTAATTGACTCTTTTAAATTAGTATTAGACTTCTTATTCCCAGAATACTTTCTTTCGTCAATTGTAAATACTGTAATCATCATTCCAAAGAGAGCAAATACCCCCAGAGCAATAACCATTAACCTGATCCCCTGTTCATCATTACCCTGGCCAAAAAAATTAATTAAAAATCCAGGTAAAATCATGGCAACTGCAGTATAGAGCAGTCTAAAAACTGACTGCCAGGTTGATAAATTAAGGCGGTCTTCTTTGCTCTGAGAAATTTCTGGGATCATGGCATTATAAGGAGCCCCAACTATGGTATAAAAAACAAAAAATAAGGAACCGACAATAGCTAAATATAAAAAGCTTGTTATTCCACCTGTTTTAGGTGGATAAAAGAAAGCAACTGTACTTAAAATTAAGGGAAGTGCTCCAACTGCTATAAAGGGGATTCTTCTTCCCCAGCGAGAATCAAGTTGATCAGAAAAATAGCCGACCAGAGGGTCAAAGATCATATCAAAAAATCTGGAAATAACTAAGGCAATTGAGATAAAAAGCGGCGCCATAATTGGTTGTAAACTACTGGCCTGAGGAGGTAAATAATAATAAAGCACCCACTGTGCAAAAATTTGATCTACAACTGCATAGCTGACACCAATCCCATATAAGATCTGAATTGAACGCGGTAATTTCTTAGTGTTTTTTATTTTATCCATATTTATATCCCTTCTGCTCATTAACTAATTTTTTTTGATTTTCAAAGTTTAATTTAAAATTTTATTTCTTCTTTAAATTTTTCACAGTCTGAATTATTACAGTAAGCTGATTCTACTTTATAAACAGCTGTTTCCTGAGAATAATCCAAATCATATTCCATCATCTGACCACAGCTGTCACATTTTAATTTTTCCCGCATCTGATTTAGATAATCTAAATGTGAAGCCAGACTTTTAAGATAATCTGCTAAAGACTCAATAGTATTTTTTGAAAAGAGCTTTAAGCTTTCAAAATCTATTACAATTGAATAATGATTAAAGATTTCTATTAAAGAATAATCCATCATTTTAAGCTCTGGCTTTAATTCCATCTTTTTTCTCTGACTGTCAGCATGTGGAATTACCGGCTTTAAATTAATTTCTTTATCCTTTTCCAGGGCATATTTTGTTAATTTATCTATTAATTGATAGTGAAATTTTTCGAATAAATTATTAACACTTGCCTGAGATTCTTCTGCTGTTTCTTTAATGAAATTCAACAGTAAATCATTTAAAATATAATCATCTCTTGTCTGCAGATAAACCAGGTAATTTTTAAAAGTGATTTTTTCTGCTTCAATAAGCTTATTTATTTCAGCCCTAACT
>JBHEOV010000019.1:0-26114 GCA_046260625.1 Halanaerobium sp. | reverse complement strand
ATCTTAAGTTTACTTAAGTTTTTGGGATATTAAAAATAAAAAAATTGTTACCGGGTACTTGATAAATTTTTCCAGGTACCCGGTTTATAATTAAATCTCCAGTTCTTTTATATTTTCTTTTAAATGCTCGGCTGAGTCTTTAAAAGCTTTTTCCTCTTTTTCAGAAAGTGGCAGTTCTAATACTCTTTCAATTCCATTGGAATTAATTAAAGTTGGCAGACTCAAACTCATATCTTCAACTCCATAATATCCTTCCATTAATGATGAAACTGTTAAAACAGAATTTTCATCTCTTAAGATAGCTCTTGCAATTCTGGAAACTCCCAGAGCTACTGCATAAAATGTTGAACCTTTTTTCTCAATTATCTCATAGGCAGCATTTTTAACCTGATCACTTATTTCTTCCAGACTGTGTTCTTTATCAGTACAGTCCTGATCACAAATTGGACAGTAGTTTTCTATTTTAGTTCCTGCGATATTGGTTAAACTCCAGACCGGAACCTCACTGTCACCATGTTCTCCGATTATATAACCGTGGACATTGCTGTCTGCTATACCACAGTTTTTGCTTAATAAGGATCTGAAACGAGAACTATCAAGCACTGTTCCCGAGCCGATAACTCTATTGGCTGGAAAACCAGATAGCTTATAAGTTAGATAGGTTAAAATATCAACCGGATTAGTTACTACCAGCAGTATTCCATCCTGATTATATTTTGTTATCGAAGATATTATATTTTTAAAGATTCCAGTATTCTTTTTAATTAGATCAAGCCTTGTTTCTCCCGGCTTCTGGGCTGCACCGGCAGTGATCACAATTAGTTTAGCATCAGCTAAATCTTCATAATCACCTGCATAGATATCAACCGGATTAACAAAGGAAGCGCCATGCCTTAAATCCATCGCCTCTCCTTCAGCCTTATCTTTATTGACATCTATCAAAACTATTTCTGAACCTACACCCTGAACCATCAGAGCATAAGCTGTTGTAGCACCAACTCCACCAGCTCCGATGACGGCGATCTTATTTGGGTTTAAATTATTATTCATCTTATATCACCTCATAATATATTTTCTAAATTATTTATAAATCAATCAAATATTTCCCTTACTTATTAATTATAGCATCTTACTTAAAAATATAAGGTAAAACACTTAACATTATAATACTACTTCATTATTCTTTTTATACTCCTGAAAGCGTCTGTGTACTGTCGACTTCGAAACATCATAACCCAGTCCGCGCAGAGTTGCTGCAATATCTTTAAAAGTTAAATTAAGTTTTCTTAAGCGGATAATCTCCTTAATGGGGACTTCCTTGCGCTCGCGGCCTCCCTGATCAATATTCTTTAAGTTATCAGCCGGATTAAATTTACCTTCAGCTATTTTATTTTTCATAGCCCTGCTTATATTCTGATTTCTCAGCTCCTGCTGATAATTTTCTACAACTCCTAAAATCTCCAGAATCATTTTTTCTAGATCATTTAAGGCGATAGCCCCTTTATCAGCCAGGGTATGTATTTCAGCTCCCATTTTTTCTACCTGATGGATTAAGGCCATCTTAGCATTACCCCGTCCTAAGCGGCTGCTGTCCTGGACTAATAAGATTTCAGCCTTTCTTTTTTTAATTAAATCTAAAGCTTCTATAATCCCAGGTCTGCTCTCATCAAAGCCGCTTTCTTTTTCTTCAACCGTTTTGATCACTTTTAATTCATTTTCCAGGGCATAACTTAAAAGTTCTTCCTTTTGTCTTTTTAAACTTGTACTCTGACTTTCTTTTTGAGTACTTACTCTGGTATAAATAATAGTTTTTTGCAATTTTAATCAGCCTTTCTTTATTTAATAGTATCTTATAAAAATAATTATAACAAAAAAATGACTGCAAAACAGAAATTTGCTCTGAATTACAATCATTTTTAGAAGTTTAAATAATTATTATTTTATTTATCTTTAACTAATCTATTGGAATTATTAATTCTCTACCAGGAGTAATTACAGCAGAATCTATTTTATTTATTTGCCTAATTTTATAAATTATTTTTCTCAAATCTACATTATTTGAGTCATAGTAATTAGCAGCTATGGACCAAAGAGATTCTCCACTTTTTATTTCATGTTTGATAAAATTAGCGTCATTTTCTCCAAAACCAATTAAAGAAAAAAGAGAAACAAATAAGATGCTCAGTAAGATGACTCCGATAGCAGCAGTTAAAAATGTAATTGAAAATGATTTTTTCTGCTTCTTTTTTGTTTTAACTTCCTGATAATTTATTGTATAAGTATTTAGACCGTTCATAAATAACCCCTCCTGTTTAAATTTAAAGCTTAAAATTAAAAACACCTGTACTAAACAATTGTTTGTTATTTATATTATAGCAGTACGTATGTTCAATGTCAAGGATTATTTGAACGATTGTTTGTCTATCGCTTAATTTTATGTTATAATAAAAGAAAATATGAATGGAGGAATTAGTTATGGAAGAGCTATCTAAAAGACAACAAAGTATCTTACAATTTATTATAGATGAAATTAAAGCAAAAGGTTATCCACCATCTGTTAGAGAAATAGGAAAAGCGGTTGGACTTAAATCTCCTGCTTCTGTTCACAGCCACCTAAAAACCTTAGAAAAGAAAAATTATTTACGCAGAGATCCTGCTAAACCAAGGGCAATCGAGGTTATTTATAATAATAATCAGCAGCCAAAAAACGATAAAGAAATGATTAATATTCCGGTGGTTGGTAAAGTTACTGCAGGTGCTCCTATACTGGCTGAAGAAAATATTGAAGACTACTTTCCACTGCCATTGAGCTATTTAAAAGTAGGAAATAATGATCTTTTTATGCTTAAAGTTAGTGGAGATAGTATGATTGAGGCGGGAATTCACGATGGTGATTTCGTAATTGCTGAAAAACAGAGCTATGCCGAAAATAATGAAATTGTAATTGCCCTGCTTGACGAAGAAGCAACAGTTAAGCGCTTTTTTAAAGAGGATGATCATATTAGACTACAGCCTGAAAATCCAGCTTATGAGCCTATTATTTCCAAAAATGTAAAGATTTTAGGGAAGGTAACAGGTTTATTTAGAAAATTTGATTAAACTTGCTAATAAAAAAACCAGGCAATTTAAGCCCGGTTGCTAAGAATACGCTATATATAAAATATTAGTGAAAAATTTAAACATTTTAATAAATTTTAAGCATCTTATTTTCCGCTGCTGGATAATTCTTTTATCCGATCAGCGGCTTTTTTTATTAATTTAAAATCATACCAGCTGTATTTTTTCATCTTTTCATTTCTCAGCAGATAAGCAGGATGAAAGGTTGGTAAAAAGTAAATATCTCCTCTTTTAAACCACTTTCCTCTTACATTAGTTATTGATTCTTCTGGATCAATGAGATAATTGGTTGCTGTTGATCCCAGGGTTACAATCACTTTGGGATTTACAAGTTCAATTTCTGCTCTTAGAATTGAAACACAGGCCTCAAATTCATTCTGATGAGGAACTCGGTTCCCGGGGGGACGACATTTGATTACATTTGTAATATAAAGTTCTTCTCTTTTTAAATTAACAGCATCTAATATTTTATCCATAAGTTTACCTGCCCGACCAACAAAAGGTCTGCCCAAACGGTCCTCATTTGCACCAGGTCCTTCTCCAATCAGCATAATCTGATTATTAATATTTCCTTCTCCCATCACAACTCCATTAGCTCCCTGACGCAGCTGACAGCGGTGACACTTTAAAGCCTCTATTTTTAATTTTTGATAGTCATCATTTGGATAAGAAAATAACTGCTGAATTGTAATCTTTCCCTGCTTGTCAAATAACATCAAATTCCTCCCAGATAAATTGTCTATAAATTATTCTGTGAAATCCTGGTATTCATCATCAGCCAGTTCTTTAAATAAATTTCTAGAATTTGCAGCTTCTAAAGCAGCTCTAAAATAATTTCCATTCTCATAATAAGCAAATCCTTTTATTAAATGAGAGTATTCATTTTCCTTGATAGCTAGAGCCTGATCAGCATAATCATGTGCTCTGTCAAATTGTTTAATTTCAATTAAAGCTGCTGCAGCATGATTTAAAGCCCATAAATTATTAGAATCAATTTGATAAATATATTCAAATAATGAAACTGCTTCTTTATAATCTTTATTAATTACTTCTCTAAAAGCAGCATAATTTAAAAGTAGTAAATTATCATGATCCCTATAATTTTCCCAATCCTTTAAATATGGAGAAACAGCAGCGTTAAAATCTTCCCGACTAACACTGCTGCCAAAAACGTCTATAATATCATATGCTTTTTTTATTTCTCCAGTATTAGCATAGGCTACTGCCAGTGTATAATTTAAAACAATATCTGTCTTATTCTGATCCAGCTGAACTTGGGTATTTTTTATTAACTCTTCCCAGTTATATCTGGATTCAGCAGCAGTGGTCATTGTAAATGCTATTATAATAAATGTGATAATAATTAAAATCCAAATATTTTTCTTCAAGAATAGATCAACATCCTTTAATAATTGATAAATTATAAAATTGATTAAGAGAAATTTTACTCATTTTCCAGGTCAAGAAGACCGCTTATTTTTTCAACCGGAGCAATAGTAGAAATAGCATGTTTATAGATCATCTGGTCTCGCTCATCACTTCTCAAAATAACAGTAAAGTTATCATAGGCTGTAATTTTCCCCTTTAACTGATAACCATTGACAAAGTAAACAATAACCTCAATGTTCTTTTCGTGAACATGTTTTAAAATATGATCCTGATAATTAATATTGTTATTACTCATCTCTGCAGCCCCCTTTATATTTTTAAAAGCTCTTATATTATAAATTCAATATTATTTTGAAAATTCCTGCAAAGATAAAATAAATATTAATTATTAATTAGTTATTATCAGCCATTTCTTGAAAATATGAGTTGCCGCTATCAAAATAAGATTTTAATTGATAATAAATATCATTGGGTGAGCGAACTCCAAAACCTGTATAAACAGCTTCTCCATCTTTAAAAACTTTTGATACTGGTGCTGATTTGATACCATAGCGTTCAAAAATTTTAGGGGTCTGATTTAATTTCACTTCGTAAAAATCCAAATTTGGAAAAGAATTTATCACTTGATTGATATTTTTTTCTGCTAACTTGCAGGCACCACAAGCTTCATTGGAAAATAAGACAAAAAATGCCTCTTTTTCTTCTAATAATTGGTCAAATTCTTCGACATTAGAAATCAATTTCTTTTCGTTTTTGGAATTCTCGCTCATAATTTTTTTCTCCTTTTATTAATTTTAGCATAGTATTTAAAATATCATCTTTATTTTCATTTTCAATATTAAAAACTATTAAATCATCTTCTTTTCTGAGCCAGGTTAGCTGTCTTTTAGCAAAGTGTCTGCTTCTTTTTTTTATCTCATAAACAGCTTCCTCCAGGCTGAAATCACCTTCGAGATAAGAAATTAATTCTTTGTATCCCAGAGCCTGCTGAGCTGTATCACTGAGATTATCATAGTTATTTAAAAGATATTTAACCT
This sequence comes from Halanaerobium sp., assembly GCA_046260625.1. GTDB lineage: Bacteria > Bacillota > Halanaerobiia > Halanaerobiales > Halanaerobiaceae > Halanaerobium. The sequence goes on along the minus strand of JBHEOV010000019.1, from coordinate 20,571 downwards.
CTTCTAAAAGACCATTTTCCAGCATCAGATCAACTCTTTGATTAATCCGCTGATAAAGATTTTCTCGGCTTCTAATTAAGGCAAATTTATAAGCAGTGTAGCGAGGCGGCCTTGCTAACTGCTGCTTTTTATAAAAACTTTTTGTTTTACCTGTCTGCTCATAGATTTCTATAGCTCTGATAACTCGCCTTAAATCATTGGGATGCAGTTTTTCGGCTGTTACTTCATCTTTTTTTGCCAAAATAGCATGTACCGCTTCTGTTCCCTGAACATCTGCTAATTCTTCTAATTTCTGTCTTAGCTCATAATCAGGCTCAATCTCAGGCAGCATAAACCCTTCCAATACAGCTCTGAGATAAAGATGAGTTCCACCAACCAGCATTGGCTTTTTGTTTCTGGCCTTAATTTCTGCTATTGTCTGATCACAGTCATCCTGAAAGCGGGAGACTGAATAATCTGCTTCTGGTGTTAAAAAGTCAATTAGATAATGGTCTACCAGTTCTCTTTCTGTTTTAGAAGCTTTAGCTGTACCAATATCCATCTGCTGATAAATCTGCATTGAATCAGCTGAAATTATTTCTGCATCTATTTTTTGTGCCAGTTCAAGTGATAATTCGGTTTTACCAACTGCTGTGGGTCCTGTTAAAACAATTAGATCTCTCATTATCTACCAAGTCCTTTTTCGATCTCTTCACGGCTAATATTAATCATAACTGGCCGACTGTGGGGACAGCGATAAGGATTTTCTGTCTGATATAAGTCTTTTATCAGCTGAATACTCTCTTTTTTTGTCAGCGGCTGTCCGGCCTTGATTGAAGACCTACAGGCCAAATATTCAAGCATTGTTTTTTGAATTTCAGCTGCAGACTTTGCCTTACCCGCTTCTGCCAGTTCTGCTATCATTTCTTCTATGATATTTCTTGTCGATTTATTTTTCAGTAAAACAGGAACTTCCTGAATCAAAATTGTATTATTACCAAAATCACTAAAGTCTATTCCAATTTCTCTAATTTCAGTTTCATACTGCCTCACAATTTCTCTTTCTTCTGCTGAGAGTTCAATTTTAACCGGCAGCAGCAGTGACTGTGAGGCTTTATCTTTTTTGTTGAATTCAGCGTAAAATTTTTCATATAAAATTCTCTCCTGAGCATTATGCTGATCTACAATTTTTAACCCCTGATCAGTTTCTATCAGCAGATAACTATTAAATATTTGGCCTAAAAACTTAAAATAACTTTCCTCAGCTTCAACTTCAGCTAGAGAATATTCCTGATTTTCATTTTCTTCTATTAGCTGCTTAAAATCTTTTTTCTGCTCTGAAATATTATCCTGTTTTTGACTGCTCTGACTGCCGTAATTGATATTTTTTTGATAATCTTCTTGACGATAATTGTCTGAGCTAGAGCCTCTGTATTTATTTTTATTAGAATAATTATTATTTCTACTTTTAGAATTATAATTGGGTTTTGAGGAGTTGTGCTCCTCTGAGTTTTTATTTTGATCCTCTGTTTGCTGTGGATTAGATCTATCATCCTCTTTCTGATTCTCTTTTTCTGAAAAGAGCTGATCTCTTTCTAACTGCTCTTCAGCCTCATCATTATTTTCATTAAAATTAGACATCTGCTGTAATTTAATCCTGGTCGTTGGATCATTTTTCTTTAAAGTTTTGCGAACAGCTTTTTTAATTACATCAAAAATTATCTGGCTGCGGCTAAATTTAACCTCACGCTTAGCCGGATGAACATTAACATCAACTAAAATAGGATTTACTTTGATAAATAAAAAGACAATTGGTCTTCTGCCGGGGTCAATTAATTTATTGTAGGCAGTCTCTACTGCCTTTGCAGTTAGATTATTAAAAATCGGTCTGCCATTAACAAAAAAGAGCTCGTGACTTCGGCTGGAACGAGTTAATTCCGGCCGGCAGAGATAACCACTTAGTTTGATATAGCGGTCTTCAACATCAATAGGAATTAAATTTTCGGCAATTTCACTGCCATAAACAGCATAAATTGTATCTTTTAGCTTACCATTACCCGGAGTTGACAGAATCTGTCTGCCGTCATGATAGAGTTTAAAGCTTAATTCACTGTTGGCAGTAGCTTCTGCACTAACAATTTTACTGATATGTGAAAACTCAGTTGTTGTTGTTTTAAGATATTTATAGCGGGCAGGTGTGTTAAAGAATAAATCTCTAACTATAATCTCTGTTCCTATAGTTGAACCTACCGGTTTTTTATTAATTATTTCTCCACCCTTAAGTTTAATCTTTACAGCCTGATCACTGTCCTGGTGGCGGCTGATCATTTCAATTTCTGCAACAGAAGCAATACTGGCTAAGGCCTCACCTCTAAAACCAAGGCTGTAAAGAGAGTAGAGATCATCTATATCTTCAATTTTACTGGTGGCATAGCGGTTAAAAGCTGATTCTATGTCATCAGCCTGAATTCCATGCCCATCATCTTTAACTCTGATTAGTTCCCGACCACCATCTTCAATTTTGATTTCAATATTTTTGGCTCCGGCATCAATTGAATTCTCAATTAATTCCTTTACTATTGAAGCCGGTCTTTCTATAACCTCTCCGGCTGAAATCTGATTTGCTACATTTTGAGGAAGCTGTTTTATAACACCCATTTTAATTCTCCTCTTCTTTAAGATCCTTTTTTAATTTATATAAGAAATTCATAGCATCCATTGGAGTCATCTCTAAAATGTCCTGATCATCCAGTTTCTTTAAAATTGGACTTTTTTCTGAATTAAATAAAGGCAGCTGCTGATGTTTATCATCTGCTATTGTTTTTTCTAATTTTCGAATAGGCATCTTATTATTATCTTCCAGCCGCTTTAATATTTTCTGAGCACTGATTATAATTTCTTCTGGCAAACCTGCCAGACGGGCAACCTCTATCCCATAACTATCACTGGCTCTACCTTCAACAATACGGTGTAAAAAGTGTACCCCATCACTATCTTCTTTAACCAGTACATTATAATTTTTAATTCCCTGATACTCATCTTCCAGCCGGGTCAGTTCGTGATAGTGTGTTGCAAACAACGTTCTTGCACCAATACGCTCTGGATTATTTAGATACTCACTGACAGACCAGGCAATAGAAACACCATCATAGGTGCTGGTACCTCGTCCTACCTCATCTAAAATAATTAGGCTTTTTTCAGTACTGTTATTAACTATATTTGCAACCTCATTCATTTCTACCATAAAAGTACTCTGCCCGGTTGTTAGATCATCACTGGCACCAACCCTGGTAAATATCCTATCTGTCAATCCGATTACAGCTTCTGCTGCCGGTACATAGGAACCTATCTGTGCCAGTAATACAATTAGGGCAACCTGACGCATATAGGTTGATTTACCTGACATATTGGGACCTGTAATGATAATAAAACGCTGCTCACTCTGATTTAAATAACAGTCATTGGGCACAAACTGCTCGGAAAACATTTTTTCTACTACCGGGTGGCGTCCGTTTTTAATTTTAATTTCAGCACCATTATTAATTTCTGGACGATTATAATTATTTTCTATTGCTAAATAAGAAAATGAGAGCAGCACATCCAGTTGAGCAATTATAGCTGCTGTTTGATTAATTCTTTCTACTTCTGCTGCTATTTTCTCTCTAATTTCTACAAATAATTTGTATTCTAAATCATTAATCTTTTCTTCAGCCCCCAGGACCTCTGATTCTTTTTCCTTTAATTCTGGGATAATATATCGTTCACTGTTGCTTAAAGTCTGTTTTCTTTCATAACGGTCTGGAACTTTATCAGTGTGAGAATTTGTAACTTCCAGATAATATCCAAATACCTTATTAAAACCAACCTTTAAGGTGTTGATCCCTGTTTTTTCTCTTTCCTCTTTCTGCAGAGAAGTGATCCAGTCTTTACCGTTATTAACCAGAGCTCTTAAATCATCAAGTTCGGAGTTATATCCATCTTTTATAATTCCACCCTCAGTTATTGTAGTAGGTGGCTCTTCTTTAATCGAATTATTTATTAAATCATGAATATCTTTTAAAAGATCAAAATCCTGCTGCATTTCAAGCTGCAGATCGCTTTTCAGCTCAGTCATTAAATCATTTACAGCCGGCAGTTTAGCCAGAGAATTTTTTAGAGCTACCAGATCCCTGGCATTTGCTGATTGATAGGTTATTTTACTCATTATTCTTTCTAAATCATAAATTTCCGTAAGTTCAGCCCTCAGTTTTTCTAAAATCATATAATTATCAATTATTTCTTCTATAGTCTCATGTCTTTTAACTATCTCATCTTTCTGAATCAGCGGCTGATTAATCCACTTTTTAATCTCTCTCCCGCCCATTGAGGTTACAGTCTGATCTACTATGGAAAGCAGAGAACCTGAGCGCTGATTATCTCTAATAGTTGAAGTTAATTCTAAATTTCTGCGGCTGGCTGAATCTAAAACCATATAATCTTCTAAATGATATGCTTTTAAAAGTGTTATTTGATTTATAGTTCTTTTTTGAGTTTCTCCCAGATAAGATAAAACCTGACCGGCTGCATAAACTGCTGCCTTCATCTCTTCACAGCCAAAACCCTCTAGTGATTTGAGTTTAAAATGATCCAGCAGTCCCTGATAGAGGCGCTCATATTTTTGATCATCTAAAATATTTAAAGTAAAATTATAAGTCTGCTGCAGCTCAGCTATTAAATCAGACTGAGCAGTTTTTTGATCTAATAGGATCTCCTGAGGAGCAATCCGATTAACTTCATCTTTCAATTTGTCCTGAGCTGCAGCTGGAAATTCTGTTAAATAAAATTCTCCGGTTGAAATATCAGTATAAGAAAAACCATAATAATCACCGAATTGAAAAGCTGCAGCCAGATAGTTGTTTTCATTTTCTGCTAAAATTTCATTTTCGATAACAGTTCCCGGGGTAACTACTCTGATAACATCTCTTTCTACTATACCACTGCTTTCTGATGGATCTTCTAACTGTTCACAGATAGCTACTTTAATGCCATTTTTGATCAAATTTTCAATATATGAGGCAGCTGAATGATAGGGAACACCTGCCATGGGTATTTTTTCGCCTCCACCTTTATTCCGTGAAGTTAGGGCAATATCAAGTATCTTAGCTGCTCTTTTAGCGTCCTCTCCAAACATTTCATAGAAATCTCCCAGACGAAAAAATAAAATTGAATCCTGATATTTATTTTTTAAATCATGATACTGCTGCATCATTGGTGTTAGCTCTGCCAAATTAATCCCTCCAAAATTTTAAAATAAAAAGATAAAACCTGAAAGATCTATTAAATTATCCTTCAGGCCAACTTTATGAACTATTTCAGCTGTATTTGTTACAAAATAGAAGTTTTGTAACAAATACCAACATATTTATAAATTATTCAATTACTGTACCTTCCAGAGTCCAGCTTTTAGCAGTTTCAATTTTAACTTTTACCAATTCTCCTACCAGATCTTCTCTTTTATCAATAAAACAGATCTTATTGGTAGAGGTACGTCCTTCGAAAACTTCCGGATCATTATTACTGGGACCGGTAACTAAAATCTCCTGAGTTGTTCCAATTAATTTCTGATTCTGATCATAACTAATTTTATTCTGCAGCTCCATCAGACGATTTAATCTCTCTTTTTTTACTTCTTCCTCAATCTGATCGTCTCTGCGGGCAGCCGGAGTTCCACTGCGGGGAGAATAGATAAAGGTATAAGCCATATCAAATTTTAATTCCCTGACCAGCTCCATTGTTTTTTCAAAATTTTCTTCGCTTTCTCCCGGGAAACCAACTATAAAGTCTGTTGAAACAGCCGCTTCCGGTATTTCTTGCTGAATTTTCTTAACTCGCTCTAGATAATATTCTCTTGTATAACCGCGGTTCATCTCTTTAAGCACCTTATTACTTCCAGATTGTACCGGTAGGTGAATATGATCTGCTACCTTAGGCAGATTTTTTATTTTTTTCAATAATTCATCAGAAAAGTCTCGCGGATGAGAGGTCATAAAACGGATTCTTTTTAGTTTTTCTACCTTATTTAATTCTTCCAGCAATCTAGGAAAATTACTTTCTTTTTCGAGATCATTACCATAAGAATTTACATTCTGTCCTAAAAGAGTAATTTCTTTTACTCCATCTGCAGCCAGTCTTTCGGCTTCTTCTACTATAGAAACTACCGGTCGACTGCGCTCACGCCCTCTTACATAGGGAACAATACAGTAAGTGCAGAAATTATCACAGCCCTGAATAATAGATATCCAGGCTGAATGTTCTGATTCTCGCTGAGAAGGTAAGTCAGGTATTAATCCTTTTTCTTGATCCCAGACTTCTACAACTCTATCCCTTGTTTCTTCGATTTTATTAATTAAGTCAGGTAAATGATGAATATTATGAGTACCAAAAATCAAATCCACATGCCGGTATTTTTTATAAACCTCATCTACAGGCTGATCCTGCTGCATCATACAGCCGCCGATACCAATTATTAAATCAGGGTTTTCTCTTTTGTACCGCTTCAGCTCACCAAGTTTACCAAATACTTTTAATTCTGCATTTTCTCTAATAATACAGGTATTTAATAAAATTATATCTGCCTCAGCTAGTTCATCAATAGGCTGATAACCCATTTCCTCCAGCATTCCGGCCAGTCTTTCTGAATCATGTTCATTCATCTGACAGCCATAGGTTATTATTTTATAATATTTATTTTCACTCATTATTTCACTCCTGTAGTTAATTAAAACTATTACTTTTCATCATAATTTTTTAACTGTTCTAAACTATCATTTTTACCCATTACAACCAGACGGTCACCCTCAAGTATTTTATCTCCTGCTCCAGGAGAAATATTTAAGTTTTCTCCCCGCTTGATTGCCATTACATTAACATTAAACTTTGATCTAAATTCTAATTCCTTTAAGGTTTTACCAATCATTTTATCTGTAGCAATAATCTCTATAACACCATACTCCGGTGCAAATTCTATATAATCTAATACATTGGACGAAATTAGATTATGAGCTATTCTGGCTCCCATATCACGCTCGGGATAAACAACTCTATCAGCTCCGACTTTGCTTAAAACTTTTCCGTGCAGGCTATCTGGAGCTTTAACAATCACATAAGGAACTCCCAGTTCTTTTAAAATTAAGGTGCAGAGTATATTTGCTGAAACATTATCTCCAATACTGACAACAGCAACATCAAAGTTTCGAACCCCCAGAGTTTTTAAAGCTTCCTCATCTGTAGCATCAGCTTCTACTGCATGGGTAACTTTATTTGAAATTGATTGTACTCGTTCTTCATCTTTATCTATTGCCAGAACATCATAATCGTTATCGGCCAGAGTTGTAGCAACACTGGAGCCAAAACGACCTAAACCAATTACAACAAACTGCTTCATCTATATTTCCTCCTGTCAATTAAACTAATATTACTTAACCTACCATAATTTTTTCTGTTGGGTAGTGATATATTCCTTTTCGCTGTTTTTCTCCAATTGCCACTGCCAGAGTTAAAGGTCCAACTCTGCCGGCAAACATAGTTATTGTAATTAATACTCTACTGATCTCAGAAAGCTGATCTGTAATTCCAGTCGATAAACCAACTGTACCAAAAGCAGAAACTGTCTCGAATAAGGCATCTATAAATTGAAAATCTTCTATAACTAATAATAAAGATGTAACCAGAATTATTAATCCAGCCGCCAGCATTAAAATTGTAAAGGCTTTATATATAATCTGTTTTTCAAATCTGCGATTATATATTTCCATATCCTCTTTACCGGTAATCATATTTTTAACAGTTACTAAAATTACTCCAAAAGTAGTTGTTTTAATACCTCCACCGGTTGAGCCCGGAGAAGCACCAATAAACATTAAGATAATAATTAAAAATAATGAAGATTGTTTTAAAGCACCCGTAGGAACTGTGTTAAAACCTGCTGTCCTTGGTGTAACGGAAAGAAACATTGCTCCCAGAGTCTTATCCAGAAACGGCAGCCCCTCCAGAGTATTATTATATTCTAAAATAAAAAAGATTAAACTACCAAAAACCAATAAAATTATTGTAATTAATATTACAATTTTAGTCTGTAAAGTGGTTTTTTTGAATTTAACCCTGTTATAAGCTTCCATCATAACCCCAAAACCAATACCACCTAAAATAATTAAAGTCATGATCACAAAGTTAACTGTAATATCACCGGTAAATCCTTCCAGACTATTACCAAAAAGGTCAAAACCGGCATTATTAAAAGCAGAAACAGCATGAAAAATAGATAAATAAATTGAGTGCCAGAAAGAATAATCCTGACTGAAACGTAAAAATAAAATTGCAGCTGCTGTTCCTTCAATGGCAAAGGTAAAACCTAAAAGATACTGAACTAGTCTTACCATTCCAGAAATTTGATACTGGTTTAAATCTTCCTGAATGATTAATCTTTCTTTTAAACTAATTTTTTTACCAACTATAAAGGCAAATAAAGTTGACATCGACATAATTCCGAGTCCACCTATCTGAATTAAAAACATAATCACTGTCGAGCCAAAAATTGTAAAGGCTTCTTTTGTATTTACTACAATCAGACCGGTTACACAGGTGGCTGAAGTGGCTGTAAAAACTGCATCTATAGCCCCCAGACCCTGGCCGTCAGTTGTGGCAACTGGCAGCATCAAAAGTAACGAGCCGAGCATAATAATTACAAAATAGCCGCTTACTAAATATTGAGCTGGTGTTAGATTCTTTTTCTGTAAATTCATTTGTCTACCGCTCCTATTTCTTATTCGAAGTTATTATACTATAATTAATTTTGAAAGTAAAATAAAAACTGGGGTTCAAGCCCCCAGCTTTTCAGTAAATATTTAAATATAAATAATATTAGCCATCATATGGTTCAAACATATCCTTACCTACACCACATTCTGGACAAACCCAATCTTCTGGGAGATCTTCAAAGGATGTACCTGCTTCAATTCCAGCTACAGGATCTCCTTCTTCTGGATCATAAATGTACATACAAACTGTGCACTGATATTTCTGCATATTAAGTCGCTCCTTCCTAATTATAATATTTTCTAACTTAACTAATTATAAAACAAAAATAGCTTAGATGTCAAGTTTTTACTGATTAAAGATACTTTATATTTCAGGCTAGATAGAGATTCTCTTAAGTTATATCTATTCTGATTTTGAAATCTAAAAAACAGAGAATCTCTACCATATAATTTAATTATTATCTATATAGTCTTTATCAAAATGAGCTTCCAGACTCAAAACAAAAGTAGTTCCAATTTCATCACTATCTTCAACCCAAAGATCTCCATTATGAGCTGCAATTATTTCTTTACTGCTTGATAGTGGTAAATCATCTCCATCAATATTATCTTCTGTTATCATTGCTGAGTATTTATTGAAAATTTTCTGCTGAACATGTTCAGGTATTCCACCCCCCTGATCTTTTACACAGATCATGACATTTTTATCATCATTATAGACAAAAATCTTAACCTCTCCCCCATTAACTGTATAATGAATGGCATTTGAAAGCAGTGAAGTTAAGACCCATAAAATCTTATTACTGTTTACACTTACTTCCGGAATGTTTTCTTTAATGTCCTTTTCTATTTTAATATTTTTATCTACTGCCATTTCTGAAACACTGTCTACAGCAAAGTTAATTAAATTATTGATATTTAATGTTTCTTTTTCAGAAAGGGTAAATAAGTTTTCCTTATCTCCCCTGGTAATTTTCTTATGGTAAGCATCTAAAATATCACTGCGGCTAATAACTCCAACTAAACTTTCTTCTTGAGAAAATACAGATATTGTTTTAGCTTTAAGGTTATTAATAATTTCAAGTGCCTTAATAATACTATCTTCCTGATATACTTTAGTAGTCGAAGGATAAACAAGTTTTTCTATTTTTCGTTTTTCAAAATCTTCTGCATTCTGATTTTTATCAATATAATTCATCAGATTACGATAACTCATCATCCCGATATATTCGCCGCTTTTCTGCTTCAGCACCGGAACATAGGAAACAAAGGTACCTTTATATAATTTTTTGGCATCTGCTATTGTATTGGTATCATAAAGAGTTAAAGGATTAATGCTCATCACATCTTTAACCTTAATATTTTTAATAATATTTGCTTCGTCAATTACACTTAAATCAATACCTCTATTCAATAATTTAGTAGTGTAAATATTCTTTTTCTGAAACTTACCAGCAGCAATAGTACTCACAATACATGTAACCATCATTGGTAAAAATATTCCAATATCTCTGGTCATCTCAAAAAGAATAATGATCGAGGTCAATGGTGCATGTGCCGCTCCGGCAAAAACTGCTCCCATACCCACAATTGCATAAGAACCAGGCCCGGCACTAATATTTGGGAAAATTGAATTAACCAGCATCCCATAGGAACTGCCGGTCATTGCGCCAATAAATAAGGAAGGAGCAAAAATTCCACCTGAAGCACCACTACCAAGAGTAAAATCAGTGGCCAGTATTTTCCCAACCATAAAAGCCAGAGTTAAATAAAGAGGAAGACTTCCATTTAAAGCCTGATCCATAATCGGGTAACCGGTCGAATGAATTTCTGGAATCTGAAATGCTAAAATAGCAATTAAAAGACCACCAAGTGCCGGTTTTAAATACTCAGGAAAATTTAGTTTTTCAAAAAAATGTTCCATACCATAAAGTGAATTTTCATATGAGAGTGCTACTGCAGCAGCAACAATTCCCAGTCCTAGATAAAATAAAAATTCCCAGTTACTGACAAAATTATGAGTAGGAATATTAAACATTGCTCCCCGCTCTCCAAAAAAATGGTTAGCAACTGCACTACCAGTAACAGAAGCTACAACAACAGGCGAAAAGTTACTCAGCTTAATATTTTTTAATATAACTTCCAGACTGAAAATAACACCAGCCAGAGGTGCATTAAAGGTACCTGAGATACCAGCTGCTGCTCCAGAAGCTAATAGAATTTCAACACTGTCAGCACTTAAATTAAAATACTGACCTAAAGCTGAACCAAAACCAGCACCAATCTGCACAATCGGTCCCTCTCTACCAGCAGAACCACCAGAACCAATAGTTATAGCAGAAATCATTGCCTTAAAAGGAGCTACTCGAGCTCTAATTTTACCTGAATTTAAAGCTGCTGCTTCCATTACTTCAGGTACTCCGTGTCCCTTTGCCTCGGGTACAAAAAAATAAATTAAGGGTCCGACAATTAATCCACCAACAACCGGAGCCAATAATCTGTGATACCAGGACAGTGACCTAATTGTTGGAATAAAGTTTACTCCAGCATCTGTACCAAAGAATATATGTTTTATTATTGATATCAGGTGGTGAAAAAAAACCGCCCCTATACCTCCAATAAAACCAACTAAAACAGCCAGTATTATTAGAGCTGTTATTTCTGAATTTTTAATGTAATTAGAAATTAATAAATGAATTTTATGATAATATTTTAATGCTTTTTCTTTTAAATTCACTTTTTCACTCTCCCTATTTAGATTGTATTTTACAAGAAATTATTATAACATAGATGTTCTTTAATTACATCATATTTTATAAATATATCACAAAAATTTCTTAATTTAACTGCAAGAAATTATTTTTTCAAGAAAGTTAAATAATTATTTTATATTTTAATCTAATATTAATCTTATTAATTTATAATAAACTCAAATAAAAATATTTAATATTATTAGAAATTATTAGATTAAAAGTAATAACATTAAAGTATTATTTTGTTAGTTGATCAGGGAGGTAATAAAAATGGGAATGGTTAGAAAAGAACATCAATTAGATAGAAATATCAGCTTCTTTGCTGCTTTTTCTATTGGTACGGGGACAATGATTGGGGCAGGAATTTTTGTACTGCCCAATATTGCTCTGGGAAATGCGGGTCCTGCAGTTATTTTTTCATTTTTGCTTGGGGGAATAATCTCTATGGCCACTGCTTTCAGTATGGCTGAACTAGCAACAGGTATGCCAAAAGCTGGTGGTAGTTATTATTTTATCAGCAGGTCAATGGGGGCTTTAATTGGTACAATAATCGGAATCGGAACCTGGATGGGGCTGGTCTTTAAAGGATCTTTTGCTCTGGTAGGACTGGCCGAATATCTTAATATTTTAATTCCAATACCAATTTTAGTTATCGCAATTTTTGGAGGTTTAATTTTATTATATGTTAATTACAAAGGAGCAGAAAATAGCAGCTTTTTACAGAACATAATAGTTATCGGTTTAATTACAATTTTAACAATCTTTATAGTCTGGGGAATATTGAATATTAAAGGTGAAAATTTGAAACCTTTTCTGCCCTTTGGTTATGGATCAATTCTGAATACAACAGGCCTGATATTTGTATCTTTTCTTGGAATCACTCAGTTAGGAGCTATTTCAGAAGAGGTTGTAAACCCGGAAAAGAATCTGCCGAGAGCTTTTATTGCCTCTGTGGGCTTTGTCACATTATTATATATTGGGGTTATGCTGGTAGTTTCCGGTTTATTTCCTATAGGCGATATTCTTGAGAGTCATGTACCTTTAATTGATGCTGGTGAATTATTAGCCGGCAGCACCGGTAAAATTGCTCTAATTGTAGCCGGTTTTTTTGCAACTGTTTCTACTGCCAATGCTGCCCTGCTCTCTTCTTCACGCTTTCCATTTGCTATGGGTAGAGATAATTTAATGCCGGAATGGTTTGTAGAAATCCATGATCAATATGGAACCCCTTTTAGATCTATTATCGCTACAGGATTTACAATGATTATTCTAATTATGTTATTTAATGTAGAACAGTTGGCTAAATTAGGTAGTGCCTTTAATATATTAATTTTTGTGCTTTTAAACTTTTCAGTCATTATTTTGCGATTCAATAAAAAAGACTGGTATGATCCTAATTTTAGAGATCCTTTTTATCCGGTTACTCAAATAGTTGGAATTGTAGGGAGTCTGGCCTTACTGCCCAGTCTTGGTTGGCTGCCCCTACTTTTTACAGCAGCAGTAATTTTAATAGGAACTGTCTGGTTTGTTTTTTATGGGCAGGGACAGGCTGTGCCAAAATACAATCTATTTGATATGTTAGAACCTGAAGATATTAAAGAAACCATTAAAAGCGAAAATGTTAAAGTCCTGGTACCACTGTCTAATCCTGATCATGAGTCAGATCTTTTAAATATGGCCAATCTATTTAGTGATCATATACTGGGAATGCATGTTATTAAAGTTCCACCTCAAACTGGACTTGCTGCAGCGAGAGATAGTCATCAGAGCAAAATATATGAGGAAGATTTAAAACTGGAAAATAAATTTGAAGAGTTTTCTAAAGATCATCTAGCTAAATTAGAATATCTTGAAAGTTTCAGCCATAATATAGCCAGCGCAATCAGTAAAATTGCAAATAATGATCAAATAAACTTAACCCTGATTGGCTGTCCGGAAAAAATTGAATCTATTAATTCTCTAGATGGTGTAACTGAGGAAATTCTAAAATCAATTAGAAGTCATATTGGAGTTTTTAAAGGTAAGTTTCCAGATAAATTGGATAAAATTATGATTCCTTTTGGTGGAGGAGATAACAGCCTCTATGCTTTTTATCTTGGCAAAGAAATTGCTAAAAGAACTGGTGCCAAAATAACCCTTTTAAAAATAATTAACCCTGATCTGGATGCAGAAAAAAAAGAAAAGCAAATAGAATCAATCAGAGAAGAAGTAAATAATTATCAAGAAGAATTTAATGAAGAATTTAATATTGATTATTTAATTAAAGAAAATTATTCTATCGAAGATACGATTATTAGAGAATCCAAAAAATTCGATTTAATGATTATGGGAGATTCTAATGAAAGATTTAGAAAAAATGTTTTTGGAAATATTGCCAGAAAAGTAACTTGTAATATTGATACTCCTGCCTTATTGGTAAGACGTTATAAAAAATACTCGCGGGAAAGTGTCTTCTCTAAATTGAACTTAATCTTTAAAAAAGATAAGGACAAAATTGTTGAATACAACAAACCAAATTATTAAGATTCAAAAAGACCACAGTCTTTTAACTGTGGTCTTTTTTTACTTTATTTAAACATCAATAGTCTGTGCCAGTTCTGCATTATTAAATATAAATTCTTTTCTTAAAGATGCATTTGAGCCCATCAGACGGGTAAAAATATCATCAGCCTCAATGTCATCATCAATCTCAACTTTCTGCAGCACTCTGTTTGCAGGATCCATAGTTGTATCCCAGAGCTGCTCAGGATTCATTTCTCCCAGACCTTTGTAACGCTGCAGGGAAAAACTGCTGCCTTCATTTTTAGCTCTAAAATCCTCTAATTCCTGATCGCTGTATAAATAATGGCTTTTACCGCGCTTTGTCACCTTATATAAGGGCGGCTTGGCCAGATAGATATGACCATTATCAATTAGCTCCGGCATATAGCGATAAAAGAGAGTCAAAATTAAAGTTGCAATATGGGCACCATCTACATCAGCATCAGTCATGATTATTATTTTATGGTAGCGCAGTTTTTTTAAATCAAAATCTTCACCAATCCCTGCTCCAAGGGCAGTAATTATTGAAGCAACCTCATTATTATTTAAAATTTTATCTAGTCTGGCTCTTTCTACATTTAAAATCTTACCCTTAAGCGGTAAGATAGCTTGAAATTTGCGCTCTCTACCCTGTTTAGCAGAACCTCCGGCCGAATCACCCTCAACAATAAAAAGTTCGCTTTTTTCGGCCTTTTTACTGCTGCAGTCGGCAAGTTTACCGGGCAGAGAATTGGAAGAAAGGGCTGTTTTTCTTTTTGTCAGCTCTCTTGCCTTTTTGGAAGCCTTGCGTGCTCTTACTGCCTGCACTGCCTTATCAATAACTTTTTTAGCAAGGTCTGGATTTGTATCAAAGTATAAACTTAAGTATTCATAGACTTCACTTTCTACAATACTGCGGATCTCGCTATTACCAAGTTTAGTTTTAGTCTGACCTTCAAACTGCGGCTCCGGTAATTTAACATTTATTACAGCTGTAATTCCTTCGCGGACATCTTTACCATTCAGAGAAGAAATTTTTGCAGGCAGCTGATTATTATTTTTAGCAAAATTATTAATGGCTCTGGTTAAAGCAGTTTTAAAACCTGTCAGATGGTAACCACCATCAACTGTATTAATATTATTGGCATAAGAAAAAATTCGCTCATTATAGCCATCGTTGTACTGAATGGCAATTTCGACTTCATAATCATCAGGCTTTGCTTCAAAATATATAATATCATTATTGATCACATTGCGGTCTTTATTTAAAAATTCAACAAAAGCCTTAATCCCACCATCATACTGAAATTCTTCTTCTACTACCTCTTCTCCTCGTTGATCACTTAAAATTAGAGTTAATTCTTTATTTAAATAAGCTGATTCCTGCAGGCGGTGGGCTAAATTTTCGTATTTGAATTCAATAGCATTAAAAATTTCTGGATCCGGTTTAAAACGAATCACCGTACCACTGCGGTCAGTGCTTCCTATTTTTTTTAGCTTATCAACCGGAACTCCCTTTTTAAAGTGCTGCCTATATTTATTACCCTTCCAGTGAGTGGTAATAGTTAGTTCTGCCGATAAAGCGTTAACTACTGAAACACCCACACCATGCAGTCCACCAGAGACCTTGTAGCTGTTGTTATCAAATTTACCACCAGCATGCAGGGTCGTTAAAACTACCTGAACTGCCGGCAGACCTGTATCCTGATGAATATCAGCCGGTATACCGCGGCCAAAATCTTCTACAGTTATTTCCTCACCTTGATGAATGGTCACCTTAATCCGATCACCATTTCCGGCTAAAAATTCATCTATACTATTATCTACAACCTCCCAGACCAAATGATGCAGGCCTTTAATACCTGTACTACCAATATACATTCCCGGTCTTTTGCGAACTGCCTCCAGACCTTTAAGCACCTGTATCTGATCAGCATTATAATCTACATTATCAAAAAGTGTTTCCATCAATCTTCACCATCCTCCATTTCATTATTATAACAAAGAGATTTAGAGAATGCCAGTCAATTAAGCTTTAAATTTGCAAAAACTATGATAAGAATGGTATTATAAATTAGCAGAAAAAGATTAATTTTGAGAGGAGATAGATAATGAAAGAAGAAATTTATCCAATTGCAATTGAAGATAAAATGAAAGATGCTTATTTGAATTATTCCTTAAGTGTAATAATCGGTAGAGCTCTACCTGATGTTAGAGATGGTTTAAAACCCGTCCATAGAAGAATACTCTTTGCTGCCCGTGAGCTGGGGCTGCTCCACAATCGTCCTCATAAAAAATCAGCTCGCCTGGTCGGTGAGGTTTTAGGTAAATTCCATCCTCATGGTGATAGTGCAGTCTATGATGCGATGGTCAGGATGGCCCAGGACTTCAACCAGCGCTACCAGTTAATAGATGGCCACGGTAATTTTGGCTCGATTGACGGTGACAGTGCTGCTGCCATGCGTTATACGGAAACAAAGTTAACAGAAATTGCTGAAGCACTTTTAGATAATATTGATCAGGAAACAGTTAATTTTATTGATAACTTTGACGGCAGCCTCCAGGAACCTGAAGTACTGCCTTCGAAAATACCAAATCTTTTAGTAAACGGCTCCAGCGGTATTGCAGTCGGAATGAGTACTTCTATTCCTCCTCATAATCTGGGAGAGGTTATAGATGCTTTAATCCATCTTTTGGACTATCCTAACGCCAGACTTGATACCATTATTAAAAATCATTTACCGGGTCCAGATTTTCCAACAGGTGCTTCTATAATTGGTAATGACGGCATAAAAGCAGCTTATGAAACCGGCAAAGGTAAAATCACCTTAAGAGCAAAAAGCAAAATTGAACAAGAAGGCAGACACCAGAATTTAATTATTACTGAAATTCCTTATCAGGTAAATAAGGCAAAATTGATTGAGGAAATTGCTGAGCTGGTTAATAAAGGTAAAATTTCTGCTGTTTCTGATTTAAGAGATGAATCTGATAAAAAAGGAATCAGAATTGTAATTGAGTTAAAAAGCAGTGCTGATCCAGAATTAATACTCAATAGATTATATAAATACACCAATCTGCAAAATAACTTTAGAATTAATCTGCTGGCACTCAATGATAAAAAACCTGTTGTTATGGGACTTTTAGAGATTTTAAATCACTTTTTAGATTTTCGCAAAGAAGTTATAAGAAATCATACTGAATATAATTTAAATAAATCAGAAAATCGCTATCATATTTTAGAAGGTTTAAAAAGAGCAATTGATAAACTGGATATAGTAATTGATGCTATCCGAAATTCTCAGTCCAAAAAAGAAGCAAAAGAAAAATTAAGACAGCGGCTGGAAATATCAGAAAACCAGGCTCAATCAATTTTAGAAATGCAGCTGCAGCGTCTGGTGGGAATGGAATTTGAAAAATTGGAAGCTGAACGGGAAGATCTGGCTGAAAAAATAAAGTATTATAAAAATATTTTAAATAACGAAGATCAACTAAATACTGTTCTCAGAGATGAATTGAAAGATATTAAAAAGCGTTTTAATGATCCTCGCCGAACAGATATTATTGCTGATGACAGTAAAGCAGAAATCACTAAAGATGACTTAATTAAAGAAAAAAATGCTGTTCTATCACTTTCCTATCGCGGTATTATTAAAAGAAATGAAGAATATAAAAATTTACGGGCAGCCAAAAATGATTATCTGATTTCTACTGTTGATGGTTCATCTTTAGATCAAATACTCTTTTTTAGTAATCAGGGTGAGGTCTATAATCTGCAGGTTCATGAGATTGAAGAACATCATGGTCTGGCTACAGGAGATAATTTAAGTAAATATTTACAGATTCCGATGAATGAAAATATCATATCACTTAATATTTTAGCTAAAGAGCAAGCCGATACTCAAAACCAATATTATACCTTTGTCACTAAATCAGGCTTAATCAAAAGAAGCAGTGTCGATGAATACAGAACAAATTACAGCCATATAAGAGCAATTAAATTAGATGATGATCAGTTAATTAATGTTGAAAAAACTAATTCCAGCCAGGAGCTTATTGTAGTCAGTAAAAATGGTTATTTAATTAGATTTAGTGGAAATAGTTTTTCCAGCACAGGCCGCAATACACTCGGCAGCAGAGCTATTAATCTAGCAGCTAATGACCATGTTATTTACTTTAACAAATTTAAAAAGCAGGATTTCTTAGTTTCAATTAGTGAGGATGGCAGAGCTAATAAAATTAAATTGGAGAGTTTTAGAGCCCAAAAAAGAAATGGAAAGGGCATCAGAATTTTCTCCAATACAAATTACAAATTAGCAGGTGCTGTTAAAGCAGCTAAAAATGACAAAATATTAATAGCTGCTAAGAATGGGGAAATAAATGAAATTAAAGTTAATGATATACCTGAAACCTCTGCCGGTGGTAATATGTATCAGGTCACTAAAGATTTAGATTTCGAAAAGATAGTAGCAGTGGAAAAAATTATCGAAGTTGATTAATAAATAAACTACAAAAACCTCAGCCCATCACTTAAAATGGACTGAGGTTTTTTGCTTAATTCTTTATTTTAAAAAGACATGATTACCAATTGTTATAATTTCTTCTCTTTTGGCAAAGAATTCAGGATTCCTTGATTTTTTCGGATTATAAAAATAGAGACTTCCCTGACTGGGATCATCTCCTTTTACAGCATCATAGGACGCCTTAAAGGCTTCACTATCAGGATTAAGATCGATCATCCCATTTTCTACAGGAGTAAATTGTCCTGACTGATACACCACTTCTTTAATTGAATTTGGAAATGACGGATGATAAACTCTATTGATTATAACAGCTCCGACTGCTACTTTACCTTTATAACTTTCTCCACGCGCCTCTGCATTAATTATACTGGCCAGTATCTCCATTTCATCGGCGCTAAAATCTTTATAGCTGTAAAAATCATCCCTTTTATCTTCTTTGACTTCAATTTTTTCTTCTCTGCTTTCACTATCACTACCAGAAAGCACAACCATTAAAAACATTAATCCCAATCCGGTATAAACATCTTCCTTTTCAATAGAAGATGCTTTTAACCTGGATACTGGCAGTAAAGAAGGTATGATTAATGTATTTAAGAGCATTATTGAGACTAAGATTATTATTATTTTTTTGATATGAATCCTCTGCATATGACTTCTCTCCTCAATCAATAGAAATTCATATTTTTTAGATTAAAGTATTAAGGCCAGCAAAGCTAAAGCTCCAAGTATATAACCGGTATTAATAGAGCCACCACTTTCTTCCTCTATTTCCTCTACTGCAGCAGTTTTTTCTGCCTCTAATTCTTCAATTCTATTTTCAAGTTCTTCTATTCTTGTCATATTTACACTCTGATTGTCTTCAAGTTCCTGTAGTTTTTGACTTGAAGCACCCTCTTCTTGAATAGCAGTTAACTCTTCTTCTATACTATTAATCTGACTATCAATTTCATCAATACTTGCCTCTAAATTAGAAACATTTTGAACATCTTCCCGCATTTCTGCTAAATCAGCATTTATATTAGAGATATCTTCATCCTGAATTTGATTGGTATCCTCTATATCTGCTAATTTTTCTTCAAAATCTTTTTGTCTCTGGGCGACTGTTACCAGTTCATCTCTAAATTCTAAAGATAGTTCTCGAATAACTTCAACATCCTCTTCAGAAAGATCTTCGGCTGCTGTTCCGCCAACAGTATTTTCTAAAAGATTAGCAATAATTTCTGCCATTTCATATCTGGTTAAAGGTTCTTCTCCATTAAAATCTTCACCAGAATATAAGCTTAAATAACCTTGATCAGCAAGAGTCTGAACACTATCATAAGCCCAATGATCACGTGGGACATCATCAAACTCCTGAGCAAAAGCTCCACCACTAAAAATTAAAATTAAGAGTAAGCTTAATAATATAATATTTTTATATTTTAACATTTAATTTCCCTCCTCCAAAATATTTCTAAGTTCAAGTTCTATTGTATCACCAGAACTATTTACTGCTTCCAAATTATTAATAGTTATATTACCTGGATTTTCTTCTTTAAGTTTAAAGTGAACTGTTGCTATAACACCATTAGCTTTGTTAAATGGAAATTCCTGATCGAAAACAACTTTTCCAGGTTCAGATCTATCAGGTCTATTAAATGGCAGCAAATTATTGTCACCAACAAAGAAATTTCCGCGCGATACATGCGTTAATAATAGATTATCACTGTTATAATCTAGATCAAAACTTATATTCTCCGCTTCTGCTATATTAGCAGCAGCAATATCAACAGCATAATAATCTTCATCCCTCTGACCTCTATTTTCCTGGAGCAAAATAAGTGGATTTAATCTCGGTAAACTTATTTCTTCCACTATTGTTTTTTCATAATTATTTAAACCAGTTACCTTTAAGGCAAAGGGTAAAGTTCCATCAACTCTCAAGGCTTCAATTGCCCAGTTAACATCAATTTCTTCTCCATCTTTTAACATTCCAAGATTTTTGACGCTTTTTTCGCTGCTGGC
>JBHEOV010000187.1:0-512 GCA_046260625.1 Halanaerobium sp. | reverse complement strand
ATTTTAATGGATAACCTAGATAGGCATTCAAACCAGATTGGGCATCACTATGATTTTTCCATTTTTTATTTTCCAATGCATTTACAATCATAACTTTCCTATCATTTTTAATAACTTCATTACAGTAATGTCCTGATAATTTAACACTCATACCTTCTTTAAAGATATTTTCTGTATTCTCACTTGCCTTAAAAACATCAAGAAAAGGAGGGTTAAATCTGGTGATTAAAGCATCAGAACTGCCTGCTGTTTTAACAAGTACATTTAAAATTTTCTGCCATTTGTTCTGAATTTTAATTGAAATTTCTTTTTTATATTTTCACTCATTACTCATCAAAGCTCACTCCTTTATTATTAGCCATCAACTTTAATCTGCTTTCTTTCTAAAATATTATCTTCACTGGTAAATCTGGAGTTTAATTTAAAGTTGACAGTAATAATTGACAAATTTTACCTTTATATAAAAAATAAATTGCTTGATTCTTAATAGCAATTTATAAATAACTTGCAGC
>JBHEOV010000186.1:0-516 GCA_046260625.1 Halanaerobium sp. | reverse complement strand
TGTTCAGGTTGAGCTAGCAAAAGAAAAAGCTGAAGCAATGGGAATAGAACTGGAAGAGGCAACAGTCAGCAACAGCAGTGAAGTTAGTCTGGCAGTTTCTTCTTTAGTTGACAGTGTAGATGCAATATATGTACCGACAGATAATATTATTGTTTCTGCTATGCCTACAGTACTTCAAACAGCACACAACCGTAAAATACCGGTATTTGCCTCTGAAAATAATTCAGTTAAACAGGGAGCAATTGCAACACTTGGAATAGATTATTATCAGCTGGGAAGACAGACCGGTAGTATGGCGGTCCGAATTTTAAATGGTGCTGATCCAGCTGAAATGCCAGTTGAATCTTCGAAAGAATTAAAGCTCTATATTAATAAATCTGCTGCAGAAAGTATTGAACTAGAAATTCCAGCAGAGCTCTTAGAGAATGCAGATACTATTTTTGAAGATTAATTATCTTAAATAAAAACTTAGATGAAAAAAAGAAGCCAGGCTAAATGCCTGGCTTTAATATTTAA
>JBHEOV010000185.1:0-561 GCA_046260625.1 Halanaerobium sp. | reverse complement strand
TTTAACCAGGGCTTTAATATAAAGTAAATAAAAGTTTTCTCGATAAGGTGTTATCTATCAAATTAAACCATTAGAAAACGATAAATATTAATCAAAATAAATTAGAACAAGCTCTTCCAATTCCTAAAATAATCTGATAAAATATTGTCAGAATATTTAGGATGTGATCAGATGCAAATTATTCATGATTTTAAAATAACTGCAAAAAAATATTATGAGCTCGGTCAGAATAATGATTTTTTACACCCTGAAGAATGCCCTCACTGTCATGATCAACTCCAAAAACATGGTTTTTACCACCGTTATGTAATTACTATCGATGGCAAATGCTATCTCATCCTAATCAGAAGATACAAATGCCAGCACTGCGGCAGAACTGTTTCCATACTTCCAGCTTTTCTCTTCCCTAGATTTCAGCGGTCCTTAAACTATATTGTCTGCTGCATGAAAGAATATCTGCTGCAGAAAAAAATGCTCCTCTACAAAAGAGCAGTATATTTTTATTTACATAGATTTACCAGCAATATCCCTGGTCTGGTAGCTTTTTTTAGAGATAAATAT
>JBHEOV010000184.1:0-589 GCA_046260625.1 Halanaerobium sp. | reverse complement strand
ACCGAAACCATATTTTCTAACACAAATGTATAATTAACTTTTTAACACTTATTAATATAATTCAATAAAATTAGTTTATTACCTTCAGAAAACAAAAAAAAATCACATTACAATTTTAGACAAATATTTTAAAGCAAGAAAAACCCCAGCAGGATTTCTTCATTTGGGGCTAAAAATATACTTTATTTTTGCTATTGCAGTAACATTGCAGTAAAAAAGACCAGCTTATTTGCTGGCCTGTTTAATCTTATACATACTATCCATATTTTTAGCTGCACTATCTAGCATTTCATCTGTTACATGTGAATATGTATCCATGGTAACAGAAATACTGCTGTGCCCTAATATCTGTTGCAGGGTTTTTATATTACCCCTATTTTCTAAAAACATTGTTGAAAATGTGTGCCTCAGATCATGCAGCTTAATTTCTGGAAGATTAATGGACCTGCTTATTTTCTTAAATTCTGCATAAGCAGTAACTGGGTTAATTAGATCACCAATTTCATTACAATTAATCAGATCATGTTCTTTATAATTATCTCCCAGTGCCAATTTATTTTCACTCTGCCGGATCTTATGTCTTTTCAAC
>JBHEOV010000183.1:0-614 GCA_046260625.1 Halanaerobium sp. | reverse complement strand
GAGCAGCGCGCATACCTTCAATATCTTCAGGATTTGTTTCTTCTCGAACAAGTATTACTTTCTTACCTTCTTTAGCCCATGCAACAGCATCATTAGCAGAAAATACAACTTGTCCTGCAGCGCCGCCTGGTCCAGCAGGTAAACCTTTTGCAACCGCTTTAGTATTTATTTCAACAGCAGGATCAATAATTGGATGAAGAAGTTCATCAGGCTGTGAAGGTTGAACACGCATTACTGCTTCTTCTTTAGAAATTATTTTTTCTTTGTACATTTCTAGAGCCATTGTTACAGCAGCAGGTCCGTTTCTTTTTCCAACACGGCACTGTAACATATACAGTGTTCCATCCTGAATTGTAAATTCAATATCAAGCATATCATGATAATGTCTCTCAAGCGATTTCTGTATTTTGTGCAATTCCTTGTAAGTACCTGGCATTGCAGTTTCAAGAGATTCCAGATGTTCTGTGTGTTCACTCTTACCAACTTCGTTAATTGGATTTGGAGTTCTAATACCAGCAACAACATCTTCGCCTTGTGCATTGGTTAACCATTCGCCGTAAAAATAATTTTCGCCGGTTGCAGGATTACGTGTGAATGCTACACCAGTTGCGGAG